>NZ_NPFL01000019.1:0-450987 GCF_002259075.1 Rhodococcus sp. 15-725-2-2b | reverse complement strand
CCCCCCAAGGGCGTGTGGGGGGCGCCGCCCCCTCCGCGGGGGGGGGGGGACAAAAAAAAGGGGCGGCGGAGGGGAGGGGGGGGGGGGGGGGGGGGAGAGAACGTCGGCCCGGCTACCGCGTGAGGTGGAGCGAACGGGGACGGTCACCGCTGCTCCACCGGTCGGTGGCTGTGCTCAGCTGGCGTAGGACCGAAGCTTCTCGGCGCGGTCGCCCTGCCGAAGCTTGACCATCACCTCGCGCTCGATCTGGCGGACACGCTCGCGGGAGAGCCCGAAGAGCTTGCCGATCTGATCGAGGGTGCGGGGCTGTCCGTCGTCCAGGCCGTAGCGCAGACGGATGACCTGCTGCTCTCGCTCGTCGAGAGTTCCGAGGACCACACGGACGTCGCTGTGCAACAGGCCGGCGATGACGGCGTTCTCGGCGGACGTCGCCTCGGAATCCTCGATGAAGTCGCCGAGAGGCGCTTCCTCGTCGCTGCCGACCGGCATGTCCAGGCTGACCGGGTCACGGCTGTGGTCGAGCAGGTCCGCGATCTTCTCCACCGCGATGCCCGATTCGCTCGACAGTTCCTCGTCCGTTGCCTCGCGGCCGAGTTGCTGATGCAGCTCACGCTTGATCCTGGCCAACTTGTTGACCTGTTCGACCAGGTGGACTGGCAGCCGGATCGTACGGCTCTGATCTGCCATGCCGCGGGTGATGGCCTGACGAATCCACCACGTCGCGTAGGTCGAGAACTTGAAGCCCTTGGCGTAGTCGAACTTCTCCATCGCGCGGATGAGTCCGAGGTTGCCCTCCTGGATCAGGTCGAGCAGGGGCATACCGCGACCGGTGTACCGCTTGGCGAGAGACACGACCAGGCGAAGGTTCGCTTCGAGCAGGTGGCTACGCGCAGCACTTCCGTCGCGAACGATGATGGCGAGGTTGCGCTTCTTGACCGCGCTCAGTCGCTTCGTGTTCTCGAGAACCTGCTTCGCGTAGAGACCGGCCTCGATCCTCTTGGCCAGATCGACCTCTTCGGCAGCCGTCAGCAATGCGGTGCGGCCGATGCCGTTGAGGTACACGCGAACGAGATCGGCTGCTGGGCTCTGAGCGTCCAGATCGGCATCGGTGGGC
This sequence comes from Rhodococcus sp. 15-725-2-2b, assembly GCF_002259075.1. NCBI lineage: Bacteria > Bacillati > Actinomycetota > Actinomycetes > Mycobacteriales > Nocardiaceae > Rhodococcus > Rhodococcus sp. 15-725-2-2b. Next base: position 449,873 of record NZ_NPFL01000019.1, on the reverse strand, counting down.
CGCGGACGAATCGTGGTGCTGGGGCTGGTCATGACTTGCCTCCTGGTCGGTGGTGTCTCACAAGGCTCAACGCTTGGGAGACTCCGATAAGTTCCCACGCCGATCCCGTGGATACCCGCGTGACCAGGGATTACTTCATGTTCGTCCTGAGAAGTTGCTGAGAAGTGAAGCCGCCGGGAACGCGCGCTCTCCCGGGTCGATGTCGGCGACTCATCGAGCCGGCACAACCAACCCGTGCCGGACGAGACCCTGCATCATCGTCACCGCATGCACTGCCAGTTCCTCGGCGTCCTCGCCGTGCGCAGCAGCGAGCAATTCCACCAGTTCACCGACCGGTAGACCGTCGGGTCGCAGCCCGGCGAGCAGAGCCGCACCGAGTTCGTCGATGTCGTGTTGCCACTGCGGGCCGTTCCCGCGATGGACCCGCACCGCCACTTCGGCCCAGCCCTCCTCGCCGGGAAGGTAGACGCGTTCGAGCGCGGTGTTCGGGTCGACGGTGAGCACCGAGTCGAGAATGTCGTGCTCCCGCAGCCAGTCCAGCCGCGCGAAGTACTCGATCGATTCGTTGCCGAGCGGGTCGGAGAAGCCATGGGTGAGTTCCTCCGCGAGAAGATCGGTCGGCTCGTCCGTCCTGCGGAGATACACGAACCCGAAACCGATTCCTTCCACGTCGGCGGCGGCGAAGTGATCGAGCCAGGACTGTGCCACCGCGGCCGCGTCGGGATCGCGTGGATCGAGTCCGCCGTCGCGCATCCACGTGCCCACGTAGAGCGCGGGATCGGCGACGTCACGCTCGACGACCCAGGCGTCGATGCCGTGCGCAGGCAGCCACGACGCCACCCGCGCGCGCCAGTCCTCGCCGCGGACGTGCACCCAGGACGCCAGGATCGCCGCGGTACCGCCGAGCGTCAGGTGGTCCGGGGCTCGGCCGATCATCAGAGCGCTCGCTCCGTCGAGGTCGAGGCCGGAATCGCGGTACGAGTGCTGCACTTCGGCGCGGCCGACGACGAAGGGCGGGTTGGCGACGATGCGATCGAACCGACGCCCGGCGACGGGCTCGAACCAGGAACCGTGCAGCAACTCGACGTCGAGGTTGTTGAGCGCCATCGTCGCCGCAGCGAGGTCCATCGATCGCGGACTGATGTCGGTCGCGGTCACCTGCTCTGCGTAGCCGCAGGCGTGTACGGCCTGGACGCCGCAGCCGGTACCGACGTCGAGAACACTGGTCGCCGGGGACGTGGGCGTGCCGCGCAACAGAGACAGGGAAGCCTGTCCGACGCCCAGCACGTGATCGGGAGCGGTCTCGGCGGCACGCATGCTGCCGTCGGGATCCGAGACGATCCACCGAGTCCCGTGGCCGGCGTCGAGAGGCCGAATGTCGAGGAGCGTCCGCACCGTCGATCCCGACCGGGAGAGAATTCCGGCTGCGACGGCGTCGGCGACCGTCAGTGGCGCGATGGCGTCGGCGACGTCGGACTCGGGACAGTCGTCGACGAGAAGGAACAGGCGTACCAGAACACCCAGCGCACCCCCGTCCCGACTGGCATCACGTACCGGCACCGGTTCGCTGCGACCGAGGGCAGCGTGGGCGTCTTCGCCGAGCAGTGTCAGTACGCCGTCGGCGTCGTATCCCGCCCGCTCGAAGGCCTCACGAAGACCGGAGCAGGCGACGGTGAGCGGGGACGTGGGATTCGGTGCAGTCACGACGCAAGTGTCGCACCGGCGACGGCCGGGACGTCAGTCGTCGCCCGGTTCGATCACGCGGTGGTTGCTCGATTCCAGTTGCGGCCTGTCCACGGTCCGGTAGTCGTATCGGCTCATCTCGTCCTTGGTGCGGGGCGGCCGATCGTTGGCGATCAGCACCGCCATCCACGGCAGTGGAATGGACGCTCCGACTATCGCCATGGAGATCCACGGATTCATCCACATCCCGTACGCGATGGCAGCCAACACCAGCGCCGGGATGCGGAACGACATGATGAACATGTATTTGCGGACGCGAGCTTTGTGCTGCTCCTCGACCGATTGCTGCGCCTCGGTGATCAGGACGGGCCCATCCGGCGAGTCGCTGTACGCGCTTCCGTCGAACCCTGGGGTTCTCGTCATGCCTCCACTGTGGCACTACTGCTCACAGAATGCATACGACGAGCTGTGGAACCGGTTACCCCATGCTATGGATGCACGGATTAATCTGTGTTCATGAGCACTCAGACGAAGGACCGTCCCGATATCGCACCGGACGAAACCACCGATGACGACCGGCCGAAGTTCTTCCACTACGTGAAGAAGAACAAGATCGCCGAGAGCGCGGTGATGGGTACACACGTCGTCGCGCTGTGCGGTGAGGTGTTTCCCGTCACCAAGTCCGCGAAGCCCGGATCACCGGTGTGCCCGGACTGCAAGAAGGTCTACGAGGGTCTCAAGAAAGGCGACTGAGCACCGTCGCCCGGGTGCCGGTCCTGGGTCGGTTCCGGTCGATCCGAACGGGCTCGGTCGCCGGTCAGTTTGATCGGCCCCGTGGCCAGCCGTCGGGCGACGGCGGTCACCGGTCCCGACGACTTGTCGTCGGTGGCGGCCTGCGCCGCGATCCACTCCCGCATCTGGTCCATTCGTGTCGCCCGGGCGGGCCAGAACTCCTGGATCGTTGCGTTGAACTCGGCACCGAGAACGACGGCGAAGCCGAGGAAGAACGTGAACAGCAGGAACGCGATGGGCGTCGCCAGCGCGCCGTAGGTGTATCCGGTGCTCGTCACCCAGCCGAGGTACCGGCGTAGTACCGCGCTCGCAATCATGAAGAACACCCCGGCCAGCAGAGCTCCGCCGAGGAGGCGATGCCAGGGCAACGAGGTGTGCAGGGCCACCTTGTACAGCGTGGTCAAACCTATTATCAGCAGGAGCCCGACGGCCGGATAGTAGAAGAAGTCGATGACCTCGCTGCCCACGGTGATCCACGAGTCGGGCAGGATCTGCTGCACGTACACCGGTCCGAGTGCGACGAGCGGAAGCACGAAGACCGCGATCACCAGGAAACCCACGTAGAGAAGCAGCGCGAAGAACCTCTGCCAGACGGGATGTCGTGCGTCGGCCTGACCGTGCGCTTCGACGATGGAGTCGACGAACGTCGAGATCGCAGAGGACCCGGCCCACAACGAGAGCAGGAAGCCGACGGACACGATCTCCCCGCTGCCCTGGGCGAGAACGTCCTTGACCGTCGGAGCGATGATCTGGTCCACGACGCTACCGCTGAAGAGGGTGTTGCTGAACGTGATGATCTTGGACTCGATGATCTCGACGGTGTTGGGTCCGAACCATCCGCCGACGAGTCCCAGGCTGCCCAGCACGCCGAGCAACAGCGGTGGCAGCGACAGCGTCTGCCAGAACGCGGCCGTTGCGGCCTTGCTGAAGATCGAGTCGTCCCACGCCTTGCTCAGAGTGCGCAGAGTCACTTTCCACGCGGCGTGTATCGGCCTTCTCGCCGACAACCGTTCCGGTGGTGGAGTTCCGCCTGCAGACTCGCTCATGGTTCCTCCAGCATTCCTGACGACAGGCGACTTCGCCTAACAGCCGACTCGCCGTGTCGCATCCGACTCACCCCAGCGATGTGGGATCGGTCGGTGCGGAGCGATAGGCTCCTCCGCGGACACTGCAGGGCTACCGAGAGCGCGAGGAATTTACATCGATGCCAGGAACCGGCGGCCAGTGAGCGCTGACATGTTCGATCCCACACCACCGTCCACCGAGCAGACTGCCGCTCCCGCGATCGGGGGCGCACCGCTGCGTGCGTGGCAGCGACGGGCGTTGACGAAGTATCTCGTCGCCTCGCCCAAGGATTTCCTCGCGGTCGCGACGCCCGGCGCAGGCAAGACGACCTTCGCCCTCCGGGTGGCCGCGGAGCTGCTCGCGCATCGCACCGTCGACCAGGTGACGGTCGTTGCGCCCACCGAACACCTCAAGCACCAGTGGGCGGAGTCGGCCGCCAGGGTCGGAATCGCCTTGGACTCGCGCTTCTCGAACTCGACCGGTCAGACGTCGAGCGACTATCACGGCGTGGTCGTGACGTATGCGCAGATCGCCTCGCACCCGTTCAAGCATCGAGTGCGCACCGAATCACGCAAGACCCTCGTGATTCTCGACGAGATCCACCACGGCGGCGACGCGAAGAGCTGGGGTGAGGGAATTCGCGAAGCGTTCGGAGACGCCACCCGACGTCTCGCACTGACCGGTACGCCGTTCCGTAGCGACGACAGTCCCATCCCGTTCGTCAACTACGAACCCGATCAGGACGGGTTGATGCGGTCCAAGGCCGATCACGCGTACGGCTACTCCGATGCTCTCGCGGACGGCGTCGTCCGTCCGGTCGTGTTCCTCGCGTACTCCGGTGAGGCGCGCTGGCGGGACAGTGCAGGCGAGGAATACACCGCTCGGCTGGGTGAGCCGCTCAATGCCGAACAGACCGCGCGGGCATGGCGCACCGCGCTGGATCCGCAGGGCGACTGGATGCCTGCGGTGCTGTTGGCGGCCAACACCCGGCTCGCGCAACTGCGCGCAGGCGGCATGCCCGATGCCGGCGGTCTGGTCATCGCGACCGATCAGACGGTGGCGCGGGCCTACGCGAAACTGATCGAGGTGATCACGGGGGAGACGCCTGCGATCGTGCTCTCGGACGACCCCACGTCCTCTGCTCGCATCGCCGAGTTCGGCAAGAGCGACCAGCGGTGGATGGTTGCCGTCCGCATGGTGTCCGAGGGCGTCGACGTTCCGCGTCTGGCCGTCGGTGTCTACGCGACGAGTGCGTCGACCCCGCTGTACTTCGCGCAGGCCATCGGCCGATTCGTGCGGTCTCGGCGCAAGGGTGAGACGGCGAGCGTCTTCCTGCCGTCGGTACCGGTGCTGCTGGATCTCGCGTCGCAGCTCGAGGCGCAACGCGATCACATCCTCGGCAAGCCGCATCGGGAGAAGGACGGCTTCGACGACGAGTTGCTGGCCGACGCCAACAAGCAGAAGGACGAGCTGGGCGAGGAGGAGAAGGCGTACACCTCGCTGGGCGCGGATGCGGAACTGGACCAGGTGATCTACGACGGTTCGTCGTTCGGTACCGCGACGTTCTCGGGCAGCGACGAGGAAGCCGATTATCTCGGTCTGCCCGGTTTGCTCGACGCGACGCAGATGCGCGACCTGCTGCGCCAGCGCCAACAGGAACAGATCGACAAGCCGGCCGCCGGGCCGGCGGTTCCGGCACCTGCCGTCGTCAACGACAGGGCCACCAGTGCGGGCCAGTTGGCCGGTCTGCGGCGTGAACTGAACAGTTTGGTTGCGGTGTACCACCACCGCACGGGGAAGCCGCACGGGGTGATTCACGGCGATCTGCGACGAATCTGCGGTGGCCCGCCGACGGCGATGGCGTCGGCGGATCAGTTGGGTGAGCGAATCGCGCAGTTGCGGAAGATGTAGAGATCCCCGGCGGGTCCGGGCACGAAAAAGACGGACGGTCTGGTGACCGTCCGTCTTCGTCGTTGTGTTCGTCGATCGTGGCGAACCTGTTTTCCCCCGACACAAAAGGTGGGTTACACCGTGGAGTCCGATTCGGTCATCACCGTTGCGTTCACTTCACGCAAACGGGCTTCGTGCTCGGTGGCGTGGTGACCGCAGAAGAGAAGTTCTCCACCGGTCGAGAGCACGACACGCGCGCGAGCCCCTGCACCGCACCGGTCGCACCGGTCCGCTGCTGTCAATTGTGGGCTGGTCAATGTTCCGGGCATGACTCCTCCGTACTGGCTTGCGGGTTGTCCCGTTCGCCTGGGGCCGGTCCGCCGCGTCGGTATGGCGCGGTCCGTTCACTCTGTCAGACGTATGGCGGTCATGCGTTGTTCCCGAGCGCGTTTCTTTGTGTTGTCACTAACACGAAACATCGTTCACGAGCAGGAACGCCGTCGACGGTGTTCGCTGACAGCTGATCGGAGTCCGCCCGTGCCGCGGCAGTAGGGTCGCCGGTGTGGCTTCGACTTCTACTTCGCTCTCCGGCGCATCGAAGCTGGGTATCCCCTCGCTGTTCGTGATCGGTGCGCTGTGCATGTACGTCGGTGCGGCGATCGGTGTGTTCCTGTTCGACACCGTCGATCCGGCCGCGGTGGCGTGGCTGCGCGGGTTCGGTGCGGCGCTGGTGTTGGTGCTCTGGCGGCGCCCGTGGCGGCGTCGGGCCGGTGCCGGCGCATGGACCGTGCGTCGGGCAATCACGGCCGCCGCGTTCGGCGGTGCGACGATCGGCATGAACGCGATGTTCTACGAGGCGATCGCCAGGTTGCCGCTCGGCGCGGCCGTGGCCATCGAGTTTCTCGGGCCGATCGCGGTCGCCGCTGCCGGGTCCAGAAGGCCTGCCGACGTGTGCGCGCTGCTGCTGGTGGTGGCCGGCGTCGGAGCCATCGCCTCTGCGCAGTTCGAGGGCGGCGAGGTGGGGTTGGTCGGGATCGCGTTCGCGCTGGGCTCGGCGGCGCTGTGGGCTGCCTACATCGTGCTGGGCAAGTCGGTTGCCGACGCAGGCCAGGGACTCGACGACATGGCTGCCGGTTTCGCAATCGCGTCCGTGCTCCTGGCCGTTCCCTTGTTCGGGCCGTTCGCGGTCGCGCACCCGAATGCGTTGGGAGACTGGCGGATCTGGGTTCTCGGTTTGGGCGTCGGGCTGTTGTCGAGTGTGGTTCCCTACGTTCTCGATCAGTACGTCTTGGTGCGAGTGGGCCGGGCCCGCTTCGCGTTGTTGCTGGCTCTGCTTCCGGCAACGGCGACGGTGGTCGGTGCCGTGGTGCTGACTCAGATTCCGACGACGTACGAGGCTCTCGGAATCCTGGCCGTCATCGTGGCAGTCGTGGTCGGTGGGCTGCCGACCCGAAGAGATCGGGGCGTTGCCGACATTCCGCCGCCCTGACCCGCGCACGACACGGCAGAATGGACATGTGACCAGCAAGCAGGACGACCTCGTTCACATCTGTACGGCAGGGGAGTGGCTCGCGATGCGTGGTCGGGCCGACTACACCCCGGACTCGTACGAATCCGTGGGCTTCGTGCATCTGTCCACACCCGAGCAAGTGCACTTGCCGGCGAACCGGCTCTTCCCGGGCCGCACGGATCTGGTTCTGCTGCGTGTCGATCCGACTCGTCTGACTGCACCCGTTCGGTGGGAACCGGGGGTACCGTCCGATCCGGAGTCCATGCGCTTTCCGCACCTGTACGGACCGCTTCCGATCGCGGCCGTCACGGCAGTGCTCGACTATCGGCCGGGGCCGGACGGAACGTTCGGGGTGCCGCAGGTGTGACGCCCGCGCACAGAACAACGACCGCCGATCACGTGATCGGCGGTCGTTGTTGGAGGTGGAGCGAACGAATCAGTCCAGGTAGTCGCGCAGTACCTGAGAACGCGACGGGTGCCGCAGCTTGGACATCGTCTTGGACTCGATCTGACGGATCCGCTCGCGTGTGACACCGTAGACCTGACCGATCTCGTCGAGCGTGCGGGGCTGACCGTCGGTGAGGCCGAATCGCAGTCGAACCACGCCCGCCTCGCGCTCGGACAGCGTCTCGAGAACCGACTGCAGCTGATCCTGGAGCAGCGTGAACGACACGGCGTCCACGGCGACGACCGCTTCGGAATCCTCGATGAAGTCGCCGAGTTGGCTGTCGCCCTCGTCACCGATGGTCTGGTCGAGCGAGATCGGCTCACGCGCGTACTGCTGGATCTCCAGCACCTTCTCCGGCGTGATGTCCATTTCCTTCGCCAGCTCTTCAGGGGTGGGTTCGCGGCCCAGATCCTGGAGCAGCTCGCGCTGGATACGACCGAGCTTGTTGATGACCTCGACCATGTGCACCGGAATACGGATGGTGCGGGCCTGGTCGGCCATGGCCCGGGTGATCGCCTGTCGGATCCACCACGTGGCGTACGTCGAGAACTTGTAGCCCTTCGTGTAGTCGAACTTCTCGACCGCGCGGATCAGACCGAGGTTGCCTTCCTGAATGAGGTCCAGGAAAGCCATGCCACGACCGGTGTAGCGCTTGGCGAGGGAGACGACGAGACGAAGGTTCGCCTCGAGGAGGTGATTCTTGGCGCGATTACCGTCACGGCAGATCCACGTCATGTCGCGGCGCTGCGCAACGGGGAGCTTCTCGCCCTTCTCCGCGGACTCGCGCATCTTCTCGACCGCGAACAGGCCGGCCTCGATGCGCTTGGCCAGTTCGACTTCCTCCTCTGCGTTGAGGAGCGCGACCTTGCCGATCTGCTTGAGGTAGGCGCGGACGGAGTCGGCGGACGCGGTGAGCTCGGCGTCCTTACGGGCCTGGCGCAGTGCCTCGGACTCTTCTTCGTCCCAGACGAAATCACCGGATGCCTTGTCCTCGGCGGTCGGCTCGGCGGTGACGTCCTCCTCGGTGTCGTCACCTGCAGCGACCACCTCGACGACATCGTTGGCGGCAGCGGCGAGGTCGCCCTCGGAGATGTCGATGTCCTCGATGCCGGGAGTGCTCTCGTCGGCGTCGTCCCCGGATGCCGGTGCGGCTGCTGTCTTCTTTGCTGCGGCCTTCTTCGCCGGTGCCTTCTTGGCTGCGGCGCGCTTGGCGGGAGCCTTCTTTGCCGGTGCCTTCGCAGCGGGTGCCTTGACAGCAGGTGCAGGTGTCGCAGACTCGGTTTCGGAATCTACGGTCTGACGGATATCGGTGGCTGCCACGTACGCCCTTTCGTGACGAAGTCGTGCGGCGTCACGCCAGAGTTGTTTCCGGCGGAGAGGTCTTCGGATTCGGCCGGCTGCGTACCGGCACACACCATTGTAACGACCTCTCAGGAGTTTGTTACCGACCCTTGCCCTATGCAGGTGGCAACCCGCGTGTCAGTGTGCCGATCCCGCGGACGTACCGGTCTCGGCGGACGGTACGGCGGAGTCCGCTGCGAGAGCGGCACCGACGATCCCGGCAGTGTTCAGCAGGGTTGCCGGAACCACGGGCGTGCGATTGGTCAGGTGCGGAATCCACTTCTCGCTCTTGCGGCTGATGCCGCCGCCTGCGATGAACAGATCCGGCCACAACAGCGCCTCGAACGTCTCGAGAACCTTCGAGACCTCCTTGGCCCACTCCTTGTAGGACAGTCCCTGGTTCTCCTTCACCGACGACGCCGCACGATGCTCGGCTTCCTTGCCGTCGATCTCCATGTGGCCGAATTCGGTGTTGGGAAGCAGAACCCCGTTGTGCAGGACGGCCGAACCGATCCCCGTGCCGAACGTCAACAGCACGACGACTCCGTCCTTGCCCTTGCCGCCGCCGTACTTGTCCTCGGCCACTCCGGCCGCATCCGCATCGTTGAGCACGGTGACGTTGTCGGTGCCGATGGCTTTCGCGAACAACGCGCGGGCGTCGGTGTCGATCCAGGACTTGTCGATGTTGGCGGCCGAGCGAGCGACACCGCCGGTCACCACGGCGGGCAACGTCACGCCCACCGGGCCGGTCCATTCGAAGTGCGCGACGATCTCGGCGACGGTGCGCGCGACGGCATCGGGGGTCGACGGTTGCGGCGTCTCGATCTTGTGGCGGTCGCCGACGAGCTCTCCGGTGCTCAGGTCCACGATTCCGCCCTTGATGCCGCTGCCGCCCACGTCCACGCCGAATCCGTGGCGCGCTGCCGCAGCGGTGGTGTTGTCCGAACCTGCCTGTGTCATGAGGATGCCGCTCCTGGCGTGATCGAATCCGTGTGATGCCGTCGCCTCCGAACAATAGTGCGTTTCGGCGCTCGCGGGACGCTGACGTCATCGGCGGTCGCTGCGGTGGTGCTCGGAGGTCGGTGTGTGTTGCGATGTACGCGTGCCGACACCAGACCGATCGCAGACCGACACCGCCAGTACACGATTGCCGGAAGAGCAGGTGGCAGCCGAGGGATCGAACACGCGCGAGGTCGATGCGCTGCGCGAGGTCGCCGTACGGGTCGCGACGCGAGCCGCCGAGCATGTCGGACGGCGCCGCCCGGAGGTCTTCGGCGGCGATTCGAGCGAGGGTGACGGCGCGGTGCACTCCAAGAGCACGCCGACCGATCCGGTGACCGTCGTGGACACCGAGACCGAGCGCGTCCTGCGCGAGATGCTGGCGCGGCTGCGGCCGGAGGATGCGATTCTCGGAGAGGAGGAAGGCAGCGACGACGACTCGCTCGACGGTGTGCGCTGGGTGCTGGACCCGATCGACGGAACCGTCAACTTCATGTACGGAATTCCGGCGTACGCGGTCTCGGTCGCGGTCCAGATCGACGGTGTCAGTGTTGCCGGGGCCGTGATCGATGTTGCCCGCGGGCTCGTCTACTCGGCCGCTCTCGGGCGTGGGGCGACGGTGGAGAGGGCCGACGGTACGCAGGAGCAGCTGCGCTGTTCCGGTGTGACCGACGTGTCGATGACGTTGTTGGCCACCGGATTCGGCTACGGATCAGGGCGTCGAGCGGTGCAGGGCGCGATCATCGCCGAACTGCTGCCTCAGGTGCGAGACATACGCCGGATCGGTTCGGCTGCGCTCGATCTCTGCATGGTCGCGTCCGGAGTGGTGGACGCTCACTTCGAACACGGACTCAGTCCGTGGGATTGGGCGGCGGGTGCGCTGATCGCCGCCGAGGCAGGCGCGATCGTCAGGGTGCCCGCCGCCAACAGCAGCAGTGCGCAGGGTGCGGTGACGGTGGCAACGGCCCCGGGGATCGCGGACGCCTTCGTGGCCGTCCTGCGCAGCGCGGGCGCCCTCGATCCGATTCCCGGCTGACAGGCCGTCGGCGCGTCAGCAGCGGGATTCGCGTGCTGCCGCGAGCAGATCGGCATCGAGTGGGGCAGGCGGAGTACCGGGTGCGGCCCCGGCCAGAGTGCGCAGCACTTCCTCGGCGTCGTCGTTGGGCTGGATCTCGCTGAAGTAAGTACCGAGTGCCAGATCGACCGAGTCGTCGGTGCGGGCATCTTCGATGAGTTCGGCGCATGGGGCGACCAGCGACACCGCGCTCGCTGCCGCCAGGCCGGCCGGGCCGAACCGAATCTGCCCCTGGCACTGCATGTTCTGGTCTACGTAGACCGGATCGTTGCCGACCTGGACGTCCGGTGCGCTCGCGAACCCGTAATCGCTGAGCTGGGCGGCCACGTGAGCGGCCTGTCCGCGCTCACCGTTCGCGTTGAAGACACGGACCTTCGATGCGGACAGGGCGGCGGGCTCGACGTCGAGCAGGGTCGACGGGTCCACTTCCTCGCCGAGCGGTACCGGCTGGGTACCGTCCGTCGCGGCGGCTGTGGTCGGGGCATTGCACTCGGCGGTCGCCGAGGTGGCCTCGGCGGTGGTGAACACCTTGACCCACACCAGCACTCCGAGGAGAGCGAGCACCGTGAAGACCGCGATGATCGGAAACGCACGGCGTCGACGGAACGGACGACCTTTGCCGTCGACCGAATGGCCTTCGGTGATCAGAGAAACCACAGTGATCTTCGCCTTTCCGTCGGCAGTCGCCGAGACCGGTTCGCAGAGTCGGTTCACACCGACGCGGTGCCTACTGTAGATGGCCGGGGTGCGCGAGGGCGGCACACTCGGCCGTACCCTCCTTCGATCCAGTGCGCGGTGGCCGATTCGGAGGCCGAAACCGGCACCGAGAAGTGTTCTGTGAAGGGTGGAATGAAGCTGCCCATCCCGGTGTTGATGCGGCGTGCACCCAGGTGATGGACTCGTCGGCGGTTCGGTTTCTGCTTTGCTACCGGCTTCGGCTATTGTCTGGCGGCCGCGGTGCTTCAAGAATCGGACGCCGGTGCACCAATCGATCAGGTGAGCGAGGTCTCGATCGGGTTTCAACCCGCGAGTTCTGGGAACTACCCGGTGTAGTTTCGGGCACCGCGCGACGACGAACGATTCGAACAGATACGAACATCGGTGGGAGCGAGCAAGCGCCCTCTTCACAGCCGACGGCCACAAGCCGACCACATCGGCAGCTTTCACCACACACACGCACGAAGATGAGGGGTACGAGGACAATGGCAACCGACTACGACGCACCGAGAAGAACAGAATCCGACGATGTGTCGGAGGACTCGCTCGAAGAATTGAAGGCCCGACGCAACGAGGCCCAGTCCGCCGTGGTGGACGTGGACGAATCCGACACCGCGGAGTCCTTCGAGCTCCCCGGTGCAGATCTGTCCGGTGAGGAGCTTTCGGTCCGGGTGGTTCCCAAGCAGGCCGACGAGTTCACCTGCTCGAGCTGCTTCCTGGTCCATCACCGCAGCCGTCTGGCCAGTGACGCCAACGGTGTTCTGATGTGCCGCGACTGCGCGGCGTGACCTTCTCCGCACAGACCTGATCGGTTCGGTCAGGTCTGTGTCGACGGCTCCGACCGTCGAGCGACCGGTAGGTCAGCGCGCCTCGACACCGTGCGCGGTCAGGACGGCCAACAGCTCCTCGGGGCGTTTGGTGCTGATCAGCCAGTAGGGCGTCGGATCGTCGGGGTCGTCGAGGACCACGATCACCATCTGTTTCACCCAGGTGCGGTGCTGCACGAAGGCCAGCGGATCGAGCTGCCTTCCCAGCGCCGCACTTTTTGCTGTCCCGGGAACGACGGCGGCCTTGGACGCCACATCGAGGGGCAGATGAGCGGACCCGACGCGTAACTCGGCACCGGTCGCACCGGCGACCACCTCGACGCGCAGCCTGCTGAAAGCGAACAACGCCCACGCGATGAGCGGGAGCAACACGACGTAGGGCAGCCAGGCACGGATGCCGGGCGCACCCATGTGGATCTCCGCAGCCAGCAACACAGCGACGGCCGCGCCCGCTCCCCACCACCAGATCGGTACCCACAGTCGCTCGGAGTACAGCACCGAGTTCTCGGGTGCGGTGGAGCCCGTGTCGGGGGTGGAGTCGCCGGACTCCGACGCGTGTTCGGCCTGTCGATCTGCAGTCACGAGTCCCAGGGTAGTCGCCACGCCGAGACCGAAGCCGGCCAGCGTAGTCTCGTTCGACGTGAGCGACGAAGTCACCGAGACCGGCACCGAACCGTCCGTCGACCGACCCCGCACCCCGCGCCGGCCCTCCGATCCGTTGTCCGAGGTCCGGGTGCGCCGACTCGATCCGGAGCTTCCGGTGCCGACACGGGCGCACGAGGGTGATGCGGGAGTCGATCTGCGAACGACGGCCGCAGTGACCATCGCTCCGGGCGAACGCGTCCTGGTGGGGACCGGAATCGCGATCGCTCTCCCGGTCGGAACCGTCGGACTGGTGCATCCGCGATCGGGGTTGGCGGCGAAATCGGGTCTGTCGGTGGTCAACACCCCGGGCACCATCGATGCCGGATATCGCGGCGAGATCAAGGTCTGTCTGATCAATCACGACCTGCACACTCCGATCGAGCTCGAGCGAGGCGACCGTATTGCTCAACTGCTAGTGCAGCGAGTCGAGCTGGTGACTTTCGTCGAGGTCGACGAGTTGGACGACACCGTTCGAGGGGCCGGTGGTCACGGTTCGACCGGTGGCCATGCGAGTCTGGAGCAGTGAGTTCCGCCACGACGTTCGCCGCGGGCAGGCACAGTGGAAGCAACCGAGAAGAAGAGAGTTGAACATGTTCGGACGGCGTAAGAAGAACGACGCCGGCAGTGCCTCCGCGCCCGGTGCGGAGCCATTCGTCGACAGCGTCGAAGACGAGGACGACGATATCGAGGCCGCGAACACGGCCGCCGACGGTCCCCACGACCTCGGGGACCTCGACGACGATCGCGAGACGGTCGCGGCGACGCGTCTCGACCTCGGTTCGGTACTGATTCCGTTGCCGGAGGGCGGGCAACTCCAGGTCGAGATGTCGCAGGCAGGCAGCCCGCAGGCAGTGCACATCGTCACGCAGTTCGGGCGCATCACCATCGCGGCCTACGCGGCACCGAAATCGCCCGGTCAGTGGCGTGAGGTGGCAGCGGATCTGGCGACGTCTCTGCGCAACGACAAGGCCGAGACGACGGTCGAGACGGGTCCGTGGGGACGCGAACTGCTCGGTGTCACGGCCAACGCAGACCTGCGCTTCATCGGAGTCGACGGATATCGCTGGATGGTTCGCTGCGTGCTGGCGGGTCCCTCGGGCGCGGTGGCCGAGGGCCAACCGCTCGTCCGGCTGGCACACACGATCCTGCGGCAGACAGTGGTGGATCGGGGTACCGAACCGCACCCCGTTCGGACACCGCTACCGGTGGTGTTGCCGCAGGTGTTGGCCGAGCAGCTCGCGGCAGCCGCACAGCAGCAGGCGGCAGCTCAGCAGAGCGCGGCGCAACCGGCCGCGGAGCCTCGGGCTGCGGTACCGACGTCGGAATCTGCAGCGCCGCAACAGGAAACGGCTCCGCAGCCGACCGCTGCCGAGCGTGACCGAGCGCCGCGTCGGGGAGCGTCGGGATCGGCGATTCAGCAGCTGGGCGGCTGACCCGACCGCTCGCCGAGACCGTCGACGGCCGCTCGGCCGAGGCATCCCGGGTCGCTTCCAATGCCGTCCAGGGTCACCGTGCGCAGTTCGCAGTTCGGCAGTGCCCGAGCCCACTGTCGAGCGACCTCGATCGGATGGACTGCATCGTCCACCGCACCCACGACGACAGCGGGTACCTCTACCCGAGCGAGCTCGTCGAGTTCGAGGCTGCGGTGGCGAGCCGCCTCGTCCAGCGCGCCGGGAAGGGCGGGCCACTGGGCAGCCCAGGATCTGCGCAGAGTGTGCGCGAGCCACGGCGGGCTCGACGCTGCCATCGCCGCGGTGACGACGTCGAGTCCCTGCTCGCGCAGGGATCGCGCGGTGAACTCCGCACTCAGGGCCGCGGGGGAGCCGGCCGGGTCTCCGGTCCACGCCGGCAGCGCGAGTGCGAGAGCCGCGGTGTTCGATGCGTTGTCGGCAGCCCAGCGAACCGCGACGGCCGCCCCGAGGGATATCCCTGCGACCACGACGGGTCCGAGGCGATGTGCTGCGTCGTCGAGGGCGGACAGGTAGCTTTCCACCACCGCGGTCGGGTCGGGTTCGACGGCCACGGTGGTCAATCCCACACTGTCGAATGCCGCCGAGAACGCGTCGGCGGCGAACCGCGCATCGGACCCCGTCCCCGGTAGAACGACCGCGGTGCTGGTGTGGAATCGGCTGTGCACGACACGATTGTGCACGCCTGCCGACACCGCTGTGACGACGGTTGGTCAGCGTGACACTTCGGGTCTACAGTGGCGAAGTACCACCCCGACGAGGGGACGACCCACACCGCTGGAGCACAGAATGGCACCCGCTGCCGCAGGATACTTTCGCCGTCTGACGCGGAAGTTGACAGAGGACATCGATCAACTCGATGCCGAGGAGATGGCCGAAACCTCCGAAGCCTCCGGGGCTCGGCGGGCGTGCGATTGCTCGCGAGGTGAAGAAGTCACGATGCTGGGTCGACTGCGCAGCGTCGAAGCCTGTTCGAAGGCGGCCAACGCCAACATCGAGGCCGAGTTCTTCGACGGCACCGACACGGTGACGCTGCTGTGGATCGGACGACGCAAGATCGCTGGAATCGAGCCCGGCAAGACTCTGCTCGTTCGCGGACGCGTCGGCGAGCGCGACGGACGCAAGATCGTCTACAACCCCTATTACGAACTGCGCGACGACAGCTGATCGTCGCCGGTATGGCACTCTCGTTGTCGTGACCAACAGCGACGATTTCGTGCCGCCCCCGTCGACGACGCCGGAACCTGCGCCCGACGCGTCGCCGACCGCCGAGAAGGTGGCTCCCACCGTCCTCGAGCAGCTCGGCGGGTTGAGCGGGCTCGTCTACTCGACCTTGCCCGTCGTCGTCTTCGTTCCGGTGAACAGCTATGCCGGTCTCGCCGCTGCTCTGTGGTCCGCTCTGGGTGTCGCCGCTGCGGTGTTGGTGTGGCGGCTGGTTCGTCGTAGCCCGATTCAGCCCGCCATTTCGGGATTCTTCGGGGTCGGAATCTGCGCATTCATCGCATACCGGACGGGAGATGCCAAGGGCTACTTCCTGTTCGGCATCTACACCTCGCTCGCCTACGGCGCGGCGTTCGTGCTGTCGGTGCTCGCGCGCTGGCCGTTGGTCGGCATCATCTGGGGATACCTCAACGGCAACGGAACGTCGTGGCGTGGCAACCGGTCGGCCGTGCGGTACTACGACGTGGCCACGATCGCCTGGGCGTCGGTGTTCGGTGCCCGATACATCGTTCAGTCCCAGCTCTACGACTCCGACCAGACGGGTTGGCTCGCCGTTGCCCGCATCGGCATGGGCTGGCCGCTCACGGGAGTGGCGCTGTTGGTCACTCTCTGGGCCGTGCGTGCGGCCGATCGTGCGCTCGACGCAGCGTCGAGCGAAGTCCGCGAGCAGGACCGGCCGTCAGATCAGGCCGACAGCGGCGCGTAGTTCGTTCTCGACCTCTTTGGCCGCGACGAACAGCAGTTCGTCGCCGCCCTCCAGCGGATCGTCGTGCTGGGGAACGATCACCCGACCGCCGCGCAGAATCGTCACCAACGCTGCGTCCCTGGGCAATTGGAGCTTGCGGACCGGCTTGCCCGCCAGGGGAGTGTTCTCCGGCAGCGTGATCTCGACGAGGTTGGCCTGACCCTTACGGAACGTCATCAGGTGAACGAGGTCGCCCACCGATACGGCCTCCTCGACCAGGGACGCGAGCATGCGCGGGGTGGACACGGCGACATCGACACCCCAGGCAGCGTCGAACAGCCATTCGTTGCGCGGATCGTTGACCCGGGCCACCACGCGGTTGACGCCGAACTCGGTCTTGGCCAGCAGGCTGAGCACCAGGTTGGCTTTGTCGTCTCCGGTGGCAGCGATCACCACGTCGTAATTCTCGAGGTGCGCGGCTTCGAGCAGACTCAACTCGCACGCGTCGGCCAACACCCATTCCGCTTCCGGGATGGCGGCCTGATCGACGTGGTCGAGTTTGCGTTCGAGGAGCATCACATCGTGTTCGCTGCGGATCAGCTCGCGTGCGATGGATCTGCCGACTGCGCCGGCTCCGGCGATAGCGACTTTCATGGCTTCCCGTTCGGGTCGATGGGGGAGGTGGGGAACGTGCGCTCGTGCATCAGTCGTCCGGGGGCGGCGGGTTGCCTGCCAGCGCAATGGCTTCGGCGACGGTTCCCGAGACGGCGGCGACGTACACCTCGTCGCCGGCCTGGATGACGGTTCGCTTGTCCGGTAGCAGTCCGCTGCCGAACCGGATGACGAACGCGGCCCGCGAGTTGGTGGCGTCCTCGAGTACCGAGAGCTTCTTGCCGATCCAGGCGTCGTGGAAGTCGAGCAGGACGACGGCGACGCTGCCCGAGGGATCGCGCCATTTGGTGGTGGGGTCGTCGCGCAGCAGGTTGTGCAGAAAACGATCGGTGGCCCAGGGGACGGTGGCGACCGTCGGGATGCCGAGCCGTTCGTAGACGGCGGCGCGCTTGGCGTCGTAGATCCTTGCGACCACTTTGTCGACGCCGAACGTCTCTCGTGCGACACGGGCGGAGATGATGTTGGAGTTGTCGCCGGACGACACGGCCGCGAAGGCCTCGGCCTTCTCGATTCCCGCGCTCACCAACACATCTCGGTCGAAACCCATGCCGACGACGCGATGCCCGGCGAAGTCGGGGTCCAGGCGCAGGAAGGCTGTTTCGTCGCGGTCGATGATCGCTACCTCGTGTCCGATGCGTTCGAGCGCCCCGGCCAGCGATGCGCCGACGCGGCCACATCCCATCACAACTACGTACAACGCCCAGCTCCGTCCCGATCTCGATGGTCGACCACTGCCGACCGACACTGCCACGACCGGCAGGCGTGCACCAACGTATCGGGGATTCGTCGACGGATCGACCGAGGGTGCGCTCCGACACCGTTTCGGGCGCGTGGTTGAGACGTCCGCAGGCGGACGGCCTACGCTTCTGTGCGTGTCCAAGGTCTCGACTGCCGCCAAGCGGCTAGTGCTCGGTAAGCCGTTCCGCAGTGACAAGCTCGGTCATACGTTGCTTCCCAAGCGGATCGCGTTGCCGGTGTTCGCCTCGGACGCCATGTCGTCGGTTGCCTATGCACCGGAAGAGATTTTCCTGGTGCTGTCGGTGGCGGGCATCTCGGCAGTCGCCTTCACCCCGTGGATCGGTCTCGCCGTCTGCGTGGTGATGGCCGTCGTCGTGGCCAGCTATCGACAGAACGTGCACGCTTATCCGTCCGGCGGCGGCGACTACGAGGTCGCGACCACAAACCTGGGCCCCGCGGCCGGATTGACGGTCGGTAGCGCACTGTTGGTCGACTACGTGTTGACCGTGGCGGTGTCGATCTCGGCGGCGGCGTCGAACATCGGATCAGCGGTTCCGTTCGTGGCCCAGCACAAGGTGCTGTTCGCCGTGGTGGCCATCGTCCTGGTCACCTCCGTCAATCTTCGGGGCATCCGCGAGTCCGGGGCTGCGTTCGCGATCCCGACGTATGCCTTCATGGGTGGCATGTTCCTGATGTTGGCGTACGGCCTGTTCAGGGTCTACGTTCTCGGCGACGACATTCATGCAGAATCGGCAACCTTCGATCTGAAGGCCGAGGATTCGCACCTGTACGGCATCGCATTCGCGTTCCTCATCGCGCGCGCCTTCTCTTCCGGTTGTGCGGCGCTGACCGGGGTGGAGGCCATCAGCAACGGGGTACCCGCATTCGAGAAGCCGAAGTCGCGTAACGCCGCGACCACCTTGTTGCTGCTCGGAGCCATCGGCATCACATTGCTGATGGGCATCATCGTGCTCGCACAGAAGATCGGCATCAAGTACGCCCTGGATCCCGATATTCAGCTGGTCGGCGCGCCGGAGGGGTACCAGCAGAAGACGTTGATCGCGCAGCTCGCGGAGGCGGTGTTCAGCGGATTCCCCGCTGGATTCTTCTTCATCACGACCGTCACGGCCCTCATCCTGGTACTTGCGGCCAACACCGCGTTCAACGGCTTCCCCGTTCTCGGTTCGGTTCTGGCCCAGGACCGGTACCTGCCGAGGCAGCTGCACACTCGTGGCGACCGTCTTGCCTTCAGCAACGGCATCCTTTTTCTGTCCGGAGCTGCGATCGTCTTCGTCGTCGCGTTCGGTGCCGAGGTAACCAAGCTCATTCAGCTCTACATCGTCGGGGTGTTCGTCTCGTTCACCCTCAGTCAGACCGGGATGGTTCGGCACTGGACGCGGCTGTTGGCCACCGAGACCGATCCCGAGCAACGGCGGCGCATGCACCGCTCACGGGTGGTCAACGGAGTCGGTCTCGGCATGACCGGAACGGTGCTGGTCATCGTGTTGATCACCAAGTTCGCCGCCGGCGCGTGGATCGCGATCGTGGCGATGGTGGCGATCTTCGTCCTGATGCGCATGATCAGAAAGCATTACGACACCGTGGCGCGGGAGCTCGAGAACGAGGAATGGGACGGAGTTCTGCCCAGCCGCACACACTCGATCGTGTTGGTCTCGAAGCTGCACATGCCGACCCTGCGCGCGTTGGCGTACGCCCGAGCAACCAGGCCCGACACCCTCGAGGCCGTGACCGTCAACGTCGACGAAGCCGATACTCGCGCACTGGTTCGGGAGTGGGAAGCCAGTGACGTCTCGGTGCCGCTCAAGGTCGTCGAGTCGCCCTACCGAGAAGTCACCAAACCGGTCCTGGACTACGTGAAACGGGTTCGCCGCGACTCGCCTCGGGACGTCGTCACGGTCTTCATTCCCGAGTACGTGGTCGGTCACTGGTGGGAGCAGGTTCTGCACAATCAGAGCGCGTTGCGACTGAAGTCTCGCCTGCTGTTCCAGCCGGGCGTGATGGTCACGAGCGTGCCGTGGCAGCTGCGGTCGTCCGAGAAGGCCAAGCGTGAGGTGCTCGGCAATGCGCCCGGTGCGTCGCGTCGCGGCTACGAGCCTCCGGCGGGCAAGTGAGCGAGAGCTGGTTCGGGCTGCTGCTGGAGGTCGAACTGGGCGCGCCGGGGCACGGAGGATTCTGCGTGGCCCGCCACGACGGCCGGGTGATGTTCGTGCGTCACGGATTGCCCGGTGAACGGGTCCTGGCCAAGGTGACCGAAGATCGAGGCGGGTCGTTCTGTCGTGCCGATGCCGTCGAGATTCTGTCGGCCTCGCCGGACCGAGTGGACGCGCGCTGTCCCATTGCCGGACCGGGCGGCTCGGGCTGCTGCGACTACTCCCACGCCACTGCCGATGCCGGGCGGCGACTGAAGTCGTTCGTCGTCGCCGAACAACTTCGCCGCGTCGCCGGAATCGAGCGTGAGGTGCAGGTGGAGGAACTACCGGGGTCCGGCGACGGCACCGGGTGGCGAACCCGAGTGCGACTCGCCGTCGATGCCGGCGGTAGGCCCGGCTATCACCGCTATCGCAGTAGCTCGATCGTCACCGAACTCACCTGTCCCCAAATGGATTCTGCCGCGTTCGTGGGACTGTCGGATCAGCAGTGGCGGCCGGGTGCCGAGCTGCAGGTGGTGCTCGACGGGGACGGGGAGCGGCATGTGGTGGAGATCGCGCCGGCGCAACTCTCGCCCACCGGACGCCGATCGCCGGGGCGTCGTGGAGCGTCGGCGCGTCGGGCAGCGTCGTCTCGCTCCCGGCCCGAGAAGGCCGTGATCGGATCGGGTCGGGTGACCGAATACGTCTCGAGCAGGGCATGGACCCTCGACGCCACCGGGTTCTGGCAGGCTCACCGCGGCGCGCCGCAGGTGTACACCGATGTGGTGCGGGAATGGGCGGACGCCACGTCGGGTGACGGTGCGTGGGATCTGTACGGAGGCGTCGGGGTGTTCGCCGCCGCCCTGGCCGATCGGGTGGGTCCGAGCGGCCGGGTCACCAGTGTCGAGTTCTCCCGTCGGGCAGCCGAGGACGGCCGTTCGGCGCTGCGGGATCTGCCGCAGGTCACGTTCGTGCCGGGTCGGGTCGAGCGCTCGATCGATGCGTTGACCGATCCGGTGTCGGTAGCGGTGCTCGATCCACCTCGCGCGGGAGCAGGACGGGACGTCGTCGATGCCGTCGCCGTCCGGTCTCCGTGTTCGGTGGTGCACATCGGATGCGATCCGGCCTCGTTCGCACGGGATGTGAGCTTGTATCGGGCTGCTGGATACGAGCTCGACGACATGCGCGCTTTCGACGCCTTTCCGTCGACCAGCCACGTCGAGTGCATCGGTCGTTTCGTTCGTCGGTGAGGGCTGCGGCAATCGATCAGATCCGGTGTGCAACTTCGGCGACCGGGGCGAAGGTGTGCATGGGAACGGACACGATGCGCTGAGCACCGCACCGGCAGCCCTGGTATCCGACGAGCCCCTCGCTCGTGTCGTGGGTGGAGTGGGTGGTCCAGGTGTGTGTGGTGTGTTCGGTGTGCATGCGTCCATCGTGATGTAATGGTCTTGTGCACATCAACCCTTACGGCGAGTATGCCGTGAAACTCGGTATCGACCTGCTCAATTCGCCGCCCACGTCGGCGACCGAGCTGGGCGAACGCTGCGTGGACGCCGGCCTTGTACCGGACTGGATCGCCACGGATGCCGATCTGGTCGACACCCTCCAGTTCCTGCGTGACTGGGCGCGGGTGGTGGACGCGAGCACCGAAACCGATCGGGCCGACGAGCTCAATGCTCTACTGGCACAGGCGTCGGCCTACCCACGGTTGACCAACCATGCCGACGACGGCTGGCACATGCACTATCGCGACCCCAACATCGAACTCGGCGGGGTCATCAGGGCCCTGGTGAGCGTCGGCACCGCGTTGCATCTGACCGGACGCGGGATGTCTCGCCTCGCTCGCTGCGCCGCCGCAGACTGCACACTCGCCTTCGCCGACACCTCGAGAACGGGCAGGCAGCGGTACTGCGGAACGGTGTGCTCCAATCGCGACGCAGTACGCAGGCATCGAGCACGCGCGGCCTCGTGATCGAGGCGCAGCGCAGCGCGTTCGTCAGGACTTTCGGTTGTACAGGCGCATCGTGATCGGCCCGAACACCGCCAGCATTGCCGCGCACAGCATCAGCGTCACTCCAAGCCCGCCCGTGTCGACATCGCCCTGCATCAGTCCACGCAGCGACGTGACCAGAAAGCTGACCGGGTTGACGTCGACGAACGCGCGCAGCCAACCGGGCATCGTGCTGGGGTCGACGAAGATGTTGCTCGCGAACGTGAGCGGAAACAGGATGAACATCGACACCCCCATCACCGCAGCCTCGGTACGGACGATCATCGCGAGCATGGTCCAGATCCAGGAGAGGCAGAACGAGAACAGCAGCAGCAGAGCGATCGACGCGACCACACCGACAAGACCACCCTGCGGCCGGAAACCGAGGATCAATCCGAGGATCAGCACGATCACCGAAGCCAGCGTGTAGCGCACGACGTCGCCGAGCAGGGCACCGACCAACGGCGACGGCCGCCAGATGGGCAGCGAACGGAATCGATCGAAGACGCCCTTCTCGATGTCCTTGTTCATCGTCACTCCGGTGTACATGGTGATCATCACCACGGTCTGCACGAGAATGCCGGGGAGCAGGAACTGGATGTACGCCTCGGTCGACCCGGCCAGTGCGCCGCCGAACAGGTACGTGAAGAGCAACGTGAACATGATGGGAAAGGCCGTCACGTCGAACAATTGCTCGGGAACGTGCTTGATCTTGAGCAGCGCTCGCCATCCGAAGCTCAACGACGTCGACAACGACGACGGACGAGGCGGGCGAGGCCCGGCGGCACCGAGTACATCGATGATCGTCGACGCCTGTGGCGCCGTCTGCTGGGCTTCGGTGGTCATGATGCAACCTCCCGGTCGGATTCGACTGTGGCACCGGCGTCGTGCCCGGTGAGAGCGAGAAACACCTCGTCCAAGCTCGGCTGTCCCAGCGTGAACGACGCGATCGAGATGCCTGCGGTCTCGAGTGCAGGCAGGACCGGTGCGGCCTGCGCCGGGTTGCTCAACCGTGCGGTGACGGTGGACGGATCCGGGTCCTCGGTGACGTTGCTGCCGAGTAGATCTCGCAGGATCCCTGCGGCGGCCGACCGCTGGGACGCCTCGAGAACTCGCAGGTGCAGTGAATTCGATCCCACCGACGCCTTCAGCTCGCCCGTCGTTCCCTCGGCGATGACCTTGCCGCGATCGATGACTGCGACACGCCCGGCCAATTGATCGGCCTCGTCCAGATACTGTGTGGTCAGCAACACAGTCGTCCCGCCTGCGACCAAGGCGCGGACGATCTCCCACACGTGGTTTCGGCTGCGAGGGTCGAGTCCGGTGGTGGGCTCGTCGAGGAAGATCAGTTCGGGAGTGACGATGATGCTGGCGGCGATGTCGATGCGACGGCGCATGCCGCCGGAGTACGTCTTGACCTGTCGCGGTCCGGCATCGGCGATGTCGAATGCCGTCAGCAGCTGCTCGGCTCGTGATCGGGCGGCGGGACGGGAGTAGCCGAGCAACCGGGCGAGCAGCACCAGGTTCTCCGTACCGGTGAGATCCTCGTCCAGAGACGCGAATTGCCCTGTCAGAGCGACTTTTTGGCGTACGGCCTCCGGTTCGCTCGCGACGTCGTGACCGAGCACCCGGGCGCTGCCTCCGTCGATCGGAAGCAGCGTGGCCAGCATCCGGATGGTCGTCGTCTTCCCCGCCCCGTTCGGCCCGAGCACGCCGTAGACACCACCGGAGGGGATGGAGAGGTCGACTCCGTCGACCGCGGTGTTCGTTCCGAAACGTTTGACCAGACCGTGTGTCTCGATCGCCGCCATGTCTCTCGATTCCTCCGATGGGCCGCCGCCCGATTCCCCGCGATTGTCCGATTCTCCACCAAGGATGAAATGCGGTCCACATCTGCGCAAACGAATTTTCGTCCCGAACCATCCTCCGGTCGGTTTGTTCCGAATATGTACTGCGGCGGGAAAACGCGGAGGTTTCGATATGAGAGCGATATGACCACTAGTGTCGTGATCGATGAACTCGATCATGAACCCGTCTGTTGGGACGACCTTCCGATGAGCGCGCCGATGTCGGATGCGTCGGGAACGTCGAATGCCGGCCGTGACCGGACGACGCCCGATGCCTCGGATAGCTACGCGGCACAGGACGCGGTGTGCGCTGTTCCCAGTCCACAGCTCAAGAACCTGCGTGCCGACGAAACCGATCGTCTGCGACGGTTGATGGCGTCGGTTGCCCAAGGCGACCGGGCGGCGTTCGCCGAGCTGTACGACGCGACGTCGTCGCGGGTCTACGGAATGGTGCTGCGGGTGCTTCGAGACCCGGGGTACAGCGAGGAGACAGCGCAGGAGGTGTTCCTCCAGATCTGGCGCGCGGCACCCAATTACGACCCGAACCAGGGCAGTCCACTGGCGTGGATCATGACTCTGGCGCACCGTCGCGCGGTCGATCGTGTCCGGAGCGAGCAATCGGGTACCGATCGTGAGGCCGCGTACGGCGCAGTCAGCCACACACCGGAGCACGACGAGGTACTCGAGACGGTGACGCAGCGGCTCGAGTCCGAGGCCGTCGTGGCCTGTCTCGAAACTCTGACCGATACGCAGAGCGAGTCGGTACGAATGGCTTACTACAGCGGTTACACCTATCGCGAAGTTGCGGAGCGGCTCGGGGTCGCGGTTCCCACCATCAAATCGCGCATACGAGATGGATTGATCAAGTTGAAAACATGTCTGGGGGTGATCCCGCAATGAGCGACTCGTCACGGCAGCGACTACTCGACGACGCGGAGGTCTACGCCCTCCACGCGACCACCGACGCCGAGCGACGCGACATCGAGGCCGAGCGCCTACGCGTCGACGACGCCGCGCGAGCCCAGTTCGACATTCTCGTGAGCGAGATCCACGAGACGCTGGCCCTGGCGGCCGCGGCGGATGCGACACCCGCACCCGACCGGCTGCGTCGTTCGGTGCTCGATCGGGTCGCGGTCAGCGACCAGGAGCCCACGGTCCACCAGTTGCCACCGAACGTCACACCACTGCACCGGCATCGGCGGGAGCGCTCGAAGGCCTGGCGGTACTCGATGGTCTCGGCTGCGGCCGCGGTGGTCGTCGCCGTCGGCGGAGTGGTGGTCGTCAGCCAGACGATGGGCAACGATGCGCAGCCGTCTCAGGCGGAGCAGATCGTGGCCGCGCCCGACTCACGTCAGGTGTCGGCGGAGTTCCCCGGTGGCGGCTCGGCCACCGTGTCGTACTCGCTTTCCCAGAACGCGGTCGTCGTCGATCTCGACGGAGTCCCACAGCCGCCGCCCGGTCGCGTGTACCAGATGTGGTTCGTGGACGGCTCACCTCGCTCGGCCGGCGTCGTGACCGAGGATCAGCTGACCTCGGAGTCCGGAACGGTGGTCGACGGTCTCGGTTCCTCGACCAACTTCGCGTTCTCGCTGGAACCCGCAGGCGGGTCGGCCCAGCCCACCGAGGTGCTCACGATGCTCACGTTGGGTGCTTGAGCACAGCACGAGAACAGTCGCCTCGGGCGGTTCGACATTCGGTCAGATGCCGATGTCGAACCGCCCGAGCGTTCTGATCACCGCTGCCATCTGGCCGTAGGCGCCGGTGGCGAGATTCTCCAGCAGCGCCAGCTTGACCTCCGGTGCGTCGCGTGTGAGTGCCTGGAAGTGCTCCACCGACACCACCACGAGGTCGACCGGTGTCTCGGCGACCATGTCGAGCAAGAAGGGCACCGACATCAGCAACGGCATCTCGCCGAAGCTCATGCCGGGGGAGAGAGTCGTGATGCGGTGCTTGCCACCGTCGGCGGCGACGGCCGTCGAGGTCACCTCGCCGCGCAGCATCAGGAACAGGCCTGCCGCCGGGGCACCGTGACGAACGATCACGTCGCCACGCGCGTAGTGCCGCTTCTCCAGGTAGGGCGTCACCGCCTCGAACTGTTCGGCCGAGAGCCCGGCAAGCAGCGGGTGCTCTGCGATAGCGACGACGGCCGGCTGTCGCGCGCCTGCGCAGTGACGATCCAGCAGCAGGTTCTCTGCCCATTGAACGGCCGAACCGAGGCTCGAGTACACCCGACCGGCCGGATCGGACGGGTCGAGGCTCGAGGTCGTGTGCCCCATGATCGCTCTCGGGTCGACCAGAGCCACCACGCAGCCGTGTTCGGCGAGATCCCGACGAAGGTCCTCGAACATGGTGCGGGCGATCGCACTGACCTCGTCGACGCCGCGCACGTCGATGACGAGCGCATCGAGTTCCCGATCCAGGTCGCCGATCTCACGAACGGCGGTCTCGGCACCGGAGAACAGCAGATCGCCGTGCAGTTCGTACACGCGGGCGCGTTCGCCCACGGCGGCCAGAGTGGCCTGTTCGGTGTCGGAACGCCGCTTGCGCGACGGAGCCTCGGTCACCACGTAGCGACGCCGGATCGAGGACTTCGCCGCACGAGTGACATGCAGAAAGTGCAGTTCGAGGCGTGTCGAGAGTTCGCGACAGGCGGCGACTCCGCGCACGCTGTTGCCGTGCGAGTCGAGCCGCGGGGAGTAGACGGCGATGCCCATCTGTCCCGGAAGAACCGCGAGGATCCCGCCCCCGACTCCGCTCTTGGCCGGCAGGCCGACCCTCGCGACCCAGTCGCCTGCGCCGTCGTACATCCCACATGTCGTCATGACCGACAGCACTCGTTCGACGAGGGCCGGTGCGAGCGCACGCTCCCGCGTCCGGGGATTGACGCCGTTGTTGGCCATGGTGGCCGCCATCATGGCGAGGTCGGCGGCGGTGACATCGATCGAGCACTGGCGGAAGTACAGATCGACGGCAGCATCGGGATCGTGGTCGATGATGTCGAACGAACGGAGCATGTACCCGATGGCGCGGTTGCGATTGCCGGTGCGCGCCTCCGACCGATAGACGGCGTCGTTGAACGTCAGAGACCTCCCCGCATACCGCGAGTACGAGGCGCGAATGCGCTCGAATCGATCCTCGGCACTGCGACCGGCGATGAGCGACGCCGACGTGATGGCACCGGCGTTGATCATCGGGTTGCGTGGTCGCTCGGTGACGGGATCGAGGCTGATCTCGTTGAAGGGTTCCCCTGACGGTTCGATGTCGATCTTGCTCGCCACGACGTCCAGGCCCCGGTCGGCCAGCGCCAATGCGTACGTGAACGGCTTGGAGATCGATTGGATCGTGAAGGGGAGTCCGGTGTCGCCGACTTCGTAGACGTAACCGTCCGTGGTCGTCAGCGCGATACCGAATCCGTCCGGCGTGACGGCAGCGAGTTCGGGGATGTAGTCCGCCACCTGCCCGGACGTGTCGTCACGGCACAGTTCGTGAACTCGGCGCAGGATGGCATCGACCACGTTGCTCATGGGCCACACTGTATGTGTGATGTCCGATTCGGCAGCGTCGAGGTTAGGGGCGGCTGACCCAGGGCACCTCGACGTTCGACGGTACTGTCGGCGTCACGACGCTGGGCGGAGCAGCAGGGCACGGTCACTCCGTAGACTGAAATTTCCATTGTGTTTTCCGGCCGAAGGGAGCGATCTCGTTGGGTGTCCTAGCTCGAATTCAGACGCCCGAGGACTTGCGCGACCTCGGCAGTGCGGAGCTGGCCGAACTGGCTCGCGAGATCCGCGCGTTTCTCGTCGAGAAGGTGTCCGCTACCGGCGGCCACCTCGGTCCCAATCTCGGTGTCGTGGAACTGACGTTGGCGATTCATCGCATCTTCGACTCCCCGAACGATCCGGTCATCTTCGACACCGGTCATCAGGCGTACGTGCACAAGATGCTGACCGGACGCACGGGTCTGTTCGACACGCTCCGTAAGCAGGGCGGCCTGTCCGGCTACCCGTCACGGGTCGAGAGCGAGCACGACTGGGTGGAGTCCTCGCACGCGTCGGCCTCGCTCTCCTACGCCGACGGCCTTGCCAAAGCCTTCGCGCTCAAGGGCGAAACCGACCGGCACGTCGTCGCTGTCGTCGGTGACGGTGCGCTCACCGGCGGCATGTGTTGGGAGGCGCTCAACAACATCGCCGCAGGCCGCGATCGATCCCTCGTGATCGTCGTCAACGACAACGGTCGCTCGTACGCCCCGACCATCGGGGGATTGGCCGATCATCTGGCGGCCCTTCGCCTTCAGCCCGGGTACGAGAAGGTGCTGGACAACGGTCGCCGCATCGTTCGTCGCATTCCGATCGTCGGTCCCACTGCCTACGCCATGTTGCACGGTATGAAGGCCGGGGTGAAGGACGCCATCAGCCCGCAGGTCATGTTCACCGATCTCGGCATCAAGTACCTGGGTCCGGTCGACGGTCACGACCAGCATGCAATGGAATCCGCGCTGCGCCGAGCCAAGGCATACGGCGGTCCGGTCATCGTCCACGCGGTGACGCGCAAAGGTATGGGCTACGTTCACGCCGAGAACGACGTCGCAGATCAGATGCACGCCACCGGGATCATCGATCCGTTGACGGGGCTGGCGCGGTCCAAGTCGGCTCCGGACTGGACCTCGGTGTTCTCTGCGGCACTGATCGAGCAGGGCGAGCAGAACGAGGACGTCGTAGCGATCACCGCAGCGATGGCCGCGCCCACCGGTCTCGCCGCGTTCGGGGTTCGCTTCCCCGATCGGTTGTTCGACGTCGGGATCGCCGAGCAGCACGCGATGACGTCGGCGGCCGGGCTCGCGCTGGGCGGAATGCATCCCGTGGTCGCCATCTACTCCACCTTCCTCAATCGCGCGTTCGATCAGTTGCTGATGGACGTGGCGTTGCTCGGACTGCCGGTCACGGTGGTGCTGGACCGTGCCGGTGTCACCGGGGCCGACGGTGCCAGCCACAACGGCGTGTGGGACATGTCTCTGCTCGGCATCGTCCCCGGTATGAAGGTGGCGGCACCGCGAGATGCCGAGACCCTGCGAGAAGAACTGGCAGAGGCCATCGCAACGTCCGACGGACCCACTGCCCTGCGCTTCCCGAAGGGCGCGGTGACCGAAACCGTGCCCGCGACGCGCAGACTGGACGGAATCGTCGACGTGCTGACCGAGCCGTCCGGTGCCACGGGCGATGTGCTGATCGTGGCCGTCGGAGTGTTCGGGCAGATGGCCATGGATGCAGCCGAGAAGCTGCAGCACGACGGCATCTCCGCTGCCGTGGTCGACCCAAGGTGGGTGCTGCCGATCCCGCAGTCGCTGTTGAAGCTGGCCGAGGATTACCGGCTCGTGGTCACCCTCGAGGACAGTGGCCTGCACGGTGGCATCGGTTCGACACTGTCTGCGGCTCTGCGTGGCGCAGGCGTCGATACCCCGTGCCGCGATCTCGGTGTGCCACAACGATTCCTGGACCACGCATCGCGCGATCAGCTGCACCACGAACTCGGCCTCACCTGCGAGGACGTCGTGCAGCGCGTGTCGCACTGGGTCAAGAGCCTCTGACGACGGTCTCTCGCCGGACGTCGACGCCGTAGAACGCGCGTCGTCCGGCCACCGCGCCCGCGACTGCTCTCGGAGCCGTCATCACGAGAAGGAACAGAACCGACGGTTCCCACCGTTGCGTCGCCCAGTGCACGACGCAGCACACCGAAGGCCCGCGGGATGCCGGCACCGTAGCCGACAGTCCGAGCAATCGAACTCGGCAATGCACCGTCGCGTGCCGTTGCGGCCCGCAGGTTCGTCGGCGTCGTCTCCGGGCTTCGATGTTTTTCTTTGCGAATATGTGACCTGTGTGACTGGTGTGTCGTAGATGCCGAAACCGGGACGACTGGCATGTTTCGCTCATGACCCTCGTCTTCGACGGTAGAACCGGCGTCTCGGACAGCGAAATCGATCCGACTCCACGCAACGGTGACCCCGACTGGGCGGCCATGGAATCCGTGGATGGAACACCGGCACCGGATTCCCGGAACGACGGGACCGGGCGACGGCATTCGCGGTGGTTCGTGGCGATGACGGCGGTGATCGGTGTGGTGGCGTTCGCCGCACACGATCGTCTGCTGTCGTTCGACTCCTTGTACGGATTGTTCGGCAACGGTGTCGACGCGCTCGTCTACCGACACGGCGGTGCAACCGTGCTCAGTAGCGAAGAGCTGTACTCGTTCTCGCTGTTCGGCACACTGCCGTTCACGTATCCGCCGTTCGCTGCTGTGCTGTTCGCTCCGCTGGGGTTGCTGTCCGACACCGCGGCCGGATTGCTGGTGAACATATCCAATGTCGTATTGCTCTACGTCGTCGTCCATCTGAGTTGGCGACGACTCGGATACGAGAACTGCACACGGACCAGAGTGGTAAGTGCTGCTCTGGCACTGGGCTGCTCGTGGCTCGAGCCGGTGCGCATGTCGCTGTGGTTGGGTCAGATCAACCTGCTGTTGCTCGTGTTGGTGCTGTGGGATCTCGGCCGGCCCGAGGGCAGTCGGCTTCGGGGGGTCGGCGTCGGAATCGCGGCCGGTCTGAAGCTGACGCCCGGCCTCTTCATCGTCATGTCGATCGTGCAGCGGCAGTGGCGAGCGGCATGGACGGCGGCCGGCACCGGTCTGGTCACGGTGGTGATCGGGTTCGTGGTCGTGTCCTCCGACGCGTGGCGCTATTGGACCTCGGCGATCCTCGCCTCGGACCGAGTGGGGTCGACCACGTCTCCCGCGAATCAGTCGGTTCGGGGAATGGTGGCGCGGGCGTGGGGAACCGAGCACCCGCCGGTGATCGTGTGGTTGCCGGCCGCGGTGGTCGTCCTCGCTGCGGGGATGTGGGTGTCGTACCGAGCTCACCGTGCGGGTAGAACACTGCTGGCCATGACGGTGTGTGGTCTCACGGCCCCGATGGTCTCGCCGTTCTCCTGGGGCCACCATTGGGTGTGGTGTGTTCCGCTGCTGGTGATCGGACTCGACGCGTGTACGAGTTCGCGAACGAGCGGGCGCGGCCGCACGCTGCGTGTCCTCGGAGTGCTCGCCGCCACTGCACCTTTCGTGGCCTGGTATCGCACACAGGCCGATGTTGTGGTGATCGGCACGTTCATGCAGTCCGTATCGCCGATCGTCGACGCCGGACTACGGAACGCGTATTGCGTTGTCTACGTGATCGTTCTGGCGGTGGTGGCCGTAGGACTGCGCAAGGACTCGACGGCCTGCTACGTCCCGGCCACACGTTCTTCGATCTGAACGCGATCGATCAGATGGGCCAGGGCGAAGGGATCGTGTGCGAACATTCGCTCCACACTTGCCTTGTCGGTGCCTTCGACGATCATCGTGGCACCGCTGTGATCGGCGAGTGGGCTCGACGATCGGAGGATCTTGCGGCGCTCGAGTTCGCGCAGCCACGCGCGGTGATCGGTTCGGTGATCGTCACGCCCGGAGGACGTTTCGGGGGTGTAGGTGTATTGGACGACGAACATCGGCATGTCAGATCTCCATGTCCTCGAGCTCCATTCCCTTGGTCTCCTTGATCTTGTACTTGACGAAGAAGAAAGACAGGATCGCGAAGAACGCGAAGAACGAGTAGATGAATCCGAGTCCGATGGTGTCGGACAACGGCGGAAATGCCAGTGTGATGGCGAAGTTGGCGATCCAGTTCGCGGCGGTACTGATACCGAGGGCGACGGCGCGCATTCGGTTGGGGAACATCTCGCCGAGCATCACCCACATGATCGGACCCCAGGTCGCGGCGAAGAAGACCACGAACAGGTTGGCTCCGACGAGAGCAACCGGGCCCCACGGCGACGGCAATTCGAGTTGGTCGCCGCTGCCCACGGCCTGAGTGAACGAGATGGCCGCCAGTACGAGACCGACGAACATCCCGATCGAGCCGATCATGAGCAGATTTCGTCGGCCGAATCGGTCGACGAACAAGATGGCGACGAATGTCATCGAGACATTGATGACCGAGGTGATCACCGAGGTGACGAACGACTGATTCTCGCTGAAACCGACGGACTTCCACAACGTTGTCGAGTAATAGAAGATCGCGTTGATTCCCACGAACTGCTGCAGAATCGCCATGGTGATGCCGACCCAGACGATCGGTTGCAGACCGAACTTCGGTCCACGGATATCGGCGAACGAGGACTTGGATTCCCGGCGCAGGGTCAACCGGATTTCCTTGACCCTCTCGTTCGGGTCCACTTCCCCGGTGATGTCTCCCAGAATGCGGGCCGCTTCTTCGTCGAGGTGCTTTCCGACGAGATATCTGGGCGACTCCGGAATCAGAGTGGCGAGAAAGCCGTAGACGAGGGCCGGTGCGACGCCGACCAAGAACATCCACCGCCAGGCTTCGAGTCCGAACCACAGGTCGTTCGACGGTCCGCCCGCGGCGTTCTGCAGCACCGCGTCCGACAGCAGCGCGGCGAAGATTCCGACGGTGATCGCCAGCTGTTGCAGCGAGGCCAAACCACCCCGGTAGCGGGCCGGGGCAATCTCCGAGATGTACGCGGGCGCGATCACCGAGGCGATACCGATACCAAGGCCGCCGAGTACACGCCAGAGCATGAGATCCGGGACGCTGAACGCGAACCCGGACCCCAGCGACGAGATGGTGAACAGCGCGGAACCGAGCAGCATCACCTTTTTCCGGCCCCAGGTGTCGGCGAGACGGCCGGCGAACCAGGCACCGACCGCACAACCGAGAAGTGCGATGGCGACGGCGAAGCCGGTGACGAACGACGACAGGGCGAAGTTCTCCTGAATGGAGTCCACTGCGCCGTTGACAACGGAGGAATCGAACCCGAACAAGAAGCCGCCGACAGCGGCGGCAACGGTGACTCCGATGACTTTGGCAGTGTGTCGATCGGTGGATTGCGTCATCACGTGACCCAGCTTTCGAGGTGAACCAGCGTCCTTGGTGGTCGATCGCCATCATCGTCCTCGCACCGACGCAATGGGAGCGAAATCGACACGGCATTCGCGGCGGGTGGAAAACGGCTCGCCGAAAACGGCGAATTGTCCGATATTCCACCGGTCGAGCTCGAAGTTGTGGACGAAAAAGGCCGGAATATCGTCCACAACTTCGAGTTCGGCGAGATGCGACTCAACGCGCCTGGGCGTCCGACCACTGATCGAAGGTCTGTAGACCGTGATCCGAATCCTGTGTGGTGACCAGCGTTCCGTCTCGCATCGCGCGGCCGTACGCGCCGGGAAGCGGCACCTCGAGCACCGGGCCGCGCGCACCGATTGCTCGTGCGTAGCGCCGCACCATCTTCGCCATGCGCTCTTCCCGTGGTCCACCGAGATCGGCGACTCGGCCTGCCGGTGGCCGCTCCGCCAGGTCGATCAGTCGCTCGGCGACCTCGCGGGCTGCGATCGGTTGCGAGACCATCCTCGGGACGACCGTCAGTGGACCGAACGAGGTCTGCGACCGGATCTGCGCGGCGAACTCGTGGAACTGAGTAGCTCGCAGGATCGTCCACGGTACGGCTCCAGCGCGAACGAGGCGCTCCTGCTCCACCTTTCCGGCGTAGTACGCGTACGGGGCCTTGTCTATCCCCACGATGGACAACGCCACGTGGTGCCGGACTCCGGCCGCGCCTTCCGCCGTCAGCAGGTTACGGGTGACGGCAGCGAAGAACGCCGTCGATTCCTTCGCCGAGATCGTCTGCGTCGAGGCGACGTCGATCACCGCGTCGACGCCGGACAGGGCGTCGGGCAGTCCCGATCCGGAGACGAGATCCACACCGGCAGACCGCGACAGGACTACCACCTCGTGTCCGCGTTCCCGCGCAACCTCGACGACGTGCACTCCCACGGTTCCGGTTCCACCGGCTACGGCTAGCTTCATCGCGTTTCCACCTGATTCTCGAGTGATGATGCGGACCGCACTGCGCGGCCCTCCACTCTCTGACGACGCAGCCGAGGCGAATGTCTGTCGTGTGTGGCGACCCAGTGCCGGAGTTTGTCCGGATTGAGCACGATCCAGACGCTCGCGACCATGCAGTCGGCGGTGTCGAACCCGATGACGTCGAACCCGATGACGCCGAACACCGCGCCGTCGCGCCGCATCACGATGCCCGACAGGCCGTTGACGGGTTCTATCGACCAGTCGAGATCGATCGACTTGGCAGTGATGCCGCGAACGAAGCGAGCCACCCGATCGGATCCGAGGATGGCATTGCGGGCCGCGGATACATGGCCGCCGCCGTCGCTGACCAACGTGACGTCGGGTGCGAGCACTGAGATCAGGGATGCGATGTCCCCGCTTGCGGAGGCCGACGCGAAAGCCCGCACCACGCGGTCGTGCTCGATGGGGTCGGCAACGGAGCGGCGACGGGAACGGACGTGAGTTCGTGCAGCAGAGGCGAGTTGACGGCAGGCAGCCGGGGATCGATCGAGAACGGTCGCGATCTCGTCGAACGGAACGGCGAACGCGTCGTGCAGTACGAATGCGACTCGTTGCGCCGGACCGAGCGATTCGAGTACCACGAGAAGTGCCAGCGTCACCGATTCCTGCTGCGCAACTCGGTCGGCGGGGTCCGCGGCGGCAGGAGTCTCGGAGTCGAGGCCGCGGACGGGTTCCGGCAGCCACTGCCCGATGTAGTCCTCGCGGCGAGCGCGAGCAGAGCCGAGCAGGTCGAGACAGATGCGGCTCACGACGCGGGTCAGCCACGCCGCTGGAACGTCGATGGCTTCACGTTCGACGTCGGTGAGTCGGTACCAGCGAACGAGAGCCTCGGATGCGGCGTCCTCGGCGTCGCTGTAGGAGCCCAGCATCCGGTAGGCGATCCCGATCAGCCGACCGCGTTCGTTGTTCATCGGATCGCACCATAGCGCGAGCGGACGATACCGAGTTCGAGGTTACGGACGAAAAAACGCGAAAATCCGTCCGTAACCTCGAACTCGGCGGGCCGTACTAGACGCTGGCGACACCCGGCGCGAGGAAGCGCCGACCGGTCGCTGCCTCGGAGGCACCGCTGCGGTCCAGGTACGGGGTGATGCCGCCGTTCCAGAAGCCGAAGCCGCCGCCGAGCAGCAGGCAGAGATCGATGTCCTCGGCTGCAGCTACGACTCCCTCGTCGAGCATGATGCGGATTTCGTCGGCGAATGCCCGACGGGTCCGGTCGAGAACCTGCTCGGCAGTCGAGGGCGAATCGCCCTGCGGCCACAGCGCGGCGACCTCGGGATCGACGACCTGGCCCTCGGGTCCGTAGGTCCACACACCAGGCTTCTTCGCCTCGACGAGAGCGCGGAATCCCGGCGAGTCCTTGAACCTCTCCGGGTATGCCTCGGCGAGGGTCTCCGCGGTGTGCAGTGCCACGGCCGGGCCGACGAGAGCCAGCAGGGTCAGCGGACTCATCGGCATGCCGAGTTCGCCCACTGCGCCGTCGGCGACATCGAACGGGGTGCCCTCGTCGATGGCGCTGATGATCTCGTTGGACGCACGTGTGACGAGACGATTGAAGACGAATCCGGGGAGATCCGCAGACAACACGGCCGACTTCTTGAGGGTCTTGGCCGTCGCGAATGCCGTTGCCAGGGTGGCGTCGTCGGTCTTCTCACCCTTGACGACCTCGAGCAGTGGCAGGACCGCAACGGGGTTGAAGAAGTGGAAGCCCACGACGCGCTCGGGGTGCTTCAGGTCTGCAGCCATCTTGGTGATCGACAGCGAGGACGTGTTGGTAGCAAGGATCGTTTCGGCAGAGACGAACTCCTCGACCTCGGCGAACACCTTCTTCTTCACGTCGAGGTTCTCGAACACGGCCTCGATGACGAAATCGGTGTTCGCGAACGCCGACTTGTCGATGGAGCCGGACACCAACGCCTTCAACCGATTCGCGGCATCGGGGGACAGACGCTTCTTGCCGAGCAGCTTGTCGATCTCCCCGTGGACGTACCCGACACCCTTGTCGATGCGCTCCTGATCGATGTCGGTGAGGATCACCGGCACCTTCAGCTGGCGCACGAACAGCAGGGCGAGCTGGCTGGCCATCAGGCCGGCACCGACGATGCCGACGCCGGAGATCTTGCGCGCCAACGACTTGTCGGGTGCACCGGCCGGACGCTTCGCGCGCTTCTGCACCAGATCGAAGGCGTACAGCCCGGCGCGGAGCTCGTCCTTGACCAGCAACGTCGACAGCGCCTCGTCCTCGGCCGCGAAGGCCTTGTCGAGCGAGGCCGAGTCGGTGATGTCGGTGCTCTTGGCGAGCTCGAGCAGATCGACTGCGGCGACGGGGCCCGGTGCGAAATTACCGGTCTTGCCGGCCACGATGCCCCTGGCACGGGCGATGGCGTCGTCCCAGGCCTGTCCGCGGTCGATCTCGGGACGGTCGGGAACGATCTCGCCCTTGACGACCTGAGCAGCCCACGCGAGGGACTGTTCGAGGAAGTCGGCTCCGCCGAAGAGGGCGTCGGCGATGCCGAGATCGAGTGCCTGCTGCGGCTTGAGGACGCGGTTCTGGTTGAGAGCGTTCTCGATGACGACGGTGACGGCGTTCGAGGCTCCGATGATGTTGGGCAACAACTGGGTTCCGCCCCATCCCGGGACCAGGCCGAGGAAGGCCTCGGGCAGGCCGAGGGCAGCGGCGTTCTCTGCGACGGTGCGGTAGTGCGAGTGCAGTCCCACTTCGAGGCCGCCGCCGAGTGCAGCACCGTTGATGAAGGCGAACGTCGGAATCGTCGACTCGCGCAGGCGACGGAACACCTTGTGCCCGAGCTGCCCGATCTGCAGCGCCTCGTCCTTGGTCTCGATGTTCGGCACACCGTTGAGGTCGGCACCGACGGCGAAGATGAACGGCTTGCCGGTGACGGCGATGGCCACCGGGTTCGCTGCGAACGCCTCGTCGAGTGCGGCGTCGAACTTGGCCAGACCGCCGGGACCGAAGGTCGACGGCTTGGTGTGATCGAAGCCGTTGTCGAGCGTGACGAGGGCGATGGAGCCCTCGAGCCCCGGTACGGAGACGATCTTGGTGAATGCGTTCGTGACTACCTCGTCGGTGAACGCTGTGGTGATATCACTCATTTGGCTGCTCCCGAGTAGTCAGCGTGGTTGGGGTTCTCCCAGATGACGGTGCCGCCCATGCCGAGACCGATGCACATGGTCGTCAGGCCGTAGCGCACGTCGGGCTGCTGAGCGAACTGGCGGCTCAGCTGCGTCATCAGGCGAACGCCCGAGGACGCGAGGGGGTGGCCGCACGCGATGGCACCGCCCCACTGGTTGACGCGGGGGTCGTCGTCGGCGATTCCGTAGTGCTCGAGGAAGGCGAGAACCTGGATGGCGAAGGCCTCGTTGATCTCGAACAGGCCGATGTCGTCGATGCTCAATCCGGTTCGGCCGAGCAGCTTTTCGGTCGCGGGGACCGGTCCGATGCCCATAACCGCCGGGTCGACGCCGGCGAAGCTGAAGCCGACCATCCGCATTCCGAT
The DNA here is from genome assembly GCF_002259075.1 of Rhodococcus sp. 15-725-2-2b. NCBI lineage: Bacteria > Bacillati > Actinomycetota > Actinomycetes > Mycobacteriales > Nocardiaceae > Rhodococcus > Rhodococcus sp. 15-725-2-2b. Next base: position 412,621 of record NZ_NPFL01000019.1, on the reverse strand, counting down.
GTTCAGGCCGAGCTCGTGCGCGGTGTCCTCACCGGCCAGAATCGCGGCGGTTGCGCCGTCGTTGAGTCCAGCGGCGTTGCCTGCGGTGACGCGGCCTGCGGGCCGGAACGGCGTTTTGAGCTTGGCGAGGTCTTCGATGGTGGTGCCGGGGCGAGGCGGCTCGTCCTCGGTGGCCAGGCCCCAGCCTGCGGCCGACTTGGTGGCGACGGGCACGAGGGTGTCGGCGATGTAGCCGGCCTTCTTGGCGGCGTCGTACTTGTTCTGGCTGGCGACGGCGTACGCGTCGGTGCGGTCCTTGGTGATGCTCGGGAACCGGTCGTGCAGGTTCTCGGCGGTGTTGCCCATGACCAGCGCGCTGGGATCGACGAGCTTGTCGGCGAGGAAGCGCGGGTTGGGGTCGACGCCTTCACCCATCGGGTGGCGGCCCATGTGCTCGACGCCACCGGCGATGACGACGTCGTACTGGCCGAAGCCGATGCCCGATCCGGTGGTGGTCACCGAGGTCATCGCGCCTGCGCACATGCGGTCGATGGCGAAGCCGGGGACGCTGCGGGGGAGTCCGGCGAGCAGTGCGGACGTACGTCCGATGGTCAGGCCCTGGTCACCGGTCTGCGTAGTCGCGGCGATCGCGACCTCGTCGATCCGTTCGGGAGGGAGGTTGGGGTTCTTGCGAAGCAGTTCGCGGATTGCCTTGACGACGAGGTCGTCTGCGCGAGTGTCGGCGTACATGCCCTTGGGGCCTGCCTTGCCGAACGGGGTACGGATGCCGTCGACGAAGACGACATTCCTCTGTGAGCTGGTGGACGCGGGTACAGACACGCTTTTCGATCCTCCCGACAGATGCGGACGACTCGCCCGGGTGCCCGGACGCGTCCACTACTGTAGCCGGTATTACCCGTCGGTAACTTGGGAAGGGTCCAGTGCCTTCGCCAGTACCGGCACCACCAGCGTCCGCTGCCAGGGTCGGGCCCCGCCGTCGGCCAGTCGGGCCTCGATCAGCTCGGCCGGGTCCACGTCGGAATCGACCGGATTCTGCCAATCCCACACCAGGCGGCGCAGCAGATCCGGCATCAACAAATTCTCGACCGGCACCGCAACCGATTCGCTGAGCTCGGTCATCGCGGCTCGTACGTCGGCGAGTCGCGCCGCTGCGTCGGGATCGCGGCGAGCCCACCGATTGACCGGAGGCGGGCCGTCGAACGAGGCTGCCATCGAGGGCAATTCGGACGTCGGAAGCGCCCGCGCACGGGTCAGAGCCGAGGCCCACAATCGGGACGATCTGCGCTGACGGGGACCGCCGAAGACCGGCAGTTGCTCGAGCTCCCGCGAGGATTTCGGGTCCGCTGTTGCCGCCGCCACGATCGCCGAGTCGGGCAGTACCCGGCTCGGTGCCACATCACGCTTGGCTGCCAGTTCGTCTCGCGTGGTCCACAATTCGCGAACGGCAGCGAGGGTGCGGGGAGATTTGATCGCATGGATCCCCGACGTCCGACGCCATCTGTCGGTCTTGGGTTTGGGTGGCCCGAGCGTGAGGATGTGGGCGAATTCCTGCGCTGCCCAGTCCGTCTTGCCCTGCTGTTCGAGCTCCTCGGCCATCGCGTCGCGCAGTTCGAGAAGAACCTCGACGTCGAGCGCGGCATAGTTCAGCCAGGTGTCGGGCAGCGGCCGGGTGGACCAGTCGGCTGCCCCGTGGCCTTTCTGCAGGGCCAGTCCGAGGGTGCGTTCGACGATGGCACCGAGCCCCACGCGATCGAATCCGGCGAGGCGTCCTGCCAGTTCGGTGTCGTACAGCGTGGCAGGCACCAGGCCGAGTTCGCCGAGCCCGGGTAGGTCCTGATCGGCGGAGTGCAATACCCATTCGAGCGGGTTGATCACCTCGGCGAGCGGGGCGAGATCGCCGGTGACCGGGATCGGATCGAGCAGGACCGTGCCAGCGCCGCGGCGACGGAACTGCAGCAGGTAGGCGCGCTGGGAGTAGCGGAAGCCGGAGGCGCGTTCGGCGTCGACGGCGAGTGGGCCGTGACCTGCTGCGAGCAGAGCGGCAGCGGCGCGCACGGCGTCCGGCGTGTCGACCACGTCGGGTACGCCGTCAGCCGGGGCCAGTAGCGGAACGGCGACAGGCGCGTTCGCCTCGTCGTCCGGCGTGGTCTCGGGAGAACTCTCGGCTGACATGAGATGTGACTCTAGGCCCTGCGGGTTCGAGAACCGCCCACTATGTCCGGCTGGAACTGCGCTGGCCGAGGGTGGTGATGCCCGCAGGCGGCAAACCGGCCGCGTAGGCGAGCACCTCGCAGAACGCCTCGACGTGCGTCGAGAGGTCCTCGGACGTGGCCGTCCACGAGGCGCGCAGTTCGAGCTGGTGGGCCTTGGGTGGACCGGCGATGTCGCCGTAGCGCACCGAGCTGGTCGAAGTGACCGTGCCGCCGAGTGCGTTGAGCGGCTCCGACCGTGACTCCAGCGCGTCGACCAGCCAACTCCATCCGACCTCGGGGAGCAGGGGATCGTCGGCGAGGGACTCGTCGACGTCCGCCTGGATGTATGCGACCAGTCGAAGGGTGCCGTTCCATGCCTCGGCACCGTCGGGGTCATACAGCAGAATGAGGCGGCCGAAGGCGTCGCCGTCGCTCTGTTCGTCGACCTGTTCGGAATCGGGATGCTTGACCTCGGCACCGATCGCGTAGCTGTAGGGGGCGAGACGCTGCGGCGGCCGGATCGGACCGATTTCGATCGCCGGGTGTACCTGAGCCCGATGCATCGCGTCGATGGCGGCGCGGAACGGCGCAGGTTCGGCGGTGGAATGGGGTTCGGTCACGTCACCGGACGTTAGACGCGTCACGTTGCCCCGAGGCGGAGGCGCGCCGAGCCGTGATGCAACCGAAGTGGGTGTGTCGCCCTTGGTGGCGGGAGCTTTCCCGACGCGTGGCAGCATGGAACCCGATGAACGCCGAACCGCACGCCACAGCCCCAGCCCGCCGGGAACTCCCGGACGCACCGTTCCTGGCCGCGATCGCGGGTCGAACTCCCTCGCGTCGGCCGGTGTGGTTCATGCGCCAGGCCGGTAGGTCGCTGCCCGAGTACCGCAAGATTCGTGCAGGCATCGGCATGTTGGATTCGTGCTTCCGGCCCGATCTCGTGGCCGAGATCACTCTTCAACCCGTTCGCCGTCATGACGTGGACGCGGCAATCCTGTTCTCGGACATCGTCGTTCCGCTCAAGGCCGCCGGTATCGATCTCGACATCGTCGCAGGCACCGGACCGGTCGTGGCGCAGCCGGTGCGGTCGGCTGCCGACGTCGCGGCTCTGCCGGTCCTGACCGTCGATCAGGTGGAGCCGGTGGCCGACGCGGTGCGGATCCTCACCCGCGAGCTCGCCGGTACGCCGCTCATCGGTTTCGCGGGTGCACCGTTCACCCTCGCGTCGTATCTGGTCGAAGGCGGCCCGAGTCGCAACCACGAGAAGACCAAAGCGCTCATGCGGTCCGATCCGGCGACCTGGCACGCCCTGCTCGACGCATTGGCCACCACGACGATCACCTTCCTGCAGGCTCAGTTGGCCGCAGGCGTCGACGCCGTGCAGGTGTTCGACTCCTGGGCGGGTGCGCTGTCCCTCGCCGACTACCGCGAGTACGTCCTGCCGCACTCGCAGCGAGTGTTCGAGGCCGTGTCCTCGGCCGGTGTGCCGAAGATCCACTTCGGCGTCGGAACCGGAGAGTTGCTCGGGGCGATGGGTGAGGCAGGTGCCGATGTGGTCGGCGTCGACTGGCGGATTCCACTCGACGACGCCGTGCATCGTGTCGGCAACGGCAAAGCCTTGCAGGGCAATCTCGATCCGGCGGTGCTGTTCGCCGGTTGGGACGCCGTCGAGACCGAAGTTCGACGCATCGCCGCCGAGGGAGACCGCGCTGTCGCGGCCGGTGCGCGCGGACATGTGTTCAACCTCGGACACGGAGTGCTTCCCGATACCGATCCCGACATTCTTACGCGCGTGGTGTCGCTGGTGCATTCGTTGTGACGGTGCGGCGATATGCCGTCGTCGGCGGCGGAATCTCCGGCCTCGTCGCGGCGTATCGCCTTCGGCAGTCCTGCGGGCCGGATGCCGAGATCACTCTCGTCGAGTCCTCGTCTCGCATCGGCGGCACGCTGCGCACCACCGCGGTCGGCACGGACTCCCTCGACGTCGGTGCGGAGGCCTTCATCGGTCGACGTCCCGAGGTGCCGGCACTGCTCGCCGAGCTCGGTCTGTCGGATCAGCTGGTGTACCCGGCACCGGTGCGACCGCTCGTCTTCTCCGGCGGTCGAACACACCCGCTTCCGCCCGGCACCCTGATGGGCATCCCGTCGTCCGCCGATTCCGTTCGGGATCTGGTGGACCCCGAAGACCTGCACGTCATCGAGACCGAAACCGCCCGGCCCTTCGCCTGGACCGCGGGATCGGATGTCAGCGTGGCCGAACTCGTGGGCACCAGATTCGGCTCCCAGGTGGTCAGCCGTTCGGTTGATCCGCTGCTCGGCGGCGTGTACTCCGGTTCGTCGAGCTCCATCGGCGTCCGCGCGGCACTGCCTACGTTGGCTGCGGCATTGGACGGCGGAGCGGCGAACCTCACCGAGGCAGTGCAGGCAGCACTGCCCACCCCGTCGCCGGGGCCGGTGTTCGGCGGACTGCGCGACGGCTATGCGGTGTTGCTCGATGCCCTCGTCGCTGCGACCGATGCCAGGACGGTCTTCGGAGCAGGCGTCGGCGAGATCCGCCGCGAGTCCGACGGATGGTTCGTCGACGGAGTCGGATCCGTCGACGGAGTGGTGCTCGCGGTCCCTGCCCCAGTTCTCGGTCGGCTCATCGCCGAGGTGGCACCCGCGGCGTCGCAGGCCGCGCGGGAGATCGAACTCGCATCCTCGGTCGTCGTCGCGCTCGCGTTCCCCAAGACCACGGAGCTACCCCAGAATTCGGGAATCCTGGTGGCCACGGACGCGGGCCTGGACGTCAAGGCATTCACCCTGTCGAGCCGCAAGTGGCCACACCTCGGTGAGCGTGACGCGGTACTGCTGCGGGCCTCGCTCGGCCGATTCGGTGACACCACGGCGTCGGACCGATCCGATGCGGAGTCGATAGAGACAGCCTCGAACGATCTGCGGACGGTAGCCGGAATCGATGTGAGGCCGCTCGCCGCGACCGTGCAGCGCTGGCCGGGGGGCCTGCCGCAGTACGCGCCGGGTCACCTCGATCGCGTCGCCGCCATCGAGGCCGGGGTCGCCGACCTACCCGGCCTCGAGGTCACCGGGGCCTGGCAGCGCGGCGTCGGGGTGCCGGCGTGTATTGCGTCCGCCACCACCGCTGCCGCTCGTCTGATCGAAGTGGCACGATAGGGCCATGGCACGCCTCGATTACTCAGCGCTCAACTCGACACTTCGCTACTTGATGTTCTCGGTCTACAAGGTCACGCCCGGCGTTCTGGGCGAGGATCGGGCCGCGGCCGCGAAGGAAGCGAAGGTGTTCTTCGAAGGTCGTGAGGACAAGGGTGTCGCGGTGCGCGGGGTCTACGACATCGCCGGCATGCGCGCCGACGCCGATTTCATGGTGTGGACCCACGCCGAGCGCATCGAGGACCTGCAGTCGACGTATTCCGATTTCCGTCGCACCACCGCGCTGGGCAAGGCGAGCACACCGGTGTGGAGCAACACCGCGCTGCACCGTCCGGCCGAATTCAACAAGAGCCACGTCCCGGCCTTCATCGCCGGTGAGGATCCGGGCGCGTACATCTGCGTCTACCCGTTCGTCCGCTCGATCGACTGGTACCTGCTGCCCGACGACGAGCGTCGCACGATGCTGGCCGACCACGGCAAGGCAGCACGCGACTACAAGGACGTTCGGGCGAACACCGTGCCGTCGTTCGCGCTCGGCGACTACGAGTGGATTCTGGCCTTCGAGGCTCCCGAGCTCGACCGCATCGTCGACCTGATGCGTGACCTGCGGGCCACCGAGGCGAGGCGTCACGTGCGCGAGGAGACTCCGTTCTTCACCGGCCCTCGGGTCGAGGTGGACGCGCTCGTCGAATCTCTGCCGTGACGACCACGGGCACACCCGCGATCGAAGCCGTCCTGTTCGACTTCTCGGGCACGCTGTTCAGGCTCGAGGAGGAGCCCTCGTGGTTCGACGGCGTCCACGACGCCGACGGCACTCCGGTCGACGGAGCGGGAGCTGCAGAGCTGATGCGGCGCATGACTGCTCCGGTCGGGGAGACTGTGGAGTTCGACGACGCCACCAGACACGCCTGGCGAAACCGAGATCTCGACCCGGCGCTGCACCGACAGGCGTACCTGCACGTGCTCGCACAGTCGGGGGTCAGCGACCCGCAGCAGGCCGAGTCGGTGTACGGACGCGTGATCGACGCAGATTCCTGGACGCCGTATCCGGACACCGAAGCGGTGCTGAAAAGGCTTGCGCACGAGTCGGTTCGGGTCGGAGTGTTGAGCAACATCGCCTTCGACATCCGTCCTGCGTTCGTCGATCGCGGTCTCGATCGGTACGTCGACGAATTCGTGCTCTCGTTCGAGGTGGGTCACGTCAAACCGCAGCCCGAGATCTTTCGGCACGCCGTCGCCGCTCTGGGCGTCGATCCGTCGCGGACGCTGATGGTCGGCGACAGCGACGAGGCCGACGGTGCCGCGCGGGAGATCGGATGCAACTTCGCTCTCGTGGATCCGGTGCCGACGGCGCAGCGGCCGGATGCACTGCTGGCAGCGTTGAGCGCGTTCGGAATTCGATGACCGGGGTGGTTCGATGACCGGAGCGGCCGGCGTCCAGCACATGGGCCACTGGGGAATGTTTCGGGCCGAGTCGGACGGACGAGAAGTCACTGCGGTCCATCCCCAGGTGACCGACAGCAACCCTTCCCCGGTGTTGGGAAACCTCGTCGGGTCGGTGACCCATCGATCGCGCGTTACCTCACCCGCGGTACGCAGAGGCTGGCTCGAGCGCGGCCCGGGTCCGACCGACAAGCGTGGCAGCGATGAGTTCGTCGACGTCTCGTGGGACGAGTTGACCGACCTGCTGTCCAACGAATTGCGCAGAGTTGTCGGCACATACGGCAACAGCGCCATCTACGGCGGCTCGTACGGGTGGGCGAGTGCCGGACGCTTCCATCACGCGCAGAGCCAGGTGCATCGCTTCCTGAACTGCATCGGCGGTTACACGCGATCGGTGCACAGCTACTCACTCGGTGCGACCGGTGTCATCATGCCGCACGTTCTCGGCGCGCACTGGAAGATGTTCTCGCGCTCCACATCCTGGAACGTGATAGCCGAGCACACCGAATTGTTGGTGGCGTTCGGTGGAGTTCCGGTGAAGAACACCGGCATCAATCACGGCGGTACGTCCGATCATCCGACGGTCGACTCACTCGACGCGATGCGGGCTCGCGGTGGGCAGATCGTCACCGTGAGTCCGCTACGCAACGACATAAGCGGCGACGCTCGATGGATTGCGCCGCGACCCGGTACCGACGTGGCGATGATGCTGGCACTCGCGTACGTGCTGGCCGACGAGAAGCTGCACGACACAGCGTTTCTGGAGAAGTACTGCGAGGGATACCCCGAGTTCGAGCGCTACCTGCTCGGCAGCACGGACGGCACACCCAAGACCCCGCGGTGGGCGTCGACGATCTGCGGCATCGAGGCCGCGGTGATCGCGGATCTGGCCCGAGAGATGGCGTCGAAACGCACGATGGTGACGGTCACCTGGTCGCTGCAGCGGACGCGGCACGGCGAGCAGGCCCCGTGGATGGGCGTCACCTTGGCGTCGATGCTCGGTGGGATAGGCGTTCCGGGAGCAGGATTCGGGCACGGGTACGGGTCGATGAACGAGCCCGGTCTGGCCCCGGTGCCGTATCCGTTGCCGACTCTGCCGCAGGGGATCAATCCCGTTCCCGACCTCATTCCGGTCGCCGCCGTCTCGGACATGCTGCTGAACCCGGGCTCCCAATTCGATTACGACGGTAAGCGATTGACCTATCCCGACATCAAGATCGTCTACTGGGCCGGCGGCAATCCGTTCCACCACCACCAAGACCTCGGGCGGCTGCGTCGCGCGCTCGGCAGAGCCGACACGGTCGTCGTACACGATCCGTACTGGACACCGATGGCCAAGCACGCCGACATCGTCGTCCCGTCGACCACGTCGTTGGAGCGATCGGACCTGAGCTGCACGCGCAACGATCCCTTGCTCGTCGCCATGTCACCCGCCGCTGAGCGCTTCGCCGAATCCCGCGACGATTACGACACGTTCGCCGAGCTGGCGACGAAACTCGGTGTGGGCGAGCAGTTCACCGAGGGGCGTAGCTCGCAGCAGTGGCTCGAGCACATGTACGAGCAGTGGCGCGGATATCTACGCGCCGACGGCGTCGACACTCCGGAATACGAAAACTTCCGGCGTGAGGGTTCGTTTCGGATGAAGACCGAGGACGATCTGACGTTCTTCGAGGATTTCCGACGCGATCCGGTGGGCAACGCGTTGCGCACCCCGAGCGGGAAAATCGAGATCTTTTCGGCGACGGTGGACGGGTTCGGCTACGACGACTGCCAGGGTCATCCGATGTGGTTCGAGCCGACCGAGTGGCTCGGCGGACCGAGGGCCGAGCAGTTTCCGTTGCACCTGATCGCCAATCAGCCGCGCACCAGGCTGCATAGTCAGCTCGATCACGGTGCGGTGAGCCGGAACTCGAAAATTCGGGGCCGCGAGCCGATACGCATGCACTCGTCGGCGGCCGGGGCCAGGGGAGTGTCGGACGGCGACGTGGTGCGGGTGTTCAACGACCGCGGTTCGTGCCTGGCCGGTGTGGTCGTCGACGACGCGCTGCTCGAGTCTGTCGTCCAGTTGTCCACAGGGGCCTGGTACGACCCCGAAGATCCGGCCGATCCCGATTCGATGTGCGTTCACGGGAGCGTGAACGTGCTCACCGCAGACGAGGGATCGTCGGCGCTCGCACGCGGCTGCACCGGCCAACACGTGTTGGTGGAGATCGAACGCTACGACGAGCCGTTGCCGCCGATCACAGCGTTCGATCCACCGGTTCGGTCCAGGGTCAGAACACGACCCGAGAGATGATCTCGGCGACGAGTGCAGGCTTGTCCTCGCCCTCGATCTGCAACGTTCCCGCCGTCACCATCTGCAGTGCTCCGCCGGATACCTCTTCGACCGAGACGAGGGTGGTTTGCAGACGCACGTGGGCTCCGACCTTCACCGGGTTGATGAAGCGAACCTTGTTGGAGCCGTAGTTGATTCCGAGCTTGGTGTTCTCGATGGTGTAGATCTGCCAGTTGAGCATCGACACCAGGGACAGGCTCAGAAATCCGTGGGCGATAGGTGCTCCGAAGGGGCTTTCCTTCTTCGCCCGCTCGACGTCGACGTGGATCCACTGATGATCGCCGGTGGCGTCGGCGAAGGTGTTCACCCGTTCCTGGGTGATCTGCAACCAATCGCTGGTGCCCAGGTCTTCGCCGACGGCCGCTTTGATCTGCTCTGGTGACGTGAAAGTGCGCATGCTCACAGTATGGACGAAGCAGCGCCGATCAGGATGCAGGCTTGAGTGTCAACGAAATCGAGTTGATGCAGTACCGCTGGTCGGTCGGCGTGGGGTAGCCCTCCCCCTCGAAGACGTGGCCGAGGTGGCTGTGGCAGGTGCGGCAGATGACCTCGACGCGACGCATCCCGAGCGAGGTGTCCTCCTTCAGGATGACGGCGTCGCTGTCGGCCGGGTCGAAGAACGACGGCCAGCCGCAGTGCGACTCGAACTTCTCGGTGCTGCGGAACAGTTCGGCACCGCAGGCGCGGCATTCGTAGATGCCCTCGGTGGTGGTGTCGGTGTATTCGCCGACTCCTGGGCGCTCGGTGCCTGCCTGCCGCAGCACCGCGTACTCCTCGGGGGTCAGCTTCTCGCGCCACTGTGCATCGGTGAGCTGGACGGCCGGGGCGGAATTGTTGTCGGTAGCTGAACTCATGCTCACACGCTAATACGTTTTGTCGGGCTATGCCGTTTTCGCTGGTGGTGCGCTCGGCAGTAGGTAGCTGGGTTCTATTCCGTCCTCCAACCGCCCTTCGCTGCGTGCGGCGAACCAGCGGGCGACGAGGACCCCGAAGATGACGACGATCAGCAGTGCCCAGCCGAAGGTGGTGCGCAGGTAGTCCAAGGCCCGGCCGGTTTCGATCCAGCGCCCCGAGAGCCATCGGTCGTAGTTCATGAACCCGTAGATCGCGAGCCAGGCGGGCCAGTTCCGCAGCACCGAATTCTTCAGCACGACGGTCATCAGCAGCGGGAACAGCATCATCGAGTAGTACATCTGGCCGAGCGAGCCCAGCAGCCAGTGCGCGGTGAGGATCAACCCCGATGTGGTGGCGAAGAAGAACAGACGGTCCTCGCGGCAGTATCGGTAGAGCAGCCACAGCGAGATGAGAACCATGATTCCCAGTACCGCTCGTATTCCGAGGGTGAGGAGTTCGGGGACACCGTAGTAGCGGCCGTTGCCGACGACCGCGCTGTTGAAGTAGTCGCGAGTCTGCAGCAGGTACGGCAGCGTGCGATCGATGAAGTTCATCGGATCCACCGACAACGGCCAGGCGATGGCCATCATCAGGACCGGAATGGCGATCGAGGTGATGAACACCTTCCACTGACGCGTCATCAGCGGGAGCAGGAGGAGCGGCGCGAGCATCGGCTTGATCGCCAGAGTCAAACCCATGGCGACGCCTGCCGACAGGTCCTTGCGCTGAAGGAGGAACCCGAGGAAGGCCACCTCGCCGAGCAGAACGAAGCCGTTGAAGTTGGTGAACACCAACGTGTTGGTGACGGTTTCGCTGACGAAGGCAGCCAGCAGGAGAGCGGGGGCCGCGACCGAATCGAGCCGGAACCCGAAGATGCGCAACAGGATGTACAACGCCAGGAGAATGGCGATCGTGCTGGCGAGGATGAACAGCCAACGAGACCGCTCGGGGTCGATGACGGCGATGGGGGAGAGCAGCATCGTCGCGCTCGGTTGGTACAGGTAGTGCGGATCGACGGAGTCGAAGTTCGCGGTGTACACCGGCTGACGGTTGAGAAATGCCAGGGCAGCGCTGTACACCGGGTTGAAGTCGTTGGTGATGTCACCGTTGACCGCCTTGATCACCACGCGCTGGATGACGGTCATGATGGCGATCGGCCACAGGGCGTACTTGATTACCTCGGCGGTCGTCCGCCCCGAACGCGGCTCCAGAAAGCTAAGTGACACCCGGGAACGGTACCCGAGGCGGTGACCGTCCCGGCGAAGGACACCCCGCGACGGGTACCGACTCAGGCGGGGCAGACCGTGCCGTCGGTCGGAAGCGCGGTGTCGCGTGCGTAGTTCACCGCTGCGCTCTGCAGACACTGCGATCCGCCCAGGCTCGGATGCCCGCTGCCCTGCCATGCAGCCGAGGCGACGCCTGCACCGGTCGCACCGACCAACCCGGTGACCGAGGACAGTCCGCCGTTGCCGACGATCGGGTCGCCTGCGTTGGACAGGACCAATACCGGAACGTCCAGAGAGGTGGGCAGGGGAGTGGACGGAGCCGTCGGCCAGGACGAGCACAGCAACGCCGTCAGTGCAGCATCGGTGCCGTAGATCGGATAGCGGTCGGTCCACTGCGAAGTCAGGTCGCGAACGCCCTGCGGTGATGGCCACTGCTGCCCGTCCGTGCACCGAGACACGAATTGCCCGTCGGTGCCGTAGGCGTTGCGGCCTCGCTCGGCGAGGGCGGACAACGCGGTGGTGTCGGACCCGGCAGCCGAGGACAGGGCGGCGGCGAGCCCGGTGGCCCGAGACGACGCGTCGCCTGCTGTCGAGGCGAGGGCGAAGGTGATGCCGTCGAGAATCTCGTGCGTGGACAGCGGTGAGAATTCGCCACCGGCGGCGCGTCGGAGCAGCTGCGCGACGGCGGCCGTCGGGTCGGGGCCGAGGGAGCAGTTCAGCGCGACGCATCGCTGCGCGAACGCACCGAACGCTGCTTCCTTGCCCTGTGTCCGCTGCTCTGCCAACGTGATCTGGTCGGCACCCACTCCGGCCGGTGAGTCCAGGATCAGGCGCGAGATGTTGGCCGGAAACTTCGCTGCGTAGGCCAACGCGGTGAGCGCGCCGTTGCCCGAGCCGATCAGGCCGATCTGTTCCACGCCCCAAAGTTGACGCAGACGGTCGAGATCGTCGGCGGCGTAAGTGGTTCCGAAGGCGAGCTCCTGCGGCTGCAACGTGTCGGTGCACTCGATCGTGGCGTCACGACCGGCGTCGACAGCGCGGTCGACGCTGTCGGCATCGGATCTGGTGAACTGTCCCAGCGCGTCGACGTCCGTTTTGGTCGTCGGGTCGATGCAGTCGACGGCGGTGGATCGGCCGATGCCGCGTCGATCCACCGCGACGATCGGATGGGCCTCGAGCAGCGTCGCGAGCGGGCCGGCGGCCATCGTGGCCAACGTGGCAATCGAGGACCGATCCGAACCGGACGTGAACACCAGCGGTCCCGCATCGGTGGGTGTTCGGTCGAGCCGAGCTCGCAGCGCGCCGACGGCGAAGGTGCCGAACATCTGCCCGCTGGCATCGACGTCTGCTTCGTACTCTGCGCATTCGAGTGTCAGCCCGGGGGTGGTGGAGGTGAGCCCGAAGGTGCCGAGTGTGGCTGTGGTGCAGTCGGTCCAGGCGAGATCGGTAGCGGGAACGGCAAGCGCGACCGGTTCCGGTGGCGCGTCCGCCGAGGTTTCCGCCGGTTGACCGGGGGATCGTTGTTCCACCGCGACGTCGGGTCGGAGCGACGGGCCGGCGCCGCAGGCCGCGCACATCGTGGCGAGGACGAGGACCGCGGCGAGCAACGTTCGTTTCTGCGTCACCGTGCGAGGCTATCGACTTTTCGATCGTTGCCGGGTGGCGCGCAGCTCATGGGCGACGAACCCAGCGCGTGAGCAGCGTTCCGTCCGCATCGCCCAGAACGTGTGCCCGGTGCATGGGCGTGTCGGACGCGACGCCTGCGTGGGCGATACGGCCCGCCTCTCCTGCGACCAACATCGGCGAGGTCGTCAGACACAATTCGTCCGCCGCCCCGTCGGAGACGAGTTGCCCGAACAGTCCCGGTCCGCCCTCGCACAGGATGCGGCGGAATCCGAGGTCGCTCAGCGTCGCAACGATGTCGCCGGTCGACACCGATTCGCCGGACACCCCGATCACCGTCGCACCCGCCGAACGAAGCGCGGCCACTGTCGAGCTGTCCGCCGCCGCGGAGGTCAGCACCACCGGCTGCACGTCGGCGTCGGTGACCAATCGAGAATCCGCATCGATGGAACCGGAGGCGGTCACCACCACGATCGTCGGAACCGGTTCGAGTCCACCGGCCACCCGCCGTGCCTTCGCTTCGGCGGACAGCGAAACGCCGCCGTAGTTCTCGGCGCGAGCGGTTCCGGCACCGACCAGTACGGCGTCGCAGAGTTCACGCAGAATGCCGAACAGTCGGGCGTCCGCGGGGGTTCCCAGGCCCGCCGACTTACCTTCAGCGGTGACCGATCCGTCGATGCTGGCGACGAAGTTCGTGCGGATCCACGGTCGGTCCAGTTGTGTGGGGTAGGAGTACAGGGCCCGTATGGCATCGTCGTCGAGGATCGAGCCGACGGCGGGCGCGGAGTCGGCTGCCTGCTCCGATGTGAAGTAGGTCCCATTATCGAGAAGCTGCATGAGAGAGATCAGACCACGTCGTTACGCTCGACAAATGCCCGCACGCCTTGTCGACCGAAATCCCGTGGTCCCCTCCGATCAGTTGATCGCGCAGATGGTCCCGCCGGCGATGTTCGACGACGTCAGTTTCTCCTCGTACATTCCCGACCCCAAGGAGCCGACGCAGGCTGCTGCGGTCGCGAAGGCCGAGGAGTTCGCGAACAAGGTGCAGAAGATCCGCGGCAAGGGCAAACGAGGTCTGTTCGGCAAGAAGACCCCGGCCATCGGTGCAGGCCTGTACCTCGACGGCGGCTTCGGTGTCGGCAAGACTCACTTGCTCGCCTCGATCTACCACAGCGTTCCCGAGCCCAAGGCGTTCGGCACGTTCGTCGAGCTGACGCACGTGGTCGGTGCTCTGGGCTTCAACAAGGCCCTCGAAGAACTCTCCAACCACAGCGTGCTGTGTATCGACGAGTTCGAGCTCGACGATCCCGGCGACACGATGTTGGTCTCTCGGTTGCTCTCCGAGCTCTCGCAGCGCGGAGTGTCCATCGTCGCGACCTCGAACACCTTGCCCGGGCAGCTCGGTGAGGGTCGCTTCGCCGCCGAGGACTTCATGCGGGAGATCAAGAAACTCGGCTCGATCTTCGAGTCCATCCGGGTCGACGGACCCGACTACCGCCATCGCGACCTGCCCCCGGCTCCCGAGCCCACGTCCGAGGCCGAGCTGGTAGACCGCGCCGATACCGTCGAGGGCGCAACCCTGGACGATTTCGACGAGCTGCTGGCGCATCTGAGCACGCTGCACCCCTCGCGCTACGGCAAGTTGCTCGACGGCATTCCTGCGGTGTTCCTGAAGAACGTGCACCCGGCATCGGATCAGGCCATCGCCCTGCGCCTGGTGGTCCTCGCCGATCGCCTGTACGACGCGGGTATCCCGGTGACGGCGTCGGGCGGCAAGCTCGACGAGATCTTCACCGAGGAGATGTTGGCCGGCGGCTACCGCAAGAAGTATCTGCGCGCCACGTCGCGGCTGCTCGCGTTGTCCCGTTTCGCCGCAGTCGGCTGAGCGGTCGTCACAGCCTCACCTCCATGACGTAGTCGTCGTGTGTCTGGACGCCGACGACGAATTTCTTGGTGCCCACGATCTGGAAGCCGTGTTTGGTGTAGAACTTCTGCGCCCGTACGTTCTGTTGGTTGACACCCAACCATGCTGCCGCACAACTGGATTCGCGTGCCTGGCTCAGCGACGACGACATCAGTCGGCCCGCGGCTCCGCTGCCGTGCTGGGTCGGTTCCACGTAGAGTTTGCTGATCTCGATGGTCGGCTCGTGCGACAGGGTGGCGCGAATATCCGGGTCGGTGGGCGTCCCCGACACGAGCATCGCGTAGCCCACCACGTGAGCGTCCACAGTTTCGTCGATCAGGACGGCTCTGTTCGGATCGGCGATGTAGTTCTCGAAGTGCTCGGCCGACAGCACGTTCGAAATGAACTGCTCGATGTCGTCGGGCCGGGTTCCCGGCGGGCAGGCGAGCGGAAAGGTCGACGCGGCCACCTCGGCGACGCGATGTGCATCGCCGAGTGTTGCTACCCGCACGGTCACAGCAGATCCACTGCGTTCTTGGCATCGCGCAACGACATACCGGTCCGGTCGCGCAGCAGTTTGATGGCCGAGATCGTCTTGCCCTCCGATTTGAGGGACTGCAGTCGCGGGATCAGATCGTTCCAGGGTGTCGGACCGGATTGCGCGGCGTCGACGATGGTGGCCGAGGACGGAAGGGGCTCGCCGCGCTGGACGCTTTCGATCGCGATCTTCGCGTCGTGGAGGCCGGCACCTGTTCGGTCGCGAAAGACCTTGATCGCCTGGAGCTTCTTGTTGGCGGCCAGAAGCTGATGAATGTCTGCGCGGGCGCTCTCGTCGAGACCGACGAACATGATGTGGCGTGAGGTGTCCGAGGACGAGCCGGGCTTCTTGCGGGCCAGCAGCCACGCCGCGAGCACCGCCGCGTCGACGAGGACCAACGCCACGATGAACCATCCCCAGGTCGGCATGCCTTAGTAGACCACTTCAGCGTGACGGGTCGAAGAGCGGGACGTCAACGGACGAATCGGACGTCGGGGCAGCGAACAACGAGGTGGCCCCGGCAAGGGTTTTCGTCGCCGCGTCGTACCTGACCGGAGCGAGGTCGTGGCCTGCGCCCTCGATGTCGACGAGCAGTGTAGGTGCCGGGACGAGCGCGAGCGCAGCGCTCAGCTCGGCAGTGGTGCCGAACGGGTCCTTCGTGCCGTGCACCAGCACAGCCGGTGTTCGCAGTTCCGGAAGGTGCTGGGTACGAACCTTTTCCGGCTTGCCCGGCGGGTGCAAGGGGTAGGACGTCAGCACGAGCCCGTCGACGAGGCCCGGTCGTTCGGCCGCGATCATCGACCCTTGCCTGCCACCGTAGGAATGCCCACCGAACGCGATGAATCCGTCTGTCTCGGCGCGGAGGCGTTCGACGGCAACGGAGATACCGAGCCGGTCCTCGGCCGAGCGGGACGGGTGCGGCGGTCCTTTGGGTTTGCGTACCCGAAAGGGAAGGTCGAACCTCAGCACCGTGAACCCGGCTGCCGTCCATACTGCGGCGATGCGTTGCAACAGCGGCGACTCGCAGTTGCCGCCCGCACCGTGGGTGAGAGCCAGGCCGCCCCGTGACGGGATCGCGGGCGTGTGCAGAAAGGCGACACCCCCGCCGAGATCGATGTCGGCGGGGGCGTCGGGACCTTCGGGTTCAGGCATCGTTCGAGGACGTTACCTTTTCCTGGTTGTCGGCGTGATCCGTGGCGGAATCGTCATCGGAGCCGGCGGAGTCCCGGTCGTCGGCGTCCACCATCTCACCGTTGTCGTCGACCATGTCCGCGAACGCGGTGCCGGCGACGGTCCCGTTGGTTCCCGGAAGGGCCACGGTGGGCCGGGCGCCGGGTCGATACCGGTCGTCGAGGCCCTCGACGGACTTCTTCGCTTCCTCCAGGGTGGCGTCGTCGACTGTGGGTTCGCTCTGAGCTTCGTCCGACACGTGAGTGTCCTTCCGTCGAAGTGTGTGCGTCATCTCCACTGTGCACTTCTATGGCGTGAATCACCACATTTGATTCGTCAAGCACAAAAAAGACCCCCTCGAAAGGGGGCCTTCGTTGTGTTGCTGTGGTGCGCGATACTGGGATTGAATTAGTTCACTGCGGTACTGGCAACACGTCCCACGACCTGCAAAATAAGGCTCTGACATGCATATTCAATGGCCAGTATCGCGGCGCAGAACTGTGCACGAATATCTACCGATATAGTCTGACGTGGTGCAAACGTGGTGCAAAACAGGCAGGGGTGAGTGGTAATGGCGGGGGTTAAGGGCAGGACGCAACGCGGTTTCGGGCGACTACGGCAGTTCCGGAGCGGTCGCTGGAAAGCGAGCTACACCGGGCCGGACGGGCGGCTGTACGACGCGCCCGCAACGTTCGCGGCCAAGATAGACGCCGAGGCGTGGCTAGTGGACCGCCGACGAGAAATCGACCGCGAGTTGTGGTCACCGCCGACCGACGCCGCGACGGCCAAGGCCAAGCCCGTTGCGTTCCGTGAGTACGCCGAGGATTGGATGACCCACCGCGACCTCAAGCCGCGCACGCGTGAGCATTACCGAAAGTTGCTCGACGCGCACGTGTTGCCGACTCTCGGCGCACTACCCCTGGCGTCGATCACACCCGACGACATTCGCGGTTGGTACACCGACCTCGGCACCGGCACACCGACACTGCGCAGTCACGCCTACGGCCTCGTGCGCACAGTCCTGGCCACCGCCGCCAGTGACGGGAAGATCACCACCAACCCGTGCCACATTCGCGGGGCCGGTTCGGCCAAGCGGGTCCACAAGATTCGGCCGGCCACCTTGGCCGAGTTGGAAACGCTCACCGGGTCCATGCCCGCGCCGTATCAGGCCATGATCCTGTTGGCGTCGTGGTGCGCTCTCCGGTTCGGTGAACTCACCGAGCTACGGCGGCACGACGTCGACCTCACAGACGAGGTGATCCGCATACGGCGGGCCGTGGTGCGAGTCGACGGCGCGTTCGTGGTCGGTGACCCCAAGAGTGAGGCGGGTAGCCGCGACGTGGCCATACCGCCCCACCTCGTGCCGGTGCTCTCGGCGCACCTGGCCGAGCACGTCGGCCCCGACCGCAACGCCTTGTTGTTTCCTGCGCAGCATGGCGGCCACTTGGCACCGGCCACGCTGTATCGGCGGTTCTACACGGCCAGGGGCAGGGCGGGACGCGACGATCTACGCTTTCACGACCTGCGCCACACCGGTGCTGTGCTCGCCAGTGCTACGGGTGCGACTCTGGCCGAACTCATGGGCCGCCTCGGTCACTCGACCCCCGCCGCCGCGTTGCGGTACCAGCACGTAGCCGGTGGCCGGGACAAGGCAATAGCGGCAGCGTTGTCGGCGTTGGTCAATCCGCCTCATGCGTAATCAAACAGTGCCGCAACGTATCTCGTCGTTTGACGACTAGTGCACAGGCGTGTAGACCTATGGGCACGGGTTCACAGGCCCGCCGGTAGCGGCAACGCCACCAATACACACACGACGTCGGACACGGGAGTACCGGTCACCAAAAGCGGATCACACCGCGCCGGGAAACGCAGTCAACCACGCCAGTGTCGGTAAGCCCGCCTGTGGGGCGCTCCGACAGGTGATTGGTCTCATCGACCACACCTGTCTAGGAGCGCCGCCATGGCCCGCAAACTCATCACTCAACAGGCCGCCGCCGATCAACTCGGCGTCGGTGTATCCACGATCCGCCGGTGGCTGGCCGCCGGAAAGCTCGACGGGTTCAAGCTTGCCGGTCACGGTATCCGGATCGACTCTGCCAGTCTCGACAAATTGCTCACGCCGATTCGTTCCGCACGGTGACCAGCCCTGTGTACGCCTCGATTGCGTTGTGGGGCAGTGTGTTCGGCTACTTCGTCGAGTACGCCGCCAAGGCCAGACGTGCCGCCCGTGTCCAGCGAGCGCAGTGAACGCGCCAAGTATTTCGACGCCCGCCAAGCGACCAGCAACACCCCTGGAAATGCCGATGCCCTCGGGGACCAACCGAGGGCACTGGCCGAGCTTGAGAGGCAATCTCATGGATGACACCTACGATACCCCCGACCCCGTGATCGGCCTTGTTTCGTCGCTACGTGCATTGCGCATTGCCCCGCCGGTCGAGGCATCAGCGTTCGAGCTGCGCGCCGGGACGGTGGCGCAGTGGCGCAAGCATTGGAACGACGGCGCACCGGCCCCGACCATCACCATGGCCGCCACGGTGACGCCCGTGGTCGACCTCGACTCGGGCGAACTGTACGAGGCGTTAGAGAGCGTCGAGGACGACGCCGAGGCCCTGGCCCGCGTGCACGACGCATGGATACGACACCGGCGGTACCTCGGCACGAGCGTCGGTGAGGCCGAGGCCGTATTCACTCGTCAACTCGACATTGCCCGCCACGTCGTCGATCACCACGGGGCGGCGTGATGACCAGAGCATACGAACCCGCGTGGTATCAAGCCCTCGACGCCCGCCAGCAACGTCGGGCCATGCGGTGGGTTCGCGGTGAGGGCGACCGTCCTGCGTTCCTGCCCGACCACGTGGTGCGGCCAGTACCCAAACATGCACCGCCGCAGAAGGATACGAGGTACAACCCGGCGGCGTCACCGCCCTCGGAATCCCTCGACGCCATGGTTGCGCGCATGGCCAGCGGGAAGAAAGCCGACAAGCTTGCGACCGCCCGCGCCCACGCCGAGGCCAAGGTGGCCGGGGCCATGCGGTCGCGGGCCGACCTGGCCACCATGCCCGCCCTAGAGCCGTTGGTCGACGGGTTCCTGTACCTCGACACCGTGGCCCGCCTCGTCGGCCCGCCCGGTAGCTACAAGTCGTTCCTGGCCCTCGATTGGGCGGCCTCGGTTGCCACCGGCACGCCGTGGCACGGCCAGGCCGTTGCGCAGGGCGGGGTCGTGTACCTCGTGGGTGAGGGCGTGCGCGGGATCGACGCCCGGTTGACCGCGTGGGAACGCCACCGCCTCGACGGCAAGCCCGCCGAGGTCGAGGTGTTCGACGGGATCGTCGACCTGGCCGCGCCGCAGTCCGACGCCGCCGAGTGGGTGGCGCTGGCCCGTCTGTTGTTCTGGCGTAAGCCCTCGTTGATCGTCGTCGACACACAGGCCCGCTACACACCCGGCCACGAGGAAAACAGTTCGACCGATATGGGCATCCTCGTCAACAACCTCGACGCGTTGCGACGGGGGACCGGGGCGTGCGTGTTGCTCGTACACCACACCACCAGGGGCACCGAGCACGCCCGGGGGTCGACCGCTATCGAGGGCGGCGTGCAGACCGAACTCGTGATGACACCCGGCAAACGAGGCACGGTCAAGCTCAAGACCGAAAAGCAAAAGGACATCGAAGAACCCGAGCCGGTCGAGTTGCACGCCGTGGCCGTCGAGGGCATGACGTCGATAGTGCTCGACTCGGCAGACCTCGGCGTGGACCCGCTCGACCTACCGGCGACCGAGCGCGTCAACGCCACCTCACCGATCTACGAGCGGTTGGCGCGGGTCATCGTCGAGACGTTCAACCACGGCACGACGGGGTGCACCAAGGTCGAGGCCAAGTCGGCACTACAGGCCGACCACGAACTCAAGATCACCGGTGACACCCGCACCGTGGGCAAGCGGTTCCCGCAGGCGTGGTCGACCTTGGAGGCCCGAGGGCACCTCGAAATGATGACCAGCGCCGCCACCGGCAACCCGGTCATGCGGTACAAGATCACCGCCGCCTATGCCGCCGAACTCGACCTCGGTGAGGCATGAAAACACCCGCGCCGAGGGTGCCCGTTTGGGTGCCCGCCGCCCCTGCCCGCCGAGGGTGCCCGCCGGTGCCCGCCACTCGCAACGAGTCCGGTGGTTTGCGCAGGTCACCGGTGGTGCCCGCCGGTTGCCCGCCGGTGCCCGCTGGCAATGCCCGCCAAAAGTGCCCGCGCCCCCTCTCTATAGGGGGCGGGCAATGGGGCATCGAATGATTTTCGATTACAGAACCCGACCCCGATTGTGGGGCGCTGGCACCGGTCGATCACCGCCCACGGCACCGGCAACGAGACCGCCTCGGGGCATTGGCCCCGGCAACCCAACCACCGGACCCGACGGGTCCACCGAGCGACAGGAACCAACCCATGAGCGTCACCGTCAACAACGAGGCCGACCGCCTCGGCCTACTCATTGCCCTCGGTATGTCCAACGCCGCCGACGCCGACGACCCCACCGCTGACGTACTCGGTGAGGCAGTCGACCAACTCTCGACCGGCGACGTGCCGCACGGGGAGGTCATCGTGGCCTTGGCCCGTCGATACGTTGCGGTCATGCGCCGTGCTCACGGTGCCGAGGGTGCGGCCCGCATGTTGCACGCACAGTTGGCCGCCACGCACATGGTCGAGGACGCGTGACCATGGCGCGGCGTACACACGACCCCCTCGACGGCAAGATCAAGCGGCAGCGTGAGCCTAGGGCGCAGAATCGCGGGTACAGCGGCACGGCGCGTGAGGATCGGTTCGACGCCAAAGATGCACGGCGACTGGCGGCCAGGGACGAGGCCCGTAGGGCTATCCGGCGTATCCTCGTCGAGCAACACGGCCCCGACGCCGTGGCACCTTGGCCAGAGGGTGACGACCTCGGTGCATAAACATGCATAACCAGACCGACCGTGGCTCGTGGTGCCACGGTCGGCGGTGGTGTGACAACAATCACGCAGTCGGTTCGGCTCTCTCGACCGCTCACGAGGGGGTGGGGTCGGAATTGTTGACGTCTCGCCGCTGGTGCACCCCCCTCTCTCGGGCTTTATCTGCGTGCACAGATCGGCGCGGCAGTGTGACCCACGCGCACCGCGCAATGTCAAGTGAGCACCGTCGTCGACGTGACACCGGGTGTCACGACACGGTGTATGGAAATCCGTTGCAATGCATGACTATCGGGTATGGTGGGGGTTGCTGTTCCTTTCGTCAGGAAATGCAGGTGAGTGATAGGTCGGGTACTTGCGCACCCGTCGGTGACGCCGGGGTCGTTTGTGGAGACGACCCCGGCGTTTCTGCTTTCGACGTCCACACGAAAGGGGTTGTGTCACATGGCCGCACCCGTCAAGCCCACCGCCCTCAAGTTGATCGGCGGTCGAGGCCCCGGCCATGACTCGGCGGGCCGCAAGGTCGTCACCGTCCCGTCGGCCCGTGAGGCCCCGCCAATGCCCAAGGGCCTACCTCGTGAGGCGCAGGCCGAGTGGAAACGCGTTGTGCCCCTACTCGACAAGCTGCGCGTGTTGGCCGGTGACCTGCACCGAGGCGTCCTCGTGCGGTACTGCACCGCGTGGGCCGAGTTTCACGAGCTGCGCGCCGACGTGGCCAAGCAGGGCCGCACCGAGTGGGTCACCGTGCGCAACAGTGCCGGTGACGAGACGACGAAACGTGTTGTGCGCCCTGAGGTCAAGATGCTGGCCGACGCCCGCGCCGAGGTGCACCGCCTCACCGGCGAACTCGGGCTATCTCCCGCCACCGAGGCCAAGGCATACGCCTCAGCGCAGACCACGGCGGCTATGGGCGACGGCGGCGCGGTCAACCCGTTTGCCTACGGGGCGACGACGTGACCGGCCTCGATGACGTGGTGCGCCGATACGAGGCGGCGGCCCTGGCCCTCAAGTTCGACGGCCAGGACACCGACCCCAACGCCGACAACCCACGCGTGTGGGCAACGTTGGGCCTCGGCGCGGTCAAGATCGCATGGGGGTACCAAGGCGATTTCGAGCGGTGCGTGGCCTTGTTGAGGCCTCACGTCGACCGCCCTGAGGGCCTGTGCGCCAGCTACCACCGTGACCTGTTCGGTGAGGTGCCCAAACGGGCCACGCAGGCCGCCAAGCCTGACCTACCCGACGGGTGGGATTTCGACGCCGAGAGCGTTGAGGACGCCCTGCCGACACCCGACGACGAGGGGTCGACCGATGAGTGAGACGACGACCGAGGACGTCACCGAGGCGGTCTACGCCGCCGGTGTCGACCGCACTGGCCGGTGGTGGGTCACCGCACCCGACGGGGCCACGGCCTACCGATTCGGTGGCGGGCCGAACGGGGCAGGGGCGGCCAGGGCCGCCGCGCAGCGGGCGAACGACGGCGGTGCAATCGGTGTGCCGCCGTGGCCGTCGGTACCGCCCGAGGTGCGCCCCGGCAACGAGTCGGTCGAGGTTCCGATGCGCGGTAGTGACGTGCTCGACGACGACACCCACGAGGGCACCACGCGCGCCGCCGCCGACGGGTGGGACGAGACGCTGTGGAAACGGCGGGGGTTCTAGGCGTCACTGCGGTGTCACCGCCGCGTCACGAGGGGTAGCGTTACCCTTGCAGCACAACGGGATTGGCCCTGTAGGGTCGACGGTGCGTTGATCGAAGCCATACGCAAGGGTCACGCCGGATCGTCGGCGGGGGCATCGGCGGGCCGTGGGTATCGACGCCCCTGCCATACGCCAGGGTCACGCCGCCGATGCTGGCGGCGGGGGCATAGGTGGGCCGTGGGGATTCACTCGAAACCGTTGTGCCACAACAGTGGCCGTGAGTCCTTAGGACGTCTCCCATGAGAATCAAGCTCGACGCACTACGCGCCGCAATCAAGGCCGCCGACGACAACTCGGCGGGAAGCCTCGTCGAACGCCGGTCGGCGCTTATCACCGAGGGTCAAAAGGTGTTGACCGAACTCAAGTCACTCGACGACCCCGAACCCGAGGCAATCGAGGCGGCCAAGGCGGGGGCCGACGCCATTACCCGCATCGACGGCAAGATCGAGGCCGCCCTCAAGTCGTCGGACGTCATGCACCGCCTCGGTAAGTCCAACCCTGAGGGCGGGAACAGGTACGCCGGTAACGCCGGTGTGCAGTACCTCGGCCTCACGACGCCGGGTGGCGTCAAGGCGGCGGCGGCCACCCTCGTCAAGGGCATGGCTGGCCCCGATCCGTTGGCCAAGGCACTCGTACCGGCGGGCAGTGCCACCGGCGACATTCCGATGATCGGTATTTACGAGCGGCCCGACCTGCCAACCACGATCCTCGACCTGTTGCCCATGAGCCCCGTGGCGTCTCATTTCTCGTACATGCGTGAGGTGAGCCGCGAAGATAACGCCGGGGTCGTGGCCGTCGGTGAGGAAAAGCCTCGCTCCGACTACGCAATCGAGCGGGTCGAGGATCACTTGCGCGTCGTGGCGCACCTGGCGGGGCCGGTCGACAAGTACGTGCTCGAAGACTCGGCGGCGGTGCAGGCGTTCCTAGAACGGCGCATGTTGCACGGTCTGCGCCTCGGTATCGAGGACGCCGTATTGGTCGGTGACGGTGCCGTGTCGGCGGGGCCGCCTCGGGTCGACAACGTGCGCGGCATCCTCAACGACCCGGCCATCCAATCGAGGCCGTTTGCGGTCGACCTGTTGACCACGCTGCGTAGGGCAATCACCGACCTCGAACGACTCGGCCACGTGGCGCGGGGGATCGTGCTCTCACCCGACGATTGGGAAATGCTCGAACTCACCCGCCGTGAGGGTGACGGTGCGTTCGACCTCGGCTCCGCCAATCTCCCGGTGGACCGCGCCAAGCGTCTCGTGTGGGGTGTGCCGACAGTGACGAGCAACGTCCTACCGGCCAAGACCGGCACCGTGCTCGACACCACGGCAATCGAGTTCGTCGGTGACGGGCGTATCTCGGTCGACTGGAACCCGTACAGCGGGTTCTCTCGCAACGAAATCGAGGTGCGCACCGAGACGCGTATCGGCGTCAACCTCACGAGCCCCCTCGGCGTCGTCGAGGTGGGCACGAGGGCGTAAACCCTTGTGACAAAACACCGCCCCGGCCTCGTGTGAGACCGGGGCGGTGTTGTGCGTGAGGCTATGTCTTGAACGTCCACATGGCCTCATGGTCGCCCTCGGGGTGTATCGACCGCCATTCCACGTGCAGAACGAGGCCGCCCGAGGTCTTGAACTCGAACGACGCGTCGGGTTCGACGGGGCTTACCGAGTGAACAACCTTGTTGCTTTCGTGTTCGCGCAACGAGACCATCGCGGCCTTGGCCCCGGTGCGGTTGGTCAATCGAACCTTGGTGCCGCTCACGGCCTCGTAATCCCATGGTGCTGCGGTCATATATTGCCCTTTCCTGGCGGGTACCGACCTCGTGGTTGGCACGGCCAAGCCTAAGAGAACGACCCGACAGAACTTTTAAGCATGTGCACGGCGGCATGGGCAGTCCATCATTACGACGGGGGCTGTTGTCGTTGCTTGCCCCTAGGGTTCTCGATATGGCAAATACGGGGAATCAAAAAGTGGTGAGGTGGCTGGCTGGCGGCGCGGTCGTGTTGCTCTGCGCGGTGGTCGGTGTGTGGGGGATCATCGCCGGGTGGGGTGTCGACGTGTGGAGCGTGGTCGGCACATGGGTGGCCAGTGTTGGCACCGTCGCGGCTGTGGTGGTCGCCCTACTTCAGTCTGCGCAAGCACGGGAAGACGCGGAAGCAGGGGCACTTGAGGCCGAGCGTTTGAGAGTCGCCGACGCCGACGCTGCGGACGCAAGGTTGGTTCGAGAACTCGACGCGGTGCGCGAACGGGCACGTGAGGACCGTGACGCGGCCCAGCTAAGACTAGAGGCCGAGTTAGCTCGATCCGAGGAGCTGCTGACCCGCGAGCTTGACGCTCAGCGGAGGCAAGAGCAGGTTGCGACGTTGCCGCCCATTTTCGAGGCAATCGCGGAGGTGGCCGGATTCCCGTGGACCGAGTTCAAGGCGTTGAAAAAGCACGCGGGCTGGCGGGCGCAGAACACACCCCTAAACGCTCAACAGGTTGCACAAAACATTTCCGATGCTGGTAGACCGTGGTTACTACGCCTAGTGGCCCTTGAACTCGTATTCACGCCAGCGTTTGTGACGCTTGTTGAACCCGAGGTCGAGCGGGCTGTTCGTACCCTGTACGTCGATTACCGGGCGGTCGTCTTTATGGCTAGCGAGGCCCTAGACAAGCTCGTAGGCGGGCTCGAAGAGCCCGATTTCGAGGCAATTAGTGAGCAATTCTCCAAGATTCATGGACAACGTAAGCCGCTGATAAACCTCGTGCGGCAACAGATGCTAGGACTCGGCCCTATCGTGGACCCGAGTACCGAGGTGCAAACCACCCGATAGCTCGCACTCGGTCCATAACTGCAACCCGCGTGCGTTCGCGGTAGGTAATGCCCCGGCCTCGTATGAGACCGGGGCGGCGGCCTGCGTGGGGGTGTGCGCCACCAACGTGGGGCAAACGTGGTGCAGACGCAAGAAAGGCCCCCTCGAAAGGGGGCCTGACCTGGTCCTGCTGTGGTGCGCGATACTGGGATTGAACCAGTGACCTCTTCCGTGTCAGGGAAGCGCTCTCCCGCTGAGCTAATCGCGCGTGTCCTCGCATCGGCCTTGCGACCGACGCACTTGCGAGGTGGAGACGGGAATCGAACCCGTGTGCACGGCTTTGCAGGCCGTTGCCTCACCACTCGGCCACTCCACCATGGGTCGAGACCCTCGAGCGGATGACGGGATTCGAACCCGCGACCCTCACCTTGGCAAGGTGATGCGCTACCACTGCGCCACATCCGCATACCCCGGAGCCGTTCACTGCTGGGCAGTTGCTGTCTCCGTGGTGCGGGGAAAACATTAACCCAACGGGAGTGAAACTCACAAATCTCGTGGTCAGCCGCGGAATTCGACCGATCGGCCCATGTGAATGATGTGAAAGCAGAGGCGGAACGAGTCCAGTGGAGGTAGTCCATCGACGAATTCGATGATCGGGCAGGCGATTCGGTTCGCCGCGGCACCTCGTGTTAATGTTTTGCCTCGTTCGGTCCCGTGGCTCAGTGGGAGAGCGTCCGCTTCACACGCGGAAGGTCGCTGGTTCGATCCCAGCCGGGACCACAGAAAAGAAGGCCCGCACCGCTCGTCGGTGTGGGCCTTCTTGCGTTCGAGGCCGGTAACCTGGGTCGGTGAGCACCGAAGAGACGAAGCCGCAGGCCGTCGACGACCAGGGTCCGATGGACACAGCCAAGGTGAAGCATCGGCGCTTCCGGGCGCGCATCGCCGAGAACAAGTCGCTCGATCTCGCGTACCGGATAACGATCGGTGTCGTCGGAACGGTCGTGCTGGTGCTGGGTGTACTCGCCATTCCGTACCCGGGGCCCGGGTGGCTGATCGTGTTCGCGGGTCTGGGCATCCTGGCCTCGGAATTCGCGTGGGCCAAGAGTGCGCTGCGGTTCGTCCGCAAGAGATACGACGCATTCATGGCGTGGTTCTCCAAGCAATCGATGTTCGTCAAGGGCCTCGGCGTTCTGTTCACCACCGTGGTCGTGCTGGCCACGCTGTGGCTGCTGGGAACGTTCGCGTTGGTCGGAGGGTGGATCGGGCTCGACTGGACGTGGCTCGAAAGCCCGATCTGACGTCACGCGTCGCGCTGAGGCCAATCGAGTGGACCGATGCCGATAGGCTGTCGGAGGCCTTCCTGGCCAGAAGAACCGATCGAGGAGTACATCGCTGTGAGCATGCCCGTTGTCGCCGCTGTTTCGCCCGCCCGCATCATGGTGCCGGCCGGAACCACGGCAGGTACGGCGCTCCGCGACACCGGCCTGCCCAACAAGGGACCCGACGCGATCGTCGTCGTGCGCGATCCCGACGGCAAGCTCCGTGACCTGTCATGGGCACCGCAGGGCGACACCGAGGTCGAGCCCGTTCCGGCGAACACCGAGGACGGACGAAGCGTCATCAGGCACTCGGCTGCGCACGTGCTGGCGCAGGCCGTTCAGGATCTCTTTCCCGACGCCAAGCTGGGCATCGGACCGTTCATCAAGGATGGCTTCTACTACGACTTCGACGTTCAGCAGCCGTTCACTCCCGAGGATCTGACGGCCCTCGAGAAGAAGATGAAGCAGATCGTCAAGGCCGGACAACGTTTCTCACGTCGGGTGTACGAGTCGGTGGAGCAGGCCCGTGAGGAGTTGGCTAACGAGCCGTACAAGCTCGAGCTGATCGACGACAAGTCCGGCATCGACGATCCTGAGGTCATGGAGGTCGGCGGGGGAGAGCTGACCGCCTACGACAATCTCAATCCCCGGACCGGCGAGCGCATCTGGGGCGATCTGTGCCGCGGACCCCACATCCCCACCACCAAGTACGTGCCCGCGTTCAAGCTCACCCGCAGTTCGGCCGCCTACTGGCGCGGCAATCAGGACAATGCAGGCCTGCAGCGCATCTACGGAACGGCTTGGGAGTCTGCCGAAGCGCTCGATGCGCATCTCGAACTGCTGGCCGAGGCGGAGCGTCGCGATCACCGCAAGCTCGGATCCGAGCTGGACCTGTTCAGCTTTCCCGACGAATTGGGCTCCGGTCTTCCGGTGTTCCATCCGAAGGGTGGTGTGATCCGCAACGAGCTGGAGAACTACTCCCGCCAGCGGCACATCGAAGAGGGCTACGAGTTCGTCAACACCCCGCACATCACCAAGGGCCATCTCTACGAGGTCTCGGGTCACCTCGATTGGTACCGGGACGGCATGTTCCCGGCGATGCACCTGGACGCCGAACTCGACGAGAACGGCGACGTGCGCAAGCCCGGCCAGGACTACTACCTCAAGCCGATGAACTGCCCGATGCACAACCTGATCTTCCGCTCTCGCGGCCGTTCGTACCGCGAACTGCCGTTGCGCCTGTTCGAGTTCGGCTCGGTCTACCGCTACGAGAAGTCCGGCGTCATCCACGGTCTGACCCGGGTGCGCGGGATGACCCAGGACGACGCGCACATCTTCTGCACCCGCGAGCAGATGCGCGGCGAGCTCACCAGCACCCTCGAGTTCGTTCTCGGGCTGCTCAAGGACTACGGCCTCGACGACTTCTACCTCGAACTCTCCACTCGCAACCCGGAGAAGTCGGTCGGCAGCGACGAGGTCTGGGAAGAAGCGACCAACACCCTCGCCGAGGTGGCGGCTGCGTCGGGCCTGAACCTGGTGCCCGATCCGGGTGGTGCGGCGTTCTACGGACCGAAGATCTCGGTACAGGCCAAGGATGCGCTGGGGCGTACCTGGCAGATGTCGACCATTCAGCTCGACTTCAACCTGCCCGAACGCTTCGAACTCGAATACACCGGCTCGGGCGGAACCAAGGAACGCCCGGTGATGATTCACCGCGCGCTGTTCGGATCCATCGAGCGCTTCTTCGGAGTGCTCACCGAGCATTACGCGGGCGCGTTCCCGGCCTGGCTCGCACCGGTCCAGGTCGTGGGCATCCCGGTTGCCGAGGTCTACCAGGACCACCTGTTCGCGGTGGTGAACGAGCTGAAGAAGCGTGGCGTACGCGCCGAGGTCGACGCGAGTGACGACCGGATGCAGAAGAAGATCTTCAACCAGACGGCGCAGAAGGTTCCCTTCATGCTCCTCGCCGGCGAACGCGACGTCGAAGCCGGTGCCGTGAGCTTCCGATTCCGGGACGGCACTCAGGTCAACGGCGTCCCGGTGGCGCAGGCCATCACCGTCGTCACCGACTGGATCTCCCAGCGCAACAACGCATCACCGACCGCCGAGCTCGTGCAGACCGAACCCGCAGGAGTGAGCTGATCATGTCGGAACAGGACGAGTCGATCGTCGTCACCGGGGCCGGTGAGCCCGATCGGCTGCAGCGACTGTGGACGCCGCATCGGATGTCCTACATCGCCGAGGCTCCTCAGGGCTCGGCGAAGTCGAACGAGCCGTTCTCCGACATCCCCAAGATGAGCGACGAGGACGGTCTCGTCGTCGCACGAGGCGAATCGGTGTATGCGGTCCTCAACCTGTATCCGTACAACCCGGGCCACGCGATGATCGTGCCGTACCGTCGCGTCGCGGCACTGGAAGACCTCACGCCCGCGGAGAGCGCGGAACTGATGGCCTTCACGCAGCAGATGATTCGCGTCATCAAGCGAGTGTCACGTCCGCACGGGTTCAACGTCGGGCTCAACCTCGGAGCTGCCGCGGGCGGGTCCTTGGCCGAGCATCTGCATCAGCACATCGTGCCCCGGTGGGGCGGCGACGCGAACTTCATCACCGTGATCAGCGGCGCAAAAGTGATGCCGCAGCTGCTCCGCGACACTCGGGCCCTGCTGGCGTCGGCCTGGAACGAATGAACCACAGGCGAGAGGAGCACGCGCCGTGCTGAGCATTTTCGGCCGTGCGCCGGTCTCGAAGGTGACCGCCCCGCTCGGGCGCGCCCTCAACAGCACCGGACTGACCCCCAACTCGGTGACGATCATCGGCACCGTCGTCACCGTGACCGCGGCGGTCACGATGTACCCCGCCGGCTACCTGTGGTGGGGCTCGATCGTCATCACCCTGTTCGTCCTGTTCGACATGCTCGACGGTGCCATGGCGCGGGCTCGGGGTGGTGGTACCAAGTACGGTGCCGTCCTCGATGCGACGTGCGATCGAGTGGCCGACGGTGCGATCTTCGGCGGATTGGCCTGGTGGGCCGTCTATTCCGAGCAGGACAAGCTGCTGCTGGTGGCCACCCTGATCTGCCTGGTCACCTCGCAGGTCATCTCGTACGCCAAAGCCCGCGCCGAGGCCAGCGGCCTGTCAGCGGACGGTGGTTGGATCGAACGACCGGACCGCCTCGTCATCGTTCTGGTCGGAGCTGGGCTCACCGGTGTCGGAAGACATTTCGACATTCCGTGGCTGGACAGCCTGATCTACCCGGCCATGTGGATTCTCGCCGCCCTGAGCATCGTCACCGTGTTCCAGCGCGTTCTCGCAGTTCGTGGATCCGAGGGTGCCCGTGACATCATCGTGCCTCCGGTGGCACCGGCACCCGACGACGGCGACGTGGCCGCGTCGTGAATCTCTCCGACAGAGCGAGCGACGCCGGCTACGCGGCCGGTTGGCGCCTGGTCCGGTCTCTGCCCGAGCCGGTGGCACGACGCCTGTTCGATCGCGGCGCAGACTTCGCGTCGACGCGCAACGGCGGCCCGGATCAGTTGCGTCGCAATCTCGCTCGCGTCCTGGGAACCACTCCCTCCGAGGTACCCGACGAGCTGATTCGCGACAGCCTGCGCTCCTATGCTCGATACTGGCGCGAGGCGTTTCGGTTGCCGTCGATGGATCTGGCCGCGCAGGCCGCCGTCATCGATCGGTGCGTGAACGGCAAGGAACATCTCGAGGGTGCGCTCGCGGCCGGTAAGGGAGTGGTCCTGGCTCTGCCGCACAGTGGCAATTGGGACATGGCCGGAATGTGGCTGGTGCGCACGCACGGAGGACTCTCCACCGTTGCCGAACGGCTGAAGCCCGAATCCCTGTACCAGCGATTCGTCGCCTATCGAGAGAGCCTGGGCTTCGAGATATTCCCGCTCAGCGGCGGCGAGCAACCGCCTCTGCTCGCACTGTCCGAGAGACTGCGCCAGAACAAGGTCGTCTGCCTGCTCGGCGAGCGGGACCTCGCCAAGCACGGGGTGCCGGTCACCTTCTTCGGTGAACCGACCCGGATGCCTGCGGGCGCGGCGAAACTCGCGATCGACACCGGGGCGACGCTGCTCCCGGTGCACGGCTACTTCGACGGCGACGGCTGGGGATTCGACATCTCGCCCGCAGTGGATGTCTCGGCCGGGGTCGGGCCTGCCACCCAGACGTTGGCCGATCATTTCGCAGCCGGAATCCGAGCCCATCCGGCGGATTGGCACATGCTGCAGCCGTTGTGGATGAGCGACTGGTCGGCCGATCGACGCGCCCGAATCGAGGGCGCGTGAAGATCGGCATGGTGTGCCCGTACTCGTTCGACGTTCCCGGTGGAGTGCAAGCACATGTTCAGCAGTTGGCCGAGGTGTTCATCGAACGCGGGCATCGCGTCAGTGTCCTGGCTCCGGCGTCCGACGATGTCGAGCTACCGGACTTCGTGGTGTCGGCGGGCGAGGCTCTCGCCATTCCGTACAACGGATCCGTCGCACGGCTGCGATTCGGACCGATCACGTATTCTCGAATCCGGAAGTGGATCTCCGACAACGACTTCGACGTGCTGCACATCCACGAACCGAACGCGCCGAGCCTGTCGATGCTGGCGCTCAAGGCCGCGGACGGCCCGATCGTGGCGACCTTCCACACCTCGACGACGAAGTCCCTGGTGCTCAGCACCTTTCAAGGAGTGCTGCGTCCGTACCACGAGAAGATCAGCGGCCGTATCGCCGTGTCGGAACTCGCCCGGCGCTGGCAGGTCGAGGCCCTCGGCTCCGACGCCGTCGAGATCCCCAACGGAGTCGACGTGCCCGCATTCGCCGATGCCCCTGTGCTGGAAGGCTATCCACGCGCCGGTCGCACGGTGCTCTTCCTCGGCCGTTTCGACGAACCGCGCAAAGGAATGGCAGTCCTGCTCGGCGCTCTGCCCACACTCGTCGAATCCCACCCCGACATCGAGATCCTGATCGTCGGCCGTGGCGACGAGGACAAGCTACGCAAGGACGCGGGCGCACTCGCGTCGCACCTGACGTTTCTGGGGCAGGTCGACGATGCGACCAAGGCATCCGCGATGCGCAGCGCCGACGTCTACTGCGCACCGAACCTCGGCGGTGAGAGCTTCGGCATCGTCCTGGTCGAGGCCATGGCCGCCGGAACACCGGTGGTGGCAAGCGAACTCGACGCATTCCGACGGGTCCTGCGGGACGGCACGTGCGGACTCCTCGTTCCGATCGACGACTCCGCTGCCCTCGCCGTCGCCGTCTGCTCGATCCTCGGCGACGATGCCGTCCGTGCACGTCTGGTCGACGCCGCCTCCGTGGCTGTCACCACCTACGACTGGCCCGTCGTCGCCGAGCAGATCCTGCGTGTCTACGAAACCGTCACCCTCGGGGGCCAGAAGGTGCGGGCAGCGAACTGATGACCTTCTCAGCGCTCACGATTCTGGTACTCGGGCTGATCGCCGTACTGATCCTCGTCGTCGGCCTGTGGGCCTACGGAACGGCGAACCGACTCGACCGCCTACACGTGCGCACCGACCTCGCCTGGCAGGCGCTCGATGCAGCACTCGCCCGCCGGGCCGTCGTCGCGCGCGCGGTGTCCGCGGCGACCCGGGACTCGGCCCCGTCGAGCAGAGAACTCGCTGCGTTGGCCGATCGGGCCGAACGCGTCGACCGGTCACAGCGTGAAGAGGCCGAGAACGCGGTGTCCATGGCTCTGGCCGTCGTCGAACCGAACGACTTGCCCCCGCAACTGGTCGCCGAACTGGCCGACGCCGAGGCCCGCGTGTTGATCGCACGACGGTTTCACAACGACGCAGTTCGCGACACCCTTGCCCTGCGCGTCAGACGTCCCGTCCGTTGGTTGCACCTCGGCGGAACCGCGGCACTGCCGTCGTACTTCGAGATCGCCGAGCGGTCTGCTGCCGCGACGTTCGGCAGCGAGAACCGCGCCACCCCGAGAACGTCCGCGCGGGTGGTGCTGCTCGACGAGCGCGGTCGCGTACTGCTGCTGCGCGGACACGATCCGACGGTTCCCGACACCTTCTTCTGGTTCACCATCGGTGGGGCAGTGGAGAAGGGCGAATCGCTCCGCGAGGCAGCGGTGCGGGAGGTACACGAGGAGACCGGCCTGACCATCGCTCCGGCCGACCTGCGCGGTCCGCTGTGGCGTCGGGTTGCGACGTTCCCGTTCAACGGAACTCTGATCCGCTCGGAAGAATTGTTCTTCGCGATCCGGACGCAGGAGTTCGAACCGCACAGTGCTGGTTTCACCGATTTCGAACGCCGCACCGTGACCGGCCATCAGTGGTGCACCGAGGCCGACATCCGTGCGCTGAGCGCGGTCGGCGAGAACGTCTATCCCCAGGACCTGGCGGAACTGCTCGACGAGGTCAACGTGGCTCTCGCTCGACGCGGTGATCCGGACGTGCGCGCTATCCGCTAGCGATCTGGACCCTTTTCGAGCAGTCCAGCAATCGTCAAGTGGTTATGGGAAACCGTCGCGTCGAGGCCTACAGTTCTGGGCGCGACTTCGCGCCGCGTGCGATCGTCCTCGGTTACCGCGGCTGAGCGTGGTCGCGTGTATCAGTCCGGAGCACCGGTTCGGTGCCCAGAACACAGGAGTCGGCTTGAGTACCCCACACGCATCCACTACACCCGCTGGATCCGCCGAAGGCGGGGCGGCCGAGAACGGAATCGGCACCGCACGCGTCAAGCGAGGAATGGCCGAGATGCTCAAGGGCGGCGTCATCATGGACGTGGTCACCGCCGATCAGGCCAAGATCGCCGAAGACGCAGGAGCCGTGGCCGTCATGGCACTCGAGCGCGTCCCCGCCGACATTCGCGCGCAGGGCGGGGTGTCGCGAATGAGCGATCCCGACATGATCGACAGCATCATCTCCTCGGTCAGCATCCCGGTGATGGCGAAGGCCCGCATCGGCCACTTCGTCGAAGCGCAGATCCTGCAGAGCCTCGGCGTCGACTACATCGACGAGTCCGAGGTGCTCACCCCGGCCGACTACGCGAACCACATCGACAAGTGGAACTTCACCGTTCCCTTCGTCTGTGGTGCCACCAACCTGGGTGAGGCAATGCGCCGAATCACCGAGGGCGCGGCCATGATTCGCTCCAAGGGCGAGGCCGGAACCGGCGACGTCTCGAACGCGACGACGCACATGCGCAAGATCCGTGACGAGATCCGTCGCCTCACCTCGCTTCCCGAGGACGAGCTGTACGTGGCGGCGAAAGAACTGCAGGCCCCGTACGACCTCGTCGTCGAGGTCGCCCGGGCAGGCAAGCTGCCCGTCACCCTGTTCACCGCGGGCGGCATCGCCACTCCCGCAGACGCGGCGATGATGATGCAGCTCGGTGCCGAGGGCGTGTTCGTCGGATCGGGAATCTTCAAGTCCGGCAACCCCAAGGAGCGCGCCGAGGCGATCGTCAAGGCCACCACGTTCTTCGACGACCCCGATGTGCTCGCCAAGGTCTCGCGCGGTCTCGGCGAGGCGATGGTCGGAATCAACGTCGACGACCTCCCAGTCGGACACCGTCTCGCCGAGCGCGGTTGGTGACGGTTTTCGATCAGTTGCGTTCGAGGGCCGGGCGGTCGGGATGGTCCCAGCGGACCAGGAAGTCCGGCCGCCCGGCCGCGTGGTCGAGGCCGTCGTAGTACTCGAGCAGCGGGGCGCAGGTCCACTGATCGTCGGCGCTCGTTCTGCGGCGTAATGCGCTGCCGGACAGGCGTAGATGCACCGACAGATCGACGTCCAATCCGCGGCCGAGCAGCATCGGTCCCGCGATCAGGACTATCTGATTCGTTGCTGCCGAGGCGCTGCGGGCTCGCGCCGAACGATCGGTGGCCTCATCCCACAGTCGCGGCAGGAAGTGACCTCCGCCACCGGGGCGTAGTGGGGCGATGACCTCTCTGACGAGGGCGTCGTAGTCGAACCACAGTGTGCGATAGCTCAATTCGTCGGTGCGCGAGTACTCGAATCGAATGGACGCAGGTCGGACGTAGTCGTGCAGGTCGACGACGGCAGCCGGACGGCCCAGAGAGCGGGCGTGTTCGGCTGTGCGCGTGGCGAACTCGACCGGCCGCGCGGCATCCGCGCCGTCGATCACGACGATCGATCGGGCACCGTCTCGGCACGAATCGACGATCGACTCGACGAGAAGGTCGGGAAATATCGGCATCGGTTGACCCACGCCGACCATCTTGCCTGGTCCGATCATTGTTAGCCTGAGCCGTTGTCACAGAAAGGTGGACACCAGCCATGGCCAGCATCGAGGACATTCTCGAATTGGAACGGATCGAGAACGACATCTATCGGGGACGGACCTTTCCTTCTCGGCTGCCCCGTACGTTCGGCGGTCAGGTTGCGGGCCAGGCGCTCGTTGCTGCGGTGCGCACGGTGGCCCCCGAGTTTCGTGTGCACTCGCTGCACGGCTACTTCCTGCGTCCGGGCAATCCGAACGAGCCGGCGGTGTTCATGGTGGACCGGATTCGCGACGGACGGTCGTTCTGCACCCGCCGCGTCACCGGCATTCAGCACGGCAAGGCGATCTTCACGATGTCCGCCTCGTTCCACGGCGACGACGACGGCATTTCGCACCAGGACGTCATGCCCGAGGTCGTCGGGCCGGACACCCTGCCCGATCCCACCACCCTTGCCGAGTACGACCACTCCTACTACAAGGAGTGGTCCGAGTGGGATATCCGTCTCATTCCCGAGGACCAGACCGTCAAGCATCCCAGTTTCGCTGCGCAACAACGTGTCTGGTTCCGCTACCGCGACACCTTGCCCGACGACCAGGTCTTCCATGTGTGTGCGCTGGCCTACATGAGCGACATGACGCTGCTCGGATCGGCCAAGGTTCCGCACCCGGACGCCGTCACTCAGACGGCCTCGCTCGATCATGCGCTGTGGTTCCTGCGGCCCTTCCGGGCCGACGAATGGTTGCTCTACGACCAGACGTCTCCGTCGGCAGATTTCGGGCGGGCGCTGACGCAGGGACGAATCTTCGACACGTCAGGCCGGTTGGTCGCCGCGGTGGTGCAAGAGGGGTTGATGCGTTACGAGCGGGACCCCGACGCGCCCCATGTCGATCCCTTCGGCCGCAAGTGAGCGCTCCGACCATCGGTGTTCTCGCCCTGCAGGGCGACGTTCGCGAACACCTGGCTGCGCTCGAATCGAGCGGTGCGCGCGGTGTCACGGTGCGTCGGCCCGCCGAGCTCGCGCAGATCGACGGACTCATCGTCCCCGGCGGGGAATCGACGACCATGAGCAACCTGCTCGGCGTGTTCGACCTTCTCGATCCACTGCGTGCTCGGTTGGCCGAGGGACTGCCCGCCTACGGTTCGTGCGCGGGCATGATTCTGCTGGCCTCCGAGATCCTCGACACCAGGCCCGACGCCCGGCATCTCGATGCGCTCGACATCACCGTTCGGCGAAACGCCTTCGGCCGTCAGGTCGATTCCTTCGAGACCGATCTCGATGTCACCGGCGTCGACGGCGGACCGGTGCGGGCGGTGTTCATTCGCGCGCCTTGGGTCGAGCGGGTGGGCGAGGATGTCGAGGTGCTCGCCACCGTGCCGCACGGCCCGGCTGCCGGACGCGTGGTGGCCGTTCGCCAGAACTCCGTCATGGCGACGAGCTTCCATCCCGAGGTCACCGGGGACGATCGCGTACACGCACTCTTCGTCGACATGGTACGACGCCGCTAGAATCCCTCGGCGGTCGGTCGGTGCCGAGCGCGGTACCGGGCGAGTAAAGTCGACAACACTGATTTCGAGCAGGAAGGGGCCCTATCGCATGAGCGGCCACTCAAAATGGGCCACCACCAAGCACAAGAAGGCGGTGATCGACGCCCGACGCGGCAAGTCTTTCGCCAAGCTCATCAAGAATATCGAGGTGGCGGCCCGCACGGGTGGTGGTGACCCGACGGGCAATCCGACCTTGTACGACGCCATCCAGAAGGCGAAGAAGACGTCGGTCCCCAACGACAACATCGAGCGCGCGCGCAAGCGCGGAGCGGGCGAGGAAGCCGGCGGTGCCGACTGGCAGACCATCATGTACGAGGGCTACGGTCCCAACGGTGTCGCTATTCTGATCGAGTGCCTCACCGACAACCGCAACCGCGCCGCGGGCGAGGTACGCGTGGCGATGACCCGCAACGGTGGGAACATGGCCGATCCGGGATCGGTGTCCTACCTGTTCTCCCGTAAGGGCGTCGTCACCCTGGAGAAGAACGGGCAGAGCGAGGACGACGTGCTCATGGCCGTCCTCGAAGCCGGTGCCGAGGAAGTCAACGACAACGGCGATACGTTCGAGGTCGTCAGCGAGCCGACCGACCTGGTCGCGGTGCGCACCGCGTTGCAGGAGGCCGGAATCGACTACGACTCGGCCGAGGCGAGCTTCCAGGCATCGGTCAACGTCCCGGTCGATGCGGACGGTGCACGCAAGGTGTTCAAGCTCATCGATGCCCTCGAGGACAGCGACGACGTCCAGAACGTGTGGTCCAACGTCGACCTCTCCGACGAGGTCATGGCCGAGCTCGACGACGAGGACTGACGCCCCTCGCATCCGACGACGTGTTCGACCGGGTGTCGTATCCCTGATCCAGCGGTGGGCTCCGCTACGCTATCGAACAACAGTTCGTAAGCGGAAGGTGTGGTGGCGTGCGGGTGATGGGTGTCGACCCCGGTCTCACCAGGTGTGGGCTCAGTCTGATTGAGGGTGGTGTTGGCCGAACGGTGGTCGCCCTCGATGTCGATGTGGTGCGAACGCCTGCGGACATGGATCTGGCGCAGCGGTTGCTGGCGATTTCCGAGGCCGCGGAGTACTGGCTCGATACCCACAAGCCTTCGGTGGTGGCCATCGAGCGAGTCTTCGCCCAGCACAACGTGCGTACGGCCATGGGTACGGCCCAGGCCGGTGGCGTCATCGCCCTCGCGGCGGCCAGACGCGGCATCGACGTCTGCTTTCACACTCCCAGTGAGGTCAAGGCCGCCGTCACGGGCAACGGCTCGGCCGACAAGGCTCAGGTGACCGCGATGGTCATGCGCATTCTCGGTCTGCAGACGGCACCGACTCCCGCCGACGCCGCCGACGCGCTGGCCCTCGGCATCTGTCATTGCTGGCGAGCGCCCATGATCGCCCGCATGGCCAAGGCCGAGGCCATGGCCGCCGAACAGAAACGCAAGTACGACGCTCGTCTGGCCGAGGAGCGCAAAGCTCGCGCCGTCGTGGCACGCAGGATCGAGAAAATGGCCAAGAAGGAGGCGGGCGCCCGATGATCGCGTCGATCAGGGGCTCGGTGTTCGACATCGCGCTCGATCACGCCGTGCTCGAGGCTGCGGGCGTCGGGTACCGCGTCAACGCCACGCCGGCCACGTTGGCCACTTTGCACCGGGGGAGCGAAGCGACCCTCCTGACGACCATGATCGTGCGCGAGGATTCGCAGACGCTGTACGGATTCCCCGACAAGGAGTCGCGGGAGCTGTTCGAGTTGCTCCTCACCGTGACCGGCGTCGGCCCGCGGATCGCCATGGCAACTCTTGCCGTACACGAGCCCGACGCACTGCGAACTGCGTTGGCCGACAGTGATATCGGAGCACTGACCAGGGTTCCCGGTATCGGTAAGCGCGGCGCGGAGAGAATGGTCGTCGAGCTGCGCGACAAGGTCGACGCAGTGGTCGGACGCGCAGGAAGCGCGGCCGTGCCGGGATCCGGAGTCGGCAACTCGATGCGAGACCAGATCGTCGAGGCGCTGATCGGTCTCGGATTCCCCGTGAAACAGGCCGAGGAAGCGACCGACGCGGTGCTCGCTCAGCAGCCCGAGGCCACGACATCGACCGCGTTGAGGTCGGCGCTGGCATACCTCGGAAAGTCCAGGTAGGCCCGGGTGACCGAGGAAGATCGGTTCGCAGAATCCCAGGTCGGTGCGGACCCGATGTCCGACGACCTGGATGTCGAGACGAGTCTGCGTCCGAAGAACCTCACCGATTTCATCGGTCAACCTCGGGTGCGGGAGCAGCTGCAGCTCGTGTTGTCGGGTGCCAAGATGCGCGGCGGAACCCCCGATCACATCCTCATGTCCGGGCCGCCGGGCCTCGGCAAGACCAGTATGGCGATGATCATCGCCGCCGAGTTGGGAACCTCGCTGCGGCTCACGTCGGGTCCGGCGCTCGAGCGGGCAGGCGATCTCGCAGCGATGCTCAGCAACCTGGTCGAAGGCGACGTGCTGTTCATCGACGAGATCCATCGCATCGCTCGCCCGGCCGAGGAGATGCTGTATCTGGCGATGGAGGATTTCCGCGTCGACGTCATCGTCGGCAAGGGGCCGGGAGCGACGTCGATTCCACTCGAGGTCGCACCGTTCACCCTCGTCGGTGCCACCACCAGGTCGGGTGCGCTCACCGGACCGCTGCGCGACCGGTTCGGATTCGTGGCGCACATGGATTTCTACGAGCCGAACGAACTCGAGCGCATCCTCATGCGGTCCGCGGGAATCCTGGGTGTGCCGATCGATCGGGACGGATGCGCGGAGATCGCCGGGCGCTCGCGTGGCACCCCCCGTATCGCGAACCGATTGCTCCGCCGAGTCCGCGACTACGCGGACGTGCGCGGCGACGGCACCGTCACTCAGGACACCGCGAAGGCCGCCCTGGTGGTGTACGACGTCGACAAACTCGGGCTCGATCGACTCGACCGCGCCGTACTGAGCGCGCTTATCCGGAGCTTCGGCGGAGGGCCGGTGGGTGTGTCCACGCTGGCCGTCGCCGTCGGGGAGGAACCGTCGACGGTCGAGGAAGTGTGCGAGCCGTTCCTGGTACGTGCCGGAATGATCGCCCGTACCCCCCGCGGGCGCGTCGCGACCGCTGCTGCGTGGCAACACCTCGGTCTGACGCCGCCACCGGATCTCGCGGTGGGTGGAATTTCGGTCCGATCCTCGGAGGTCCAGCAGGGATTATTCGAATGAATCGGGCACAACAGGACACGAACGGACCGGACCGGTTCCAGGTAATGGCACACTGGGTAGCTGCGAGGCCCGCACCGGCGACGCTCTCGCACGAGACAATGACGTATTTCGAACCCGACTTCGAGGACTGACCTTCCGATGGATTTGCTGTTCCCGCTGCTGATCGTGGCACTTCTGGTACCGCTGTTTCTCAATGCGCGTCGACAGAAGAAGGTGTTGGCCAAGACAACGGAAATGCAGGACTCGCTGAAGATCGGTGACGAGGTGGTCACCACCGCAGGCCTGTACGCCCGAGTGGTCCTGGTCGAGGACGACACCATCGATCTGGAGATCGCCGACGGCGTGATCACCACCTGGTCGCGTGCAGTGGTACGTGAGGTTCTGCCCGACGACTCCGAGTTCGACGACACCGACCTCGACGCCACCACCGAGTCGGACATCACGGCGCTCGGCTCGAACGACACCGCTGGACCGTCGCTGAGCAAGGCGGACGTGAGTCGGCCGGACGAGACCATCGAGCAGACGTCGAAGAGGCTGGAAAAAGAGTGAGCAGGATGTGATCGAAACCGCTGTCGGAGACAGTATCCGGCAGCGGTTTTCTCTGCGGTGACCGATGTGGTGCACAATCGCACCGCTCATCGCCGACACATCGGGCCGCCAGGCCCTGCAGGAACCGACACTTTTCATCGCCCAGAGGAGAAACACACACCGTGGCACCTTCCAGCGGACCGGTGCAACCCGCCCGCTATCTCGCCGTTTTCGCGGTGCTGATGGCAGCGGTGTACGCCATGGTCTTCTTCACCGGAGACAAAGACCCCTCGCCGAAGTTGGGAATCGACCTGCAGGGCGGCACGCGCGTGACACTCACCGCGCGGACACCCGACGGCAACGCGCCGACGCAGGACAGCCTGAAGCAGGCGCAGCAGATCATCGAGACTCGTGTCAACGGTCTCGGTGTCTCGGGCTCCGAGGTGGTCATCGACGGCGACAATCTCGTCATCACGGTGCCCGGCGACGACAGCTCCCAGGCGCGCACTCTCGGGCAAACGGCGCGACTGTTCATTCGACCGGTTCTGAGCTCGGTAGCTCCGTCGGCAGGCGAGGGAGCAGGTTCGCAGCAGGCCCCGGTCGACCCGGCCGCGCCGGTCGATCCTGCTGCACCGGCAGACCCTGCTGCTTCGGCCGATCCGGCTGCGCCCGCAGACCCGGCCACTCCGCAGAACCGGGTGTTCCCGGCGCAGGATCCGACCACGGTCGATCCGGCTCCCGCCCCCACCACCGATGCGCCCGCCACCGACGCACCGGCGGCAGACGATCCCGCCACCGACGCGAACCTGTCCGACGCCGAGCGCGCAGCGCAGGAGATCGCCGACGCCAAGACGCTCCGACAGAGCGAGGATCCGCAGATCCAGCAGCTGGCCATGCAGTCCCTCGATTGCAACGCCGCCGACCCGCTCGCAGGCAACGACGATCCGGCGCTTCCCCTGGTGGCGTGCTCGACCGACGGAACAGCGGTCTACCTGCTGGGTCCGACGATCATCGACGGCCAGCAGATAGCCGACGCGACCTCCGGCTTCGACAGTCAGCAGGCCCAGTTCCAGGTCAGCCTGACGTTCGACACGGACGGCTCGAACACCTGGGCTCAGTTCACCGCGGCCAATCTCCAGAAGCAGGCCGCGTTCGTACTGGACTCGAAGGTGATCAGTGCGCCGGTCATTCAGGGGGCCACCCCTGCAGGCAGCGCCACCTCGATCACCGGCAACTTCAACAACCAGACCGCGTCCGAGCTCGCCAACACCCTCAAGTACGGCTCCCTGCCGCTGTCCTTCGTGTCCTCCGAGGCCGAGACGGTGTCGGCAACGCTGGGCTTGGCCTCTCTGGAAGCCGGACTGCTGGCCGGTGCCATCGGACTGGCTCTGGTGTTGGTCTACTGCCTGCTCTACTACCGGGCCCTCGGGCTGCTCACTGCGCTGTCGTTGGCGCTGGCCGGTCTCGTCGTCTACGGAATCATCGTTCTGCTGGGTCGATGGATCAGCTTCACGCTCGACCTCGCCGGCATCGCCGGCCTGATCATCGGTATCGGCATGACCGCTGACTCGTTCGTCGTGTTCTTCGAGCGCATCAAGGACGAGATCCGGGAGGGCCGCAGCTTCCGATCGGCGGTTCCTCGCGGTTGGGCACGCGCACGCAAGACGATCCTGTCGGGCAATGCGGTCAGCTTCATCGCCGCCGCAGTGCTCTACGTGTTGGCCGTCGGTCAGGTCCGCGGCTTCGCGTTCACGCTCGGGCTCACGACGATCCTGGACATCATCGTCGTGGTGCTGGTGACGTGGCCGCTGGTGTACCTGGCGTCGAAATCCACGTTCTGGTCCAAGCCGTCCGTCAACGGTCTCGGTGCCGTCCAGCAGATCGCGCTCGAACGCAAGCGCGCAGCCAACAAGGCACTCGCCGTCAAGACCGGCGCTGCGCCGTCGAAGGAGGCATGACATGTCGGACACGACCACGTCGACCCCATCGCCCCTCGACGACTCGGGTGTCGATCAATCCGCCCAGCCCAAGCACAGCTGGTTGTCCAGGCTGTACACCGGTACCGGTGCCTTCGACATCGTCGGTCGTCGCCGGTTCTACTACATCCTCACCGGCGTCATCGTGCTGGTGTGCCTGCTGAGCTTCGTCGTCCGCGGCTTCACCCTCGGTATCGATTTCGAGGGCGGAACGCGGATTGCGCTGCCCGCGGCCGACAACATCACCACCGAGCAGGTCGAAACCGTGTACGACGACTCGCTCGGCATGCCGCCGGTGTCGGTGCAGACCGTCGGTTCGGGTGCCGCAGCAACGGTGCAGATTCGCTCCGAAGCACTCGACCCCGCCGAAGTGGACACCCTTCGCCAGGCGTTGTTCGAGGCATTCCAGCCGCAGGACAACTCCGGTACCGCGACCCCCAACGCCATCAGTGTGTCCGACGTCAGTGAGACGTGGGGTAGCCAGATCACCCAGAAAGCCCTGATCGCACTCGTGGTCTTCCTGGTGATCGTCAGCATCTACATCGGTGTCCGATACGAGCGAGACATGGCGTTGGCGGCGCTGGCCGCCCTGGCATTCGACCTCCTCGTGACCGCAGGCGTGTACTCGCTCGTCGGGTTCGAGGTGACGCCTGCAACCGTGATCGGCTTGTTGACGATCCTCGGTTTCTCTCTGTACGACTCGGTGGTGGTGTTCGACAAGGTCGAGGAGAACACTCGCGGCATCCTCAACCTGCATCGCAAGACGTACGCCGAACAGGCCAACCTGGCCGTCAACCAGACCCTGATGCGCTCGATCAACACCACCGTGATCGGTGTCCTCCCGGTGATCGCACTGATGATCATCGCGGTGTGGCTGCTCGGAGTGGGCACGCTGAAGGACCTGGCTCTGGTACAGCTGGTCGGCATGATCGTCGGTGCCTACTCGTCGATCTTCTTCGCCACTCCGTTGCTGGTGACGCTCAAGGAGAAGTGGGGTCCCGTCGCAGCTCACACGCGCAAGGTCCACTCCAAGCGTGCCGAAGCGGCAGCTCGTGCAGCAGGCCACGCTCCGGAACCGGTGGCCGTCGGTGTGGCCGCCCCGAAGGCGTCGGCTCCGCAGCCGGGCAACCGGCCCACCGGAAAGCGAAACAAGAAGCGACGGTAGATGTCCATCCTCGACAGGGACGGAGAGTGCACGTGAAACGACGGTGGAGCGCGGCACTGGTGGCAGCGAGTGTCGGTGCGGTGTCCATCACTGCGTGCTCGTCGCCCGAAGACAAGGTGCCCTCGATCGGCTATTCCTTCGACAACGTGGTCGACACCTACAACGCGAGAACCGTCGACGGCGCGGCGTCGGGAGCCCGGCAGGCGTTCACTCGGGTGCAGGTGGGCTTCAGCTATCTCGGGCCCGAGGGAGACGCGTTGTCGGACAACGACATCGGAACCGTGTCCGTGGTTCCCGGCGACACCCTGACCGTGCAGTACTCCATTGCCCCCGCGGCGACGTACTCGGACGGTGCGCCGATGGCCTGTGACGATCTGGTGTTGGCGTGGGCGGCGAACAGTGGAAAGTTCGCCACCGACCGCCCCCTGTTCGACGCGGCGTCGACGGCCGGGTACTCCGACATCGAGCGCATCGATTGCGTCCCGGGGGCCAAGGAAGCGACGGTCGTCTTCGCGTCCGGCCGCAGCTACCAGAACTGGCGTGCCCTGTTCGGAGCCACCGACCTGCTACCGGCACATGTCGCGGCTCGAGCAGCGGGCGTGCCGAACGTCGTCGATCCCATCCTGGCCGAGGACGACGACGTGGTGACCCGTATCGCCGACTTCTGGAACACCGGCTGGACCCTGACACCGGGCTCGATCGACCTGTCGCTGCTGCCCTCGGCCGGCCCCTACCGCATCGAGTCCTACACCGCCGAGGACGGTCTCGTGCTCGTGGCGAACGACGCCTGGTGGGGAAACCCACCCCAGACCCAGCAGGTCGTAGTCTGGCCCAAGGGCACCGACCTGGCCGCGAAGTCCGCGGACGGATCGTTGGACGTGATCGACCACGGTGCCGGTGCCGTCGACCTCGGGACCACCG
This sequence comes from Rhodococcus sp. 15-725-2-2b, assembly GCF_002259075.1. Classification (NCBI taxonomy): domain Bacteria; kingdom Bacillati; phylum Actinomycetota; class Actinomycetes; order Mycobacteriales; family Nocardiaceae; genus Rhodococcus; species Rhodococcus sp. 15-725-2-2b. Next base: position 367,822 of record NZ_NPFL01000019.1, on the reverse strand, counting down.
AGGGATTCACGACGACCGAGGAACCGTCGCGGGGCGTCGAGCAGTTGACGTTCGCCACCCAGGGGGTCCTGGCCGATGCGAGTGCTCGTCGAGCAGTGGCCGCGTGCATCCCGCGGTCGGACCTGTTCGACACTCTGGGTCACCCCGGTTTCGAGGCGGAGGCGGCGGGTCTGGGTTCGGGCGTCGTCGACTCTCGTCTCGTCCAGCCCGACACGCTCGAGTATCCGTCGGTCGCAACGGTGGTGGGCGATCGATACCAGCGCTCGGACCTGGACCAGGCGAGCCGAGAACTCGAGGCTGCGGGCGAGAATGCTCTGACCGTTCGTGTCGGCTACCGGGGACCGGACGCGCGCCGCGCCCAGGTGGTGAGTCGCATGGCTGCCGATTGCGCGGCTGCGGGCATCACCGTCGAGGACGCGAGCTCACCGGACTTCACACCGTCCGCACTGGCCGCCGGGGCTGTCGACGCCGTGCTCGGTAGCAGCGGATCCCTTCCCGGACCGTCGGGTTCTGCCGCCGCGGTCACCGCACGGTATTCGTTGCGGACGGGAATCGGCCTGAACGTCGGCGGATACAGCAACGGCAGGATCGATTCCATCGTCGATCAGTTGGCGGTGACCGACGACCCCGAGCGAGTGCTGGCTCTGGCCACCGAGGGTGAGAACATCCTGTGGAACGACATGCCGTCGCTTCCCCTGTACAACGAGCCACGGACCACCGTCGTCAGCGACGGCATGCAGGACGTGGTGCCGAACCCGACGGCCGCAGGTGCCGGTTGGAACATGGATCGGTGGGTGCTTCTTCGATGAACGACGTGGACGAGCGAGCGGGTGCTGCCGCCGCGGTGACCAGGCTGACGCGGTGGGTCGACGACTTCCCCGTCGCGGGCGTTCGCTTCGGCGATCTGACGCCGGTGTTCGCGGACGGACCGGCGTTGCGCAGTGTCGTGTCGGAGCTGGCGCAGGGTTTCGAGGACGTCGACCTGGTGGCGGGTATCGATGCGCGGGGGTTCCTGCTCGGTGCCGGAGTTGCCCTCGAACTCGGGTGCGGTGTGCTGGCGGTGCGCAAGGCGGGCAAGCTGCCGCCTCCGGTGCATTCACGGTCGTACGAACTCGAGTACGGAACCGCCGCACTGCAGATCCCGACTGCGATCGACGTGGCCGGAAAACGAGTGCTCGTGGTCGACGACGTGCTGGCGACCGGCGGTACCGTCGATGCAACGGCTCGGTTGTTGACCGAGCAGGGAGCGGTGATCGTCGGTGCCGCTGTCGTTCTCGAGATCGCCGTTCTGGGCGGGCGCGACAAGTGCAGTGGCTACCCGCTCGGCTGCCTGGTTCGAGTATGAGGACTAAAGTCTCTGTCACAATGCGTTGACGTTTCGACGACAGCGCGGAATGTGTGGCAGGAGGTGATGAGAGTGACCCGATACATCGATCAACCCTTGCCCGACGGGCCTGCCGTCCCCGAGCGGCCCGTAGTTGCCGATCGGACCGGAGTTACCGATCGGACCGGAGTCGACGTCGTCACGACCGACGAGTCCGCGGCCGGCGGTGTCCGTCCGGCCGTCGACGCTCCGGTTCCCCACGGTCCGGTTCCCCACGACCCGGCGGCGACCGATTCGCAGGCTCCGTCCGGAACCCGTAATTCGGCACCCGTTCCCACCTCCGCGTCGAGGCGGGTCCGCGCACGCCTGGCGCGCCGCATCACCGCTGGGCGCAGCGCGGCGGTCAAACCGGTGCTCGAGCCACTCGTCAGCCTGCACCGTGAGCTCTATCCCAAGGCAGACCTGACGCTGCTGCAGCGTGCATACGACGTTGCCGACGAGCTGCACGCCTCGCAGATGCGCAAGTCCGGCGATCCCTACATCACGCATCCGCTCGCCGTGGCCAACATTCTGGCCGAGCTGGGGATGGACACGACAACGCTGGTTGCAGCTCTGCTGCACGACACGGTCGAGGACACCGGATACTCGCTTGCCAAGCTGACCGAGGAGTTCGGCGACGAGGTGTCCCATCTCGTGGACGGGGTGACCAAGCTCGACAAGGTCGTACTCGGAACCGCAGCCGAGGGCGAAACGATCCGCAAGATGATCATCGCGATGGCGCGAGATCCGCGGGTGTTGGTCATCAAGGTCGCCGACCGGTTGCACAATATGCGCACCATGCGGTTCCTTCCCCCGGAGAAGCAGGCGCGCAAGGCCAAGGAGACGTTGGAAGTCATTGCGCCGCTTGCCCATCGGCTCGGAATGGCCACGGTCAAGTGGGAGCTCGAAGACCTGGCGTTCGCGATTCTTCATCCCAAGAAGTACGACGAGATCGTGCGGCTCGTCGCCGATCGGGCACCGTCCCGCGACACCTACCTCGAGAAGGTTCGGGCCGAGATCAACGCGACGCTCGCCGCGTCGAGAATCAGCGCGGTCGTCGAGGGTCGCCCGAAGCATTACTGGTCGATCTACCAGAAGATGATCGTCAAGGGTCGCGACTTCGACGACATCCACGACCTCGTGGGCGTCCGAATTCTGTGCGACGAGATCCGTGACTGTTACGCCGCTGTCGGCGTGGTGCATTCGCTGTGGCAGCCGATGGCGGGCCGTTTCAAGGACTACATCGCACAGCCGCGTTACGGCGTCTACCAGTCGCTGCACACCACGGTGATCGGACCGGAGGGCAAGCCCCTCGAGGTGCAGATTCGTACGCGCGACATGCACCGCACAGCCGAGTTCGGCATCGCGGCACACTGGCGGTACAAGGAGACCAAGGGCAAGCACTCGCAGGACAACGCCGAGGTCGACGACATGGCGTGGATGCGCCAGTTGCTCGACTGGCAGCGAGAAGCCGCCGATCCGGGGGAGTTCCTCGAGTCGCTGCGCTACGACCTCGCGGTCAAGGAGATCTTCGTCTTCACCCCCAAGGGCGACGTCGTCACCCTGCCTGCCGGATCGTGCCCGGTCGACTTCGCGTACGCCGTGCACACCGAAGTGGGACATCGCTGCATCGGCGCGCGGGTCAACGGTCGACTCGTCGCCCTGGAACGGACACTCGACAACGGTGAAGTGGTCGAGGTGTTCACCTCGAAAGCTGCCACCGCAGGCCCGAGTCGGGACTGGCAGGGATTCGTCGCCTCACCGCGAGCCAAGACCAAGATTCGCCAGTGGTTCGCCAAGGAGCGTCGCGAGGAAGCCCTGGAGGCAGGCAAGGACGGCATCGCCAAGGAGGTCCGTCGAGGCGGACTTCCCCTGCAGCGCTTGATGAATGCCGAGTCCATGTCGGCGATCGCGCACGAGCTACGGTACGTCGACGTCTCCGCTCTCTACACCGCGGTCGGCGAGAATCACGTATCCGCTCGCCACGTGGTGCAGCGGTTGGTCGCCCATCTCGGTGGAGTCGGCGACGTCGAGGAAGAGCTCGCCGAGCGGTCGACACCGTCGACCATTCCCACTCGACCCCGTCAGGTCGGCGACGCGGGCGTGCTGGTCACCGGTGCCGAGGGCGTCGTCGCGAAACTTGCGAAGTGCTGTACGCCGGTGCCGGGAGACGAGATCCTCGGATTCGTCACCCGTGGTGGATCGGTGAGTGTCCACCGCACCGACTGCACCAACGCACGATCGCTGGAAGAGCAGTCCGAGCGGTTCATCGAGGTTCAGTGGGCACCGTCGGCGTCCTCGGTGTTCCTGGTCGCCATCCAGATCGAGGCACTGGACCGTCACCGACTGCTCTCCGACGTCACCAAGGCGCTCGCCGACGAGCGAGTCAACATTCTCTCGGCATCGGTTGCCACGTCCGGGGACCGGGTGGCGATCAGCAAGTTCACGTTCGAGATGGGTGACCCGAAGCACCTCGGGCACGTGCTGAACGTCGTGCGCAACGTCGAGGGCGTGTACGACGTGTATCGGCTGACGTCGGCCGCCTGAGCGGTCCGGAGAACGACGAGAGGGTGAGCAGAGAATCTCTGCTCACCCTCTCGTCGTTCTATCGGAGCTACACCGTTGCCGATTCCACGATCACCGGAGTCGCCGGTGCGCCGTCTTCCGAGCCACCGGTCACCCCGCCCGCTGCGATGGCGTCCAGGGTTTGCAGACCGGCGTCCGAGATGGTGCCGAACACCGTGTATTGCGGCGGCAGCACCGAATCGGCGTACACCAGGAAGAACTGGCTGCCGTTGGTGTCGGGGCCGGCATTGGCCATCGCCAGCGTTCCGCGAGGGTAGACCACCGGGTTCTCGGCCTGCGCCGGATCGTCCGTGTACGCGGTGGTGGGGTACTCGTTGGCGAAGGTGTATCCCGGTCCGCCTCGACCGGAACCGGACGGGTCACCGCACTGCAGTACCTCGAGGCCCGGTGACGTCGTCAGTCGGTGACAGGGTGAGCCGTCGAAGTACCCCTGCTCGACGAGGCTCACGACACTGTTGACCGTGCACGGTGCTGGTGTCCGGTCCAGTGTGATGCCGATCGGACCTGCAGTGGTGGACAACGTCACATCGACGGTTCCGTACACGTCGACGTTGTCGGTAGCCGGAGCGGTGACCTGCTTGACGGCCGGAGACTGCTCCGGATACGAGCAGGAGACCGTGTCGGTCGTCGGCTGCGGCACGGGCGGCAGAGCCCCGAAACGGGACAGATCGAGTGCAGGCCGCGGCGCGGGTGCCTCGGTTGTCGTGGTGGTCGTCGACGACGGCGTGGTGGCCGGCGCTGCTGCCGGTTCGGCCGAACCGGAACACCCTGCGAGAACCAGCGCGGTGGCCGAGATCGCGATCGTCAGAGCCGAGGTGCGGTTCACAGGTCGCTCAACATGGACGTGATGTCGACCGGTTCGGCGGGGGCTCCGTCGGACGCGCCGCCTTCGACTCCCTTGGCCGCGATGGCGTCGAGGGTGGCGAGTCCGGTCTCGTCGATGGTGCCGAACGCGGTGTAGGCGGGCGGCAGTTCGGAATCGCCGTAGACGAGGAAGAACTGGCTGCCGTTGGTTCCCGGGCCCGCATTGGCCATGGCCAACGTTCCACGTGGGTAGGAGATCGGGGTCTGCGCGGCAGGGTCGCCTTCGGCGAACGTATCTGTGGGGAATTCGTCGGCGAACTGGTAGCCCGGTCCGCCGGAACCGGTGCCGGTGGGATCGCCGCACTGGAGAACCTGCAGACCCGCGCCCGTGGTGAGTCGATGGCAGGTGGTGCCGTCGAAGTAACCCTGATTGGCGAGCGAGACGAAACTGTTGACCGTGCAGGGAGACTCGGGGTTGTTCAGCGTCAGACCGATGTTTCCCGCAGTCGTGGTCATGCTGTAGCTCAGCGGCTCGTCGCTGGTCGGCACGTTGTCGGTGCGCGGGGGAGTGTTCGGCTTGGCCGCAGGCCCCGCCGCGGCGGGGTAGGAGCAGTTCACCGTCTCGGGCAACGGCTCGGTGCGTCCGGCTGCGATGATCGAATCGGCGGGTGCCGACGTCGAGGATTCCTGGGCGGTACTGGCATCGTCGTCACCGCGGGTCACCACGAACACGACCGAGACGACGGCCACCACCGCAACGACGCCGAGAATGGAACCGGCGATCGTCAATTGCTTACGACGCCGGGCTCGTTCGGCACGGCGTACGAGTTGGCGTTCGAGCTTTCGTTTGGCAGCCTCGCGCCGTTGCTCGTTGCTGGGCAATTCGTGTTCCTCCCGCTTGTCGAAAAACGACCTCGCCCGCTCGCTGCACGGACCGATCGTGTGGTAACCGGCCGAGAATCGGCCAACGCGAGTTTGCCATCACTGCCTGAGAGCATGCTGGGGGGACCCGACGGGATCGGCCCCACTAAGCTTGTTCGGTACTTCGGCCTCAGCCATTTAGGAGCGTTTGTCTTGCTCGTCACCGGATTCCCCGCAGGCATGTTTCAGACGAACTGTTACATCCTGGCCCAGGACGACGCGTCCGAGTGCGTCGTCGTCGATCCCGGTCAGGACGCCGCGGATCCGCTGATCGACTTCCTGACGCAGTCCTCGCTCACCCCCACCGCAGTACTGCTCACGCACGGCCATCTGGACCACACGTGGTCGGTGGAGCCGATCTGCGCAAAGTACGGCATCCCGGCGTACATCGCACCCGAGGACCGCTACATGCTGGCCGATCCGATCAAGGGAACCGGCCCGACGTTGGCGGCGGTACTGGGCGACCTCGAGTTCCACGAACCGGCCGAGGTGATCGAGCTCACGGACGGTCGACGGCTCGAACTCGCCGGAATCGAATTCACGGTGGTACACACCCCCGGGCACACTCAGGGATCGGTGGTGTTCCTCGCTCACGCCGACGGGCCCGACGGCTCGGTTCCGTTGGCTCTGACCGGGGACACCCTCTTCGCGGGGTCGATCGGGCGCACCGATCTGCCCGGTGGCGATCACGATCAACTGCTGCGCTCCATCGCGACTCGGCTGCTCCCTCTGAGCGACGACACGGTGGTGCTCCCGGGACACGGCGGACAGAGCTCGATCGGCCAGGAGCGCGCATCCAACCCGTTCCTCGTTGGACTCACCGACCCCGGGCAAGGAAAGCTGTGAGCGTGAGCAAGCCGACCGCCTTTTCCGCGCCCAAGGGCATTCCCGATTACTTCCCGCCCAACTCGGCCGAGTTCGTCGCCGTACGCGAAGGGTTGCTCGACGCAGCCCGCACCGCCGGCTACGGCCACATCGAACTGCCGATCTTCGAGGACACCGGCCTGTTCGCCCGTGGGGTCGGGGAGTCGACCGATGTGGTGAGCAAGGAGATGTACACCTTCTCCGATCGCGGAGACCGATCGGTGACGCTGCGCCCCGAGGGCACCGCCGGAGTCATGCGCGCGGTGATCGAGCACGGACTGGATCGGGGAGCGCTACCGGTCAAGTTGGCCTACGCCGGGCCGTTCTTCCGCTACGAACGCCCGCAGGCCGGCCGCTACCGGCAGCTGCAGCAGGTGGGCGTCGAGGCGATCGGCGTCGACGACCCTGCACTGGATGCCGAGGTCATCGCCGTGGCCGACGCCGGTTTCCGGGCCCTGGGTCTGACCGGCTTCCGGCTCGAGATCACCTCGCTCGGCGACGACACCTGTCGCCCGCAGTACCGAGAGCTGTTGCAGCAGTTCCTGTTCGCCCTTCCGCTCGACGAGGACACTCGCCGACGTGCCGAGATCAACCCGCTGCGTGTGCTCGACGACAAGCGGCCCGAGGTGCGCGCGATGACCGCGGACGCACCGCTGATGCTCGATCACCTCTCGGATTCGGCGAAGGAACACTTCGACGAAGTGCTGGCCTACCTGGACGTGATGAACGTCCCGTACCTCGTGAACCCGCGAATGGTGCGTGGCCTCGACTACTACACCAAGACGACGTTCGAATTCGTGCACGACGGACTCGGCGCGCAATCGGGCATCGGCGGCGGCGGCCGCTACGACGGTTTGATGGAACAGCTCGGCGGGCAGGCGCTCTCCGGAATCGGGTTCGGCCTCGGGGTCGACCGCACGGTGCTGGCCCTGGCCGCCGAGGGCAAGACTGCGGGCGCGACGGCACGATGCCAGGTCTTCGGCGTTCCGATGGGTGCCGGTGCGAAGCTGGCGATCGTCGACATCGCGGCTCAGCTACGCGAACGAGGAATAGCGGTGGACATGGCTTACGGGAATCGCGGAATCAAGGGTGCCATGAAGGCCGCCGACCGATCCGGAGCACGTTTCGCGTTGGTGCTCGGGGATCAGGAACTGGCTGCCGAAGCGGTTCTGGTGAAGGACCTTTCGAACGGTGAGCAGGACACCGTTCCGATGGCCGACGTGGTCGACGCCCTCGGAGCGCGTCTTGCCCGGTGAGTCCCCGCCCGGTGACTCCCGGTCCAACGCGGGGCCGGTAGCGCTGGACCTGGTCTCGGTGGAGTTCCTGAAACCGCGCCTGCGCAAGATCATGGTCGGGTCGGCGGCGATCGGGATCGTTGTCGCCGTCGTGCTGGCGCTGTTCGCGCCGGTGTGGGTCGCAGTTCTCGTCGGAGTGATCGTCGGCGGTCCCGCGGTACTGTCCGGCTGGCTCGGTCTGCGCCGCCGGATATGGCTCGACGGTCCGCAACTGTGTGCACGAGGGTTGCGGACTCGCCGACTGAAGATGCCGGAGGTGGTGACCGCCGAACTGACCATTCGGACGGCCGGAATCGATCAGATCTCGCTACGGCTCTACGACGGGCGTACCCACGTCGTGGTTCCGCTTGCGCTCTACACCAGAGACGGGGGCCGGGAACTGCCGATTCTGTCGTTGCGCACCCTCGCCGACTCGCTGTGGACCACCGAGTTGGTGCCGGCTGCGGCGATCGCATCGGTGCTGGTCGATCAGCTGCGCGCCGAGGCACGCGACGCCGGGCTCGACCAACGGCCGCTCTACCGCGCCGTCGAACTCGTCCGTAGCAAGGGGCGAACTCCGCAGGCGACTCTGACCGACCGGGAGGTCGCCCAACTGCTCGACTGAGCCGGGATCAGGTGACCAGGAATGCGTCGAGCACGACGGCTTCGGCCGAGCGAGATCCGGACGTGACGACGAGCGCACGGTTGAGATAGGTGAACTTCGGGACCGCGGTCGACACGCGAAGGGTGCCGCGGAAGTAGTACGTGGCGGGGTCCACCTCACGCTCGGGATCGTTCAGAGCGTCGATCACCTCGGCCGGCCCGAACTGAACTCCGCGGTAGTCGAGCGAGAGATAACCGCCGGTTGCCAACTCCAGGACGAGGTCGGTGCTGAACTCGGTGCATCCGTCGGGCCGCGTCACGCTGACGACGGTCGACCCGGCGGCGAGGGTGCCCTCGATGTCGGGGCCGGGAGCTGCGCCGCCGAGCACGGTGGTGACCACCCGCTCACCGGCCGGCACCGAGCCGATGTCGATTCCCGGTCCGAGGGTGAGGCCGAGACGCAGAATCGGCTCGAGGGTCGGTGTGTTCGGGGCGGTCACTTGCGGTGCACTCCTAGGATCGGCTGGGGGCCTACGCTATCGCCTTCCGGTGACCACGCCCGAGCGGGGATCCGCGGGGGAGAGCCGCCCTTGACACGACATAGAACAAATGTTCGACTGTGTGCATGCGATGGGCCGGCCAGACTCTCGATGCCGCGGACGACGGGGCGCTACCGGGGCTCGAGCGATCGGGACTGGTCCGCAGCGTCCAGACGCCCGAGTTCGAGGGCATCACCTTCCACGAAGTGCTGTGCAAGAGCGCTCTGAACGAAGTGCCGAGCGAATCTCAGGTGCCCTTCTCGTGGACCGTCAATCCGATGCGCGGGTGCTCGCACGCATGTCGATACTGCTTCGCCCGCCCGACGCACGAATATCTGGATCTGGACTCCGGCAACGACTTCGACTCGCAGATCGTCGTGAAGACGAACGTTGCTGCGGTACTGCGCAAGGAACTCGCGCGCCGGTCGTGGAAACGGGAGCCGGTGGCGCTCGGTACCAACACCGACCCCTATCAGCGCGCGGAAGGGCGATATCGGTTGATGCCGGGGATCATTCGAGCATTGGCCGAATCCGGGACGCCGTTCTCCATTCTCACCAAGGGCACACTGCTGCGGCGTGATCTGCCCCTGTTGACGCTGGCTGCGCAGCAGGTGGAGGTGCAGGTGAGCATCAGCCTGGCCATTCACGACGTCGACCTGCAGAAGCAGCTCGAGCCCGGAACCCCCAGTCCGCGAGCGCGATTGGATCTCGTTCGTGCGGTCCGCGACGCGGGCCTGGACTGCGGCGTTCTGGTGGCACCGGTGATTCCCTTTCTCACCGACGGGGCCAAGCAGTTGGACGGCCTCATCGGCGCCCTGGCCGAGGCAGGTGCGACAACCGTGACGGCGCTGCCGATGCATCTGCGTTCGAGCACCAAGGACTGGTACATGAGCTGGCTGGTGAAGGAACACCCCGCGTTGGTGCGTCGATACCGTCAGCTCTACGGACACGGGGCCTACGTGACTCCGGAGTACAAGCAGTGGCTCAAAGCGAGAATCGATCCGCTGCTCGACACCTACGGGTTCGCCGCTGAGCAGACCCGCTCGCTGCCCGCCAACGAGCCTGCCGAACCCCGAGCACTGGTGACCTCGGGGCCGGCTCTCACCCTGTTCTGAGCTGGGTGATCAGGGGTTGTTCAGGTCGCGTGCCGAGAACGTGTCGCAGGCCGCCACCTGTCCGGTTTCGTAGCCCGCGGTGAACCATGCCTGACGCTGCGCAGAAGAACCGTGCGTCCAACCCTCGGGGTTGACGCGGCCGGTGGATGCCTGCTGGATGCGGTCGTCGCCCACCGACGACGCCGCCGAGAGTGCGTCGTCGATGTCGGTAGCGGTCAGCGGCTCGAGGAAGGGGACTCCAGTTTTCGGGTCGACCGTCTCGGCTGCGTAGTGCGCCCAGATTCCCGCGTAGCAGTCGGCCTGCAACTCCACCTTGACGCCACCGGACTCGGGTCCTTGGGGATCGGCCTGCGCGCGTCCGATATCGCCCAGCTGATTCTGGATGTGGTGGCCGATCTCGTGCGCCACCACGTATTCCTGTGCGAGTGGTCCGCCGCTGGAGCCGAACTGGTCGACGAGTACTTGGAAGAAGCTCGTGTCGAAGTAGGCGGTGGAATCGGCCGGGCAGTAGAACGGCCCGACGGCGCTGGTGGCGTTGCCGCAGCCGGTACCGGTCGAACCGGAGAACAATCTCACGGCCGGCTGGACGTAGGCGACGCCGGTCTGCGATTGCAGCTGCGATTCCCACACGGTATCGAGGCTCGCCACCGTGAAATCCACCCGGCAGTCGACGTTGCTGTTCGCCTCTGTGACGTCACAGTCGAGCGTTCCGGACGACCCGGAGTCGTTCTGGCCGGCGGAACTGTCGCCGCCGCTGATCTGGTTCAGGATCGCGCCGGGATCGCCGCCGAACAGCAGGGCAAGGACGATGACGACCAGTCCACCCGCGCCGCCTCCGATCGCCAACTTGCCGCGTCCGCCACCCCCTCCGCTGCCACCGACGGAGACTCGGCCTGGTGTCGATTGCGAGCCTTCTCTGAACGTCATGCTGGAGTTCCCCTCCGCCGAGCGCGCATCTGTGATGCGAACCGATACCGCCACTGTCGGCCTTAGCTTCGCATGCCGCGTTGCGATCTCGTTTCCTTCTACGGCGATGTGCTCCGTAGGATCGAGGATCGAACAACACGATCAGCGGATTTTTCTCGAAAGGACACCCGTGCTGCGCACCCACCTCGCCGGCTCATTACGCCCCGAGCACGTCGACCGAACCGTGACGCTGACGGGATGGGTGGCCCGCCGACGCGATCACGGCGGCGTCATCTTCATCGATCTGCGCGACGCGTCCGGTGTGTCCCAGGTCGTCTTCCGTGAGGGCGCAGCACTCGAGCAGGCCCACCGCCTGCGCGCCGAATACGTGGTGAAGGTGACCGGCAAGGTCGAGGGTCGTCCGGAGGGCAACGCGAACTACGAGATCCCCACCGGTGCGATCGAGGTCGAGGCATCCGAAATCGAGGTCCTGTCCGAGGCCGCGCCGCTGCCGTTCCAGCTCGACGACCAGCCCGGCGAGGAAGCGCGGCTCAAGTACCGCTACCTCGATCTGCGTCGCGAGGGACCGGGCCACGCCATTCGCCTGCGCTCGCACGTCAACGCAGCAGCCCGCTCGGTACTCGCGCACCACGAGTTCGTCGAGGTCGAGACGCCGACGCTCACGCGATCCACTCCCGAGGGCGCCCGCGACTTCCTGGTGCCGGCGAGGTTGCAGCCGGGCAGCTTCTACGCTCTGCCGCAGAGCCCGCAGCTGTTCAAGCAGTTGCTCATGGTCGGCGGTATCGAGCGCTATTACCAGATCGCACGGTGCTACCGAGACGAGGATTTCCGCGCCGACCGTCAACCGGAGTTCACTCAGCTCGACGTCGAGATGAGCTTCGTCACCCAGGACGACGTCATCCTCCTGGCCGAAGAGATCCTGGCGTCGCTGTGGAAGCTCGTCGGCCACCACTTCACGGCTCCGATTCCACGGATCACCTACGCCGAGGCGATGCGTCGCTACGGTTCGGACAAGCCTGATCTCCGCTTCGACATCGAACTGGTCGAATGCACGGACTTCTTCTCCGACACCACGTTCCGAGTGTTCCAGGCCCCGTACGTCGGTGCCGTCGTCATGCCCGGTGGTGCATCGCAGCCCCGCAAGCAGTTGGACCGGTGGCAGGAATTCGCCAAGCAGCGTGGCCACAAAGGCCTCGCCTACGTGCTCGTCGGCGAGGACGGCACCTTGGGTGGCCCGGTTGCCAAGAATCTCACCGACGCCGAGCGTGACGGCCTCGCCGCGCACGTCGGCGCGAACAACGGCGATGCGATCTTCTTCTCCGCGGGCCCGATCAAGGCATCACGTGGATTGCTCGGTGCCGTGCGCGGCGAGATCGCTCGCAAGCTCGACCTGATCGACCCGAAGGCATGGGCATTCGTGTGGGTCGTCGACGCTCCGCTGTTCGAGCCCACGTCCGACGCCACCGCCAGTGGTGACGTGGCCGTCGGATCCGGTGCGTGGACTGCCGTGCACCACGCCTTCACGTCGCCGAAGCCGGAGTCGATGGATACGTTCGACACCGATCCCGGATCCGCACTGGCCTACGCCTACGACATCGTCTGCAACGGCAACGAGATCGGCGGCGGCAGTATTCGTATCCATCGCAAGGACATTCAGGAACGGGTGTTCGCGATCATGGGTATCGGCAAGGAAGAAGCCCAGGAGAAGTTCGGTTTTCTCCTCGACGCCTTCTCCTACGGCGCACCGCCGCACGGCGGCATCGCGTTCGGTTGGGACCGCATCACTGCGCTGCTCGCCGGCGTCGACTCCATCCGCGAGGTCATCGCGTTCCCCAAGTCCGGTGGCGGCATCGACCCGTTGACCGACGCGCCCGCCCCGATCACCCCGCAGCAGCGTAAGGAATCGGGCGTCGACTTCAAGCCGGAGAAGAAGGAAGAACCGGCCGAGGCCTGAGAAGTTTCGAAAACGACTGTCCCCGTAGCGCTGTGCGCTACGGGGACAGTCGTCTGTTGTCGGGCAGGTCAGCGTGCGGGGGACAGCGGCCCACCGGTCAGTACGCGGTAGGCGTAGTTGGTTGCGATCACCGAGATCGGGATGGTGAACAGCAGACCGAGACCGCACAGCAGCGCACCGACGATGTTGATCGCGGCCAGCAGCAGCAGGAGCAACACCACGGGACCGAAGTTCTTCACGGTCAGGTCGACACTCGATCTGATGGATTCGATCGCCGTCTGGTTGCGATCGATCAGGAACGTCAGTGCGAAATTGGCGAGGAAGCCGATCACGATCAGAACGACCGTTCCGAGGAACGGGATGAAACTGACCACCACACTCACGATCGTCCAGATCAGTGCGAGAACGGCGATCTGGCCGACGTTGGTGAGCTGGAAAAATCTACCGAACGACGGCTTCTGCGGGGCACCGGTCTCGTCCAGCGCACCTCGAACGTACGCGGCGTTGACGAAATACGACACGAACGTGAGGATCGCCGTCAGGACGACGGCCACCCCGGATGTCGTGGCCGTGAATGTCGTGTCGCCGCTGTCGGCTGCCACCATCGCCGCGGTGAACGTCGACGCGAAGACCACGGCGAGACCGATAGCCGTCACGGCCCACACGATGGCGGTGATTCCGAGCCATGGGCCGACGTTGGCCTTGAATTTGTCGAACCCGTAACTCAGCGCTGCCCCGACGTCGAGCCGTCCGGGATTCGGACCCAGTGGCGTCTGCCCGTAGCCCTGGTTTCCATAGGTGCCGGGCGGCGGCGGGTACGCACCACCCTGCGGTGGATAGCCGCCGGGTGCACCACCCTGCGGTGGGTAGTTGCCGGGAGGTGGGTAGCCGCCCTGCGGTTGGTAGTTCCCCTGCGGTGGGTAGTTGCCGGGAGGCGGGTAGCCACCCTGCGGTGGGTAGTTCCCCTGCGGCGGGTAGTTGCCCTGCGGCGGGTAGCTTTCGGTCGGGGGTGGGTACTGACCGCCGGGAGTCGGCGGGGTGTTTCCCGTGCTCGGCGGGGGAGTGTTGGGCGTGTCGGTGCGGTCGGGATCGGATCCCTCGCCGGGCCGGGGTTCGCCGGTCGGATTGTCGCTCAACGTCGTTCTCCTGGTCTGTGGTCGGGAGCAATGGGGTCATTCGGGGCGTCGAGGCCCTTGAACACCCGGACGCAGACGAGCGGGCCTCCGCCGTGTGTCGGAGGTCCGCTCGTGCGTGGATGGGGTTTACGAGATGGCGACGACCTGGGTTCCGCCGGCGAACTCGTCGTGCTTGCCCTGCTTGGTCGGGCTCGAGTTGATGGTCACCGCAATGACGATGTACGCCACGATCACCAGGAAGGTGCCGAGCACCGGTACCACGTTCAGCAGCAGGAAGGCGTTGCGCTTGGCCGCTTCGGCCTGGGTGGGCAGTCCGCCCGATGCGCCGAGGGTTCGCAGACCGAGGAGCTGCTTGCCCAGGGTCCGGCCGCGCGAGGACTCGAGCAGCGTGAAGTACGCGAAGCCGAGGAGTGCGGACGCGAGGCTCAGCAGCACAGTTCCGAAGAACCCGCTCGGGAGAATCACGTACAGGATGAACTGGACGACCGCGAGAACGAGCCCATCCAGGAAGCGGGCGGCGAACCGTGCTCCGAGGCTGCCGGGCTGCGCGCCGCCGGGCAGCGGGGAACCCATGCCGAAGGCCGCGTTGCCGCCGACCGGCGGCGGTGGATAGTTGCCCGGGGGCGGGTAGTTGCCGGGTGGCGGGTAGCCGGACGCTGGATTCGTGGGGTACTGGGGTCGGTTCGGATCGGAGCCGTAGTGCGGTCCGTCGGATGGATTGTCGCTCACGAGATTCCCTTTGATTGCAAACTGTGACGTGCGTCGAACGAGTACTCGATTCTCGCTGAGCGAACCGCACCACGAAGGGGGTGTCAAGGACTACGCGCCTGCCCGGTCGGCACATTTCGGACACGATTTCTCGCCGAGCGCACCGGGCCCGGTCCTACTAGGGTTGGGTGTTCTACCCATACCGGGACTATCACGAGGGGCTCGCCGTGGGCATCAAGGTTGCACTCGAACACCGCACCAGCTACAAATTCGACCGCACCGTCAAGATCTTTCCGCACGAGATTCGGCTGCGACCGGCACCGCATTCGCGTACTCCCATCGAGGCGTACTCGCTGAAGATCGAACCGGCGGAGCATTTCGTCAACTGGCAGCAGGACGTGTTCGGAAACTTCCTCGCTCGGGTGGTCTTCCCCGAGCGAACCGACCACCTGTCGATCACCGTCGGACTCGTCGCGGACATGGCGTCGATCAACCCCCTCGACTTCTTCGTCGAGGAATGGGCCGAGCACTTCGGGTTCGCGTACGAGGAGCACGACCTTCCCGACCTCGAGCCGTACCTGCGCCCGGTGGACGAGGGCAAGGCGGGATCAGGACCGGGCCCGGTGGTCTCGGCATGGGTGGAGAAGCTACAGGCAGCCGTCGTCGAACGCGGAGAGTCGTTGCGCACCATCGATTTTCTCGTGATGGCAAACCAAGCCGTGATGGGGGACGTCGGGTACTCGGTGCGGATGGAACCGGGAGTGCAGACCCCGGATCTGACCCTGACGTCCGCCGTCGGGTCGTGCCGCGACTCGGCGTGGTTGCTGGTGTCGGTCCTGCGTCAGATGGGTCTGGCCGCGCGCTTCGTCTCGGGTTACCTGGTTCAGTTGTCCTCCGACGTCAAGTCTTTGGACGGCCCGTCCGGGCCGGTGGAGGACTTCACCGATCTGCACGCGTGGACCGAGGTCTATCTTCCCGGTGCGGGCTGGGTCGGGATGGATCCGACCTCCGGCCTGTTCGCCGGCGAAGGTCACATTCCACTGTCGGCGACGCCACACCCGTCGACTGCCGCCGCGATCTCCGGTGCCACGAGCAAGTGCAAGGCCGAACTCGACTTCTCCAACACCGTCGTACGCGTCCACGAGGATCCGCGAACGACGTTGCCCTACACCGCCGAACAGTGGGAGTCGATCAAGGCGACAGCCGAGAAGATCGACAAGCGGATGCTCGATCAGGACATTCGACTGACCGTCGGCGGGGAGCCCACATTCGTCGCGATCGAGAATCAGGAAGCGCCCGAGTGGAACACCACGGCCGATGGCCCACACAAGCGCAAGCTGGCAAGTGTGCTCGCCGAACGGCTTCGCACCATCTATGCACCGGACGGCCTGGTGCAACGCAGTCAGGGCAAGTGGTACCCGGGTGAGCCGCTGCCACGGTGGCAGGTGGGATTGTTCTGGCGCACCGACGGTCAAGCCCTGTGGCACGACTCCGACCTGATCGCCGATCCCTGGTTGGCAGAGGATCTGCGCCCGGAACCGGTGGACAACTCGGCGTCGCAGGAATTGATCGACGAGTTGGTCAAGGCTCTCGGACTGCCTGCCTCACAAGCGCGTCCCGCCTACGAGGACCCGCTGGTGAAACTGTTGGACCTGGTTCGTCAGCCCTACGGTGACCCGCCCGCCGACGACGACGACCTCGAACCGGGAGCCGATTCCGCGGACGCCAGGAAGCGACTGCTCGAACGGCTCGATGCCAGCACCGACGAGCCGGCGGCATTCGTGCTGCCCATCTCGCGCACCGAGGACGGGTCCGGCTGGGAGAGCTCGGACTGGAAGTTGCGCCGTGGCCGAATCGTGTTGTTGGAAGGCGATTCTCCTGCGGGCTTGCGGCTGCCCCTGCGAGCGATCTCCTGGGACTGGGGACCGGTCGAGAACCCGGCCGACCCCACCGCCCCCAAGCCGGATCTGCCGACACCGCAGCTCACGCAGCAGCCGCCGCGCGCGGTGAACCCGGCCGAGTCGCGGTACGCGCAGTTGGTCGACGAGACGTCCAGGGTCGGCGGCACCGCCGTCACCGCTCTGGTCGCCGAGGTCCGTGACGGCATCCTGCACGTGTTCATGCCGCCGATGGATCGGTTGGACGATTTCGTCGACCTCGTCTCACGCGTCGAGCAGGCGGCGTCGACCATCGACACCCCCGTCGTGATCGAGGGCTACGGCCCGCCGTCGGATCCGCGTATCCAAACCCTCACTGTCACACCGGATCCCGGTGTGATCGAGGTCAACGTGCAACCGACCTCCTCGTGGGCCGAACAGAACGAACTGATGGAGCGTCTCTACCTCGAGGCTCGCCAGTCCCGGTTGAGCACCGAAGGATTCGACAACGACGGCACCACCCGCGGAACCGGCGGCGGCAACCACATCACTCTCGGCGGCGTGACGCCGGTCGATTCACCCGTTCTGCGTCGACCGGATCTGTTGGTGTCGCTGCTCACTCACTGGCAGCGGCACCCGTCGCTGTCGTACCTGTTCTCGGGCCGCTTCATCGGCACCACCTCGCAGGCACCTCGTGCCGACGAGGGTCGAGAGGAATCGCTCTACGAGCTCGAGGTCGCATTCAGCGAGATCAAGCGACTGACCGGGGCCGATCGATCGGCCTCACCCTGGGTGGTCGACCGAGCACTGCGGCACCTGCTCACCGACATCACCGGCAACACGCACCGCGCCGAGTTCTGCATCGACAAGCTCTACAGCCCCGACTCCACCCGCGGCCGACTCGGATTGCTCGAACTGCGCGGGTTCGAGATGCCGCCGCACCATCAGATGGCGATGGTGCAGTCACTTCTCGTGCGATCGATGGTCTCGCGATTCTGGGACACCCCGCTCGAAGCTCCGCTGATCCGGCACGGTGCCAATCTGCACGGCCGATACATGCTTCCGCACTTCGTGATCAGCGACATCGGCCGCGTGGCCGAGGACCTCCGTGAGCACGGTATCGACTTCGACACCAGCTGGCTCGATCCGTTCACCGAATTCCGATTCCCGCGGATCGGCACCACCGTGGTCGGCGATGCCGAGATCGAACTACGTGGCGCGATCGAGCCCTGGAACACCCTTGGCGAGGAGTCGACGTCCTCCGGCACCGCGCGGTACGTGGACTCCTCGGTGGAGCGGATCCAGGTTCGGGTCGCCGGAGCCGACGCGGGCCGATACATGGTGACGTGCAACGGGGTGCCGGTACCGATGGTGCGCACCGAGCGTCAGGACGTTCAGGTCGCCGGTGTGCGCTACCGCGCCTGGCAGCCGCCGAGCGCTCTGCACCCGACGATCGAGGTGCAGAGTCCACTGCGTTTCGACCTGGTGGAAATGCAGACCGGACGCGCAGTCGGTGGATGCTCGTACCACGTCGTGCATCCGGGCGGGCGCTCGTACGAGGGGCCTCCCGTCAACTCGGTCGAAGCCGAGGCTCGCCGCAACGGCCGCTTCGAGGAGGGCGGGTTCACCTCGGGGAAGGTGGACGTAGCAAGATTGCTCGAGATGCACGCTCGCCAAGCGATCGATGTGTCCGCGCCCGGCATGCTCGACCTGCGCCGGACCGGAGTCATCACGTCCTGAGACGCGACTGCACAGGAGAACGAGTCGACCGGTAGCGATCTCGGTCCGACGCGTATCGGGTGGGTCCGCAGCAAGCGGAACCGCCCGGCGGCGGAGTGTGATCGACCGACGGAAGGAACAACGGCTCGATGGTGCCCGTGGATACCACCCTGAGTGGAGCCGGCAGAAACGACGATGTCTCGAGTGGAGCCGGCAGAAACGACGATGTCTCGAGTGGAGCCGGCAGAAACGACGATGTCTCGAGTGGAGCCGGCGGGAACGACGGTGTTTCGAGTGGTGCCGGGTCGCCGTGGCTCGCGTATCGCGGTCGGCGCGAGGCCGTGAGCGGTCGCGTCGATCGGTTCGACGAGTTGCTCGACGCCGACGACGCCGTTCGTCCGCATTGGGCGGAGTTGGTCGACGGTATGCGTGAGGCCGGCTCCGGTGCCATGCAGACGTTGCAGTCGCGGGTGAGCCGTCTGGTCGACGACCATGGCATCACGTACAACCCCATTCCGCCGTCGGGTGGCAGCGAGGCATTGCCCAGTGCTGTTCGGTGGGGGTTGGACAGTGTTCCGTTGGTGGTCGCGGCCGATGAGTGGGATCGTCTGGAAGCCGGTTTGGTTCAGCGGTCGATGCTGCTCGACGCCGTGCTCACCGATATCTACGGGGCCCAGGAAACCGTTCGTCGGGGGTTGATTCCGCCGGAGTTGGTCTTCGGTAATCCGGGTTATCTGCGCACTGCGCACGCGATCACCATTCCGGGGCCGCATCAGCTGTTCATGCATGCCGCCGATGTCGCCCGAGGTTCGGACGGTGAGTTCCGAGTCGTCGCCGACCGCACGCAGGCACCGTCGGGAGTGGGGTACGCGCTCGCCGATCGACGGGTGATGTCTCGCGCGATGCCCGAGTTGTTCCAGGCGAGCAATCCGAGGCCGCTCTCGACGTTCGCACGCGCGGTGCGCCTGGCGCTTCGCGATGCTGCGCCCGCGTCGGCCGAAAATCCGGTCGTGGTGGTGCTCAGTCCTGGTTCGCACTCCGAGACGGCATTCGATCAGGCTTATCTCGCAACGGTTCTCGGTTTTCCGCTGGTGGAGAATGCCGACCTCGTGGTCCGTGACGGTTGTCTGTGGATGCGGTCGCTCGGCAAGTTGCGCCGGGTGGATGTGGTGCTGCGCCGAGTCGACGCCGAGTTCGCGGACCCACTCGATCTACGACCGGATTCGCACCTGGGTGTCGTCGGTCTGGTCGAGGTGTTACGCCGCGGGGCCGTGAGCGTGGTGAACACCCTCGGTAGCGGTGTGCTCGAGAACCCGGCTCTGCTTCCGCTGCTTCCGGCGTTGAGCCGTGCGCTGCTGGACGAGGATCTGATTCTCGGTTCGGTTCGGACCTACTGGGGCGGTGACCCGAATCAGCTCTCGCACATCGGCAGCCGGCTGCGTTCGCTGGTACTGCGGTCGACCACCTCGCGTCGCACGGTGGTGGGGCACGATCTCACCGACGTCGCAGCCAGGGAGCTGTGGGATCGAATCGTGGCCGAGCCGTGGAAGTGGACCGGGCAGGAAGTCCCCGAGTTCTCGCTGGCTCCGGTCGGTTCGTCGATCGACGGCGAGTCGGGGTCGCAGTTGGCGGTAGCCCCTGCGCAGGTGGGGATGCGGCTGTTCACGGTTGCGCAACGGGGTGGGTACACACCGATGCGCGGCGGCCTGGGGCAGGTGGTGCTCACCGCGCCGGTCACCGATCCGCTCATCACGGTGGCGTCGAAGGACGTGTGGGTCAAGTCGGTGGAACGGGTCACCCCGGCGGACTCCGCCCCGCACACCCCTCCCGCCACGGTGGAGGAGTTGCCGCAGTACGCCGCGTCCAACGTCGATGTCGTCAGCTCTCCGCGTGTGCTCGGTGATCTGTTCTGGTTCGGGCGCTACAGCGAACGTGCCGAGGACATGACTCGCTTGCTGATCGCTGCGCGCGAACGCAATCAGGACTACCGCTCGATGCCGTGGCTCGAGGGCAGCGACAGTCTGCCGATCCTGCTCGAAGCGGTCACGAAGGTCTCGCGTACCTCGCCGGGGTTCCTCGACGAGAAGAACCACGTCGACGCGACCGTGGAAATGCGTTCGCTGATGCTGTCGACGGGCCGTATGGGTTCGCTGGCGCAATCGGTGGACCGGATGCAGCAAGCGGCGCGCGCGGTACGCGACCAGCTCTCGAACGACACCTGGGCGGTTCTGAACCGCATCGACACCGCGCTGGAGGAGCTGACCGAGTCGCCGGTTCACAACGGCGCGCAACTGGCGTCGTCGCAGTCGAGTGTGCTGCGTGGTTTGCTCGCACTGTCCGGCCTGGCGTCGGAATCGATGGTGCGAGACGCGGGCTGGTACCTGATGGACGCCGGTAAGCGGATCGAGCGTGGTCTGCAGCTGACTGCGCTGCTCTCGGCCACCCTGAGTCACGCTCTCACTCCGTCCACGGAACAGGCGGTCATCGATTCGGTGTTGTCCGCCGCCGAGTCCTCGGTGATCTACCGCAGACGCAACAGTGGGCGCGCGCGTCCGGCGGCCGTCGCGCAGCTGTTGCTGTTCGACGAAGGCAACCCGCGAGCGCTGGTCTACCAGCTCGACCGGCTTCGGGACGATCTGGGTTCGTTGCCCGATGCCTCGGGCACGTCACGGCCCGAGCAGCTCGTCGAGCAGATGCGGGTGCGATTGCGACGGGTCGACCCGGGCGATCTGGAGTCGGTCGACGCGAACGGTCGCCGGGTGGAGTTGCTCGAACTGGTGGACGGGATCCACGACTCACTCGAGGAGTTGTCTCGCGTCGTCCTCGCCACGCACATGTCGTTGCCCGGCGGCACGCAGCCGCTGTGGGGCAGCTCGAACATCCGATCTGCGAACGGGGTGCGGTGATGAGTCGTCGGTATCGAATCAAGCACATCACCACCTACACGTACTCCGACCGCGTGACCTCGTCCTACGGCCGTGGATTCCTGGCTCCGCGCGACATGGACGGGCAGCACTGCGTGGAGAAGTCGGTCACGGTGGAGCCGGCACCGACCGATCAATCCTTCGGTGTCGACGTCTACGGCAACGAGGATGTGTACTTCCACGTCACCCAGGACCACGAGAAACTGGTGGTGACGGCGGATTCTCTCGTGGAGGTGTATCCGCGCCCGGCGGACGAAACCACGTCGTGGCCGGCGACGGCGTCGTGGGAGTCAGCTCGGATGGCGCTGTTCGGTGCGAACGTGCCTGCCGATCCGGCTCGCGCGTCGGCTGTGGAGTTCGCTCTGGATCTGCCGACCCCGGAGATCACCGACGAGGTACGCGCTTACGCCGCACCCAGCTTCTGGCCGGGTCGTCCTCTGGCGGACGTCGTGGTCGATCTGACGCATCGGATCTTCACCGATTTTCGCTATCTCTCGGGCTCGACGACGGTCTCGACCACCGTGGTCGACGTGCTCGCCGCGCGATCGGGAGTGTGTCAGGACTTCGCTCGTCTCGCGATCGCGTGCTTGCGGTCCCAGGGTCTCGCGGCGAGGTACGTGTCGGGTTATCTCGCCACCGAACCTCCGCCCGGCAAGGAGCGGATGATCGGTGTCGACGCGACCCATGCGTGGGCTGCGGTGTGGATGCCGAACGATCGTTGGCTGGCCTTCGATCCCACCAACGATCAATTGGTGGACGAGCGGTACGCGACCGTGGCGTGGGGACGCGACTACGCCGATGTACCTCCACTGCGCGGGGTGATCTACACCGAGGCGGAGGAGAGCACCATCGCCGTGTCGGTGGACGTTGCACCGCTGTAGCGAACCCGGCATAATCTGATGGCTCGGGGGTAACCGACCACCTGGTCGAATCTGGGGATGCAGAACGAAAAATGCCGCAAAACGGACAATCGTGTCTCATTCGTAGTCGTCGACACAGCACAGCAGAACGCACCGAACGGGTAGCTTGGACATCGATGACCGCAACACTGGCAGACCCTGTATCAGAGGTAGTAGCAGCAGCTCAGCGACTCCTCACCAAACGCACCGGAGCTCCGGTGACGTTGATCGACCCGGTGAACCTGGGGGGTAGCGGCCAAGCGATCGTGTTGCGAGTCCGAGTCTCCGAGAACCCGTTTCAACTTCCCCGCACCCTGGTGATCAAGCAGGTCCGCGACCTGCCCGCCGAATCCGGACAGCCCGCCGAGCTCGCCGACATCTCCAGCTCGAGTGCGTTCCTGCGCGAGGCGGCCTCGTACCAGTTCGCCAACGCCCTGGCCACGGACAGCAGGCCAGGACCCGAGCTGCACGCCTACGATCTCGATGCGCGGCTGCTGGTGCTCAGCGATCTCGGCGACGCCAGTCCCATCACCACTCTGCTGCGTAATTCCGACGAAGCCGCGGTGACCAATTCTCTGATGGCCATGGCCCAGGCCCTCGGCCGCATGCATGCCGCCACCGTCGGCCGCGAGGACGACTTCGCCGCTCTGTTGCGTCGGGTGGGGCAACCGGATTCCACCGACGGGATCTCCGCCCAGATACCGGGCGCGCTCGCCGACGTTCCAGGGATGCTGACCGATCTCCTGGGCGTCGGAGCCACCCCCGATGCGATTCTCGATCGCGTCTCTCGCAGCGGACGGCTGTTCGCGCACGGAGCCTTCCGTGCCTTCAGCCCGTCCGACCTGTGCCCCGACAACATCATCGTCAACGACGAAGGCGTGCGATTCCTCGATTACGAGTGGGGCGGATTCCGTGACGCCACCCTCGACATCACCTACGCGTTGGCGTCGTTCCCCGGTTGCCTGTGCAGCTTCGAGCTCTCGCACGATCGCGAGCAGGCGATGATCGACGCCTGGCGCGCGGAAGTGGTGGGCATCTGGCCTGCGTTGGCCGACGACACCGCCCTGGCGAGCAAGATCCTCGACGCGCGTCTGATCTGGGTGTGGCTGAGCACCTACTGGTTCCTGCCCGACGACCACACTCGCATCGCAGCCGCGCGGGCGCACCACCTGTCGGTTCCGCGGTCGCAGGCACTGATCTCGCGGTGGGCGGTGCTGGCGGACAGTGCGGCGCGCGTCGGCGAAACAGGCATCGCGGAGTACGCGACGTCGGTCGGAACCGCTCTGCGGACGAAGTGGGAGCGCTGAGAAAGACGTCGTTCGCGCTCGCGGCGGTCGGATCGGTAGCGTTCGACCGGTGAGCAGCGGTTTCGGAAGTGACATCTCGGGCGGGGACATCTCGGGGAGCGACGAGTTCGGCGAGGACGGACTCTTCGACAGTCCTGCGGCACCGGAGGCGACGATCGCCGAATCCCGTCCGACGTCCGCCTATGTCAGGCCCGACGCCCCGCTGGCGGTGCGAATGCGGCCGACGACCCTCGACGAGGTGGTGGGGCAGTCTCATCTGTTGGCTCCCGGCGCACCGCTGCGGCGGCTCGTCGAGGGCTCCGGTGCGTCCTCGGTGATGCTCTACGGTCCACCGGGAACCGGCAAGACGACGCTGGCGTCGCTGATCTCTGGGGCGACCGGACGCAAGTTCGAGGCGCTGTCGGCCCTGTCGGCCGGAGTCAAGGAAGTGCGTAACGTCATCGAATTGGCGCGACGCCGACTCCTCTCGGGTGAGCAGACCGTGCTGTTCATCGACGAGGTGCACCGGTTCTCCAAGACGCAGCAGGATGCACTGCTCGCCGCCGTCGAGAATCGGATCGTGCTGTTGGTGGCTGCGACCACCGAGAACCCGTCGTTCTCGGTGGTGTCTCCGCTGCTGTCCAGGTCGTTGGTGCTGCAGTTGCAACCGCTGGGATCCGAGGACATCGAGTTGTTGCTCACTCGTGCCGCCAACGATCCGCGCGGATTGGACGGCGCGGTGACCATCGCCGAGGACGCCATGGATCACCTGGTGCGTCTCGCGGCCGGCGACGCCCGCCGAGCGCTGACGGCTCTCGAGGCGGCAGCGGGTGCCGCGACCGACGGAACGCTGGACCTCGCGACGGTCGAAGCCAGTGTCGACAAGGCCGCCGTGCGATACGACCGCGACGGGGACCAGCATTACGACGTCATCAGTGCGTTCATCAAGTCGATCAGAGGGTCCGACGTCGACGCCGCCCTGCACTATCTGGCTCGGATGATCACGGCAGGCGAGGACGCGCGGTTCATCGCGCGGCGTCTGGTGGTGCACGCAAGCGAGGACATCGGGATGGCCGATCCCACCGCCTTGCAGACCGCGACGGCCGCTGCCAGCGCGGTGCAGATGATCGGGATGCCCGAGGCGCGGTTGGCTCTGGCGCAGGCCACGATCCACCTGGCGACCGCGCCCAAGTCCGGGGCGGTGATCGGCGCACTCGGTGCGGCGATGGCCGACGTGGCGGCGGGCAAGTCGGGATCGGTGCCGCCGCATCTACGCGACGGCCACTACAAGGGAGCGCAAGGATTGGGAAACGCCGTCGGATACCGGTACCCGCACAGCAGTCCCGGCGGCGTGCTGGGGCAGCAGTACCCACCGGACGAGCTGGTGGGCGTGAACTACTACGAGCCCACCGAACACGGTGCCGAGCGAGAAATCGCGACCAGAGTGGGGAAACTGCGACGCATCATCCGAGGCCGATAGGCCCTCGAGTCGGTACACGGCCTCGGACGCTAACCTGTATCAGTGCAGACCCATGAGATCCGCAGGCGTTTCCTCGACCATTTCGTGAAGGCGGGACACACCGAAGTACCCAGTGCGTCGTTGATCCTCGACGACCCGAATCTGCTGTTCGTCAATGCGGGCATGGTCCCCTTCGTCCCGTTCTTCCTCGGTCAGCAGACGCCGCCGTACAAGACGGCGACGAGCGTTCAGAAGTGCGTGCGCACCCTCGACATCGAGAACGTCGGTATCACCACCCGCCACAACACGTTCTTCCAGATGGCAGGCAACTTCTCGTTCGGCGACTACTTCAAGCGCGACGCCATTCGGCATGCCTGGTCGCTGTTGACCGACAGTGTCGAGGACGGCGGGTACGGGTTCGACCCCGAGCGGATCTGGGCCACTGCGTATCTCGACGACGACGAGGCCATCGAGCTCTGGAAGGAGATCGCAGGCCTGCCCGACGAACGAATTCAACGTCGCGGAATGGCCGACAACTACTGGTCCATGGGCATTCCCGGGCCCTGTGGCCCGTGCTCGGAGATCTACTACGACCGCGGACCCGAGTTCGGTGCCGAGGGTGGTCCCGAGGCCGACGAGGACCGGTACATCGAGATCTGGAACCTCGTGTTCATGCAGAACGAACGCGGCAAGGGGATCAGCAAGGACGATTTCGAAATTCTCGGTCCGCTGCCTAAGCAGAACATCGACACCGGCATGGGCGTCGAGCGCGTCGCATTCCTACTGCAGGGCGTGGACAACGTCTACGAGACCGACCTCGTCCGACCGGTCATCGCCAAGGCCGAGGAGCTCTCGGGACGCGCCTACGGTGCGAATCACGAGGACGACGTCCGCTTCCGCGTCATCGCCGATCACGCGCGCACCGCCGCGCTGCTCATCTCGGACGGCGTCAACCCCGGCAACGACGGCCGCGGCTACGTGCTGCGCCGGTTGCTGCGCCGCATCGTGCGATCGGCACGGCTGCTCGGAGCACCCGACGAGACGATGGCGCAGTTCATCACCGTCGTGCGCGACACGATGGCCGAGTCCTACCCGAACCTCGTCACCGACTTCGATCGAATTCTCACCGTCGCTGTGGGGGAGGAGACCGCGTTTCTCAAGACCCTCACCTCGGGTTCACGGCTGTTCGAGGGTGCCGCCGAGGCAGTCAAGGCGTCGGGTGCGAAGAAGATCGGCGGCGCAGAAGCGTTCGCACTGCACGACACCTACGGGTTCCCGATCGATCTGACGCTCGAAATGGCCGCCGAGGCGGGGTTGTCCGTCGACGAGGACGGATTCCGGTCGCTGATGTCCGAGCAGCGCAACCGGGCCAAGGACGACGCTCGCGCCCGTAAGCACGCACACGCCGACCTGACGGTCTACAAGGACTTCGTCGACGGTTCGCCGACCGAGTTCACCGGATTCGACGAACTCGGTTCCGACGCAACGGTGTTGGCCCTGATCTCCAACGGCGTCCGGGTTCCGACCGCGGTTGCGGGAGAGCGGATCGAGATCATTCTCGACCGCAGCCCTCTCTACGCCGAGTCCGGTGGCCAGATCGCCGACATCGGCACCATCACCGCGCCCGGGCTCTCGGTCAAGGTCGACGACGTGCAGAAGATCGCCAAGAAGCTCTGGACTCACAAGTCCGTGGTCGAGTCGGGGCAGATCACCGAGGGCGACACCGTCCACGTCGACGTCGATCACGCCTGGCGCAAGGGTGCGACGCAGGGCCACTCCGGTACCCACATGGTGCACGCGGCCCTGCGACAGGTCCTCGGTCCGAACGCGACGCAGGCGGGTTCGTTGAACAAGCCCGGCTACCTTCGATTCGATTTCTCGTGGCAGGGCGCGCTCTCGGAGGCGCAGCGCGACGACATCGAGAACGTCGCCAACGACGCGGTTGGCTCGGACTTCGCGGTCAACACCCTGGTCACCGACCTCGACAGCGCCAAGAAGATGGGCGCGATGGCCCTGTTCGGCGAGAACTACGGCGACGAAGTGCGGGTGGTCGAGATCGGTGGACCGTTCTCGATGGAACTGTGCGGTGGTACGCACGTGCAGCACTCGTCGCAGATCGGACCGGTCACCATTCTCGGTGAATCGTCCGTCGGCTCCGGAGTGCGCCGAGTCGAAGCATTCGTCGGCCTCGACTCCTACCGCTACCTCGCCAAGGAACGCGCGCTGCTGGCCGGCATCGCCTCCTCGCTGAAGGTTCCGTCCGAGGAGGTCCCGGCGCGCATCGAGACCTTGGTCGAGCGACTGCGGGTGGCGGAGAAGGAACTCGACGCCGTCAAGGCCGCCGCTGTGCTGGCCTCGGCAGGTGAGTTCGTCGGCAAGGCCGAGCGATTCGGTGACGTGCGAGCGGTGGTTGCCCGAGCACCGGAGGGTGTCGGCGGTAACGATCTGCGCACCCTGGTGACCGACATCCGAGGACGGCTGGGCACCGATCCGGCCGTGGTGGTGCTGTTCGGCACCGTCAGCGGCAAGGTCCCGTTCGTGGTCTCGGCCAACAAGGCAGCTCAGGATGCAGGCGTCGCGGCAGGCGATCTGGTGGCGGCCTTCGGTCCGAGCATCGGTGGCCGAGGCGGCGGCAAGCCCGAGTTGGCCCAGGGATCGGGATCGGACGTCGCCGGAATCGACGCCGGTATCGACGCCGCGCGGGCTCGACTGACCGAACTCACGACCCACTGACGATCGTGGTGACTCAGGGGCGTGGCCCCGATCGGCCCGGTGCCGACGATCCCGGACGTGGCCGTCGTATCGGCATCGACGTCGGCAGCGTCCGCATCGGCATCGCCGCGAGCGATCCGGACGGTGTGCTGGCCACGCCGGTCGAGACCGTGCCGCGCTCGAAGATCAAGGGTCCCGACGCGCCGGATGTGGTGCGAGTGGCGGAGATCGTCGCCGAGTACGAGGCAGTCGAGATCGTGATCGGGCTTCCGCGGACGCTGCGCGGAGAACGCGGCAGCGCCGTCGAGGCAGCCGAGAGATTCGGCCGTTCCCTGTACCGGCGGTTGGGTCATGTTCCGATTCGGATGGCCGACGAGCGACTGACTACCGTGAGCGCATCGCGTGCGTTACGGGACAGTGGAGTGCGAGCCAAGAACCAACGATCGGTGATCGATCAGGCTGCGGCGGTGGCGATACTGCAGGGGTGGCTCGACGAGCGCCGCGCCGTATCGGATCGTGCAGCGACGAATTCAGGATCGACGGAGGTCGACGAGTGAACTACCAAGGGCCCGATCGGGACCGCCGAGACCCGCGCGCGGACGAGGCGCACACCGACCCGATCGGCTATTCGGTGGACGAGGGCAGCGAGTTCCACCGCAGCCTGCACGGCCATCCGCAGCGGCAGGAGCCGCACCCACGGGCCTCTCGTCACGGCGATCGCGAGCCCGATCGCGAGGCCGAGCGCCCAGCGGTGCCCCAGGAGGTCGGACGCAGCCGTGCTGCGAGCCGCAAGGACCGAGCCGCGTCCAGCCGCAAGCGTCGCGGCCGCATGGTGGCTGCGGTGCTCGGGCTCGTGTTGATCGTGGCAGTGGCAGGCGGAGGATATTTCGCGGTGAACAAGTTCGGCAATCGCACGACACCGAACGCGGACTTCGCCGCAGGCTCACCGGGGGACGGCGTGGTGATTCAGGTTCATCCGAACGACACCGCGCAACAGATCGGTACCCAGGCAGCGGACAAAGGTGTCGTGGCCAGCTCGGGGGCGTTCCTCGAAGCAGCGCTGTCGAACAACGCCATCACCTCGGTTCAACCCGGCTTCTATCTGCTCGCCAGCAACGTGCCTGCCTCGCAGGCCGTCTCCGAACTGGTCGACCCCGCGTCCCGAGTGGGCAACATGGTGATCTCCGAGGGCCGCCAGTTGCACGACGCCCGCGACGTGAACACCGGTGCGGTCAAGAAGGGCATCTACACCCTGATCTCCGAGGCCAGCTGCGTGGACCGAACCGGCAGTGGAACCCCGACCTGCGTGAGCTACGACGACCTCAACGCAGCCGGAGCTGTGGACGACCCGGCTGCCCTGGGCGTGCCCGACTGGGCCACCGATCGCGTCGAAGGAGTCCCGGACCGCGATCGGCAGCTCGAGGGCCTGATCGCCGCGGGTACCTGGGACTTCGATCCCAGCGCGGCTCCGACCGACATCCTCGAGCAGTTGGTGTCCGAGAGTGCCACCCGCTACGAGGACACCGGAATTCTCACCGCGGGCGCCAACTCCGGGCTGACTCCGTACGACACCCTCGTCGCTGCGTCGCTCGTCGAACGTGAGTCCCTGCCCCAGGACTTCAGCAAAGTGGCCCGGGTGATTCTCAATCGCCTCGCCGTACCGCAGAAGCTCGAGTTCGACTCGACGGTCAACTACTCGCTCGACACGACCGAGGTGGCCACCACCGACGCCGACCGCGCCCGAGTCACCCCGTGGAACACCTATGCCAGCGAAGGGCTACCGGCAACCCCGATCTCCTCGCCGAGTATCGGTGCGGTGCAGGCGGTCGAGATGCCCGCCGACGGTGACTGGTTGTACTTCGTGACCATCAACCAGGCGGGCGAAACCCTGTTCACCCGCAGCTACGAGGAACACCTGGCCAACATCACCAAGGTCGAGGGTGGATTCCTCGACAGCGGCCGCTGACGTGCGCGCCGCGGTGCTGGGAAGCCCCGTCGAACACTCGAAGTCGCCCGTGCTGCACTGCGCTGCGTACCGCGCGCTCGGCCTCACCGACTGGACCTACGAGCGCATCGACTGCACCGGTGAGCAGTTGCCCGGCCTGCTCGACGGTTTCGGCCCCGAATGGGTCGGCGTGTCGGTCACCATGCCGGGCAAGGTTGCTGCTCTGGAGTACGCGACCGAACGCACCGCGCGGGCAGTTCTGGCCGGCTCGGCGAACACCCTGGTGCGGACCGCGTCGGGCTGGCGCGCCGACTGCACGGACGTCGACGGAATCGTGGGTGCACTGCGCGACGCCGGAGTCGAGGACCTGTCCGGTGGCACCGTGACGGTGGTCGGTGCCGGGGGAACGTCGAGGCCGGCGATCGTGGCGCTGGCCGGGCTCGGAGCGGCTGCGGTCACCGTGGTCGCGCGGTCGGCCGAGCGCGCCCGGGACACACTGGACTGCGCCGTCGCCGCGGGAATGCGCGCGGAGTTCGTGAACATGACAGACCCTCGTCTCGCCACTGTCGCAGCGGCCTCGGCGGTACTGGTGAGCACCGTTCCGGCGGCCGGAGCGGCCGACATCGCGTCGGATCTCGCCCATGCGTCGCTGGTACTCGACGCCATCTACGATCCGTGGCCGACGCCCCTGGCAGCTGCCGTGGAGGCGGCCGGTGGAACCGTCATCAGCGGATTGTCGATGCTGCTCAATCAGGCCTACGGGCAGGTGGAGCAATTCACCGGCAAGCCGGCACCACGAGCGATCATGCGGGACGCGCTGGCCACCGTGCGGTGAGCTTCGTCCGCCGATAGTCCACGGGCCGCGAGTTGTCCACAGGCCGTGAGTTGTACACAGGGCAATCTGTCACCTGGGCTTTCGTCACAGCCGGCCGCCACCGCGATGCAACCCTTCGATCATGACGGGTCTGTGTGTCGCGGTCGTGGTCGGCGCCGCCGCGGGGATGACGATGCGCCGCTGCCTGGTCCGATGGAATCCTCGGCTCCTGCCGCTGCTGTCTGCGATCGGGACCGGATGGGTCTGGTGGCGGTTCGGCGGCTCCGAGTACGCGTTCTCGTTGTGCATAACGATGTGGTGGTTCGCCGCCCTCAGCGCCGTCGACCTGCAGCAGCGCCGGTTGCCGAACATCCTGACCGTCCCCGGAGCGATCGTGGTGACGATCGCGCTCGTCGTCACCGGCTCGGCGAGCGCAGTGCTCGGCGGCGCTCTGCTGTTCGCGATCTATCTGGTCGTTCACCTTCTCGCGCCCGCCGCGTTCGGCGCGGGGGACGTCAAACTCGCCTGGTCGGTCGGCTCGATCGCAGGCGTGGGCGGCGGAGAAGGATGGGCGATCGCCGCAGTGGCGGCACCGGTGGTAACTGCCGTGGTGGGGTCGGTCGTCGCGGCGTTCGGGCACGGGCGCGCGCGCATCGCGCACGGCCCGTCCATGTGCGCGGCCACCCTGCTGGCATCCGCGGCGTCCCTGGCGTGAAAAGATGTTCGAGTGCTGCGCTGGATAACTGCCGGAGAATCCCACGGACCCGCTCTCGTCGCCATCCTCGAAGGAATGGTCGCGGGAGTAGAGGTGACCTCGGACGACATTGCGTCTCAACTCGCGCGCCGTCGCCTCGGCTACGGCCGCGGTGCCCGCATGAAGTTCGAGGCCGACAAAGTGACCCTCACCGGCGGTGTCCGACACGGACGCACCATGGGCGGGCCGGTTGCGATCGAGGTCGGCAACACCGAGTGGCCCAAATGGGAGCAGGTGATGTCGGCCGACCCCGTCGACGACGCAGTGCTCGCGGATCTTGCGCGCAACTCTCCGTTGACCCGGCCGCGGCCCGGCCATGCCGACTTCTCCGGAATGCTCAAGTACGGATTCGACGACGCTCGTCCTGTGCTCGAACGCGCCAGCGCTCGTGAGACCGCCGCCCGGGTCGCCATCGGCACCGTCGCCCGTCTGTTCCTGAAGCAGGCGTTCGGCGTCGACGTCGTGTCCCATGTGATCTCAATCGGTGCGTCCGACCCCTATGTCGGACCGCCGCCCGCAGGTGCCGACCTCGACGCGATCGACGCCTCCCCGGTTCGCGCCTTCGACAAGGCCGCCGAGGAGTCGATGATCGCCGAGATCGAAGCCGCGAAGAAGGACGGCGACACCCTCGGCGGCGTCGTCGAGGTCGTCGTGCACGGCCTACCCGTCGGCCTCGGATCGTTCGTCTCCGGAGAACGCAAACTCGACGCCCGACTGGCCGCAGCACTGATGGGCATCCAGGCCATCAAGGGGGTCGAGATCGGGGACGGCTTCGAGACCGCACGTCGACGCGGAAGCGTCGCCCACGACGAAATCAAGCCCGGGCCCGACGGTGTCTTGCGCTCGACCAACCGCGCAGGCGGCATCGAGGGCGGTATGACCAACGGTGAGGCACTGCGAGTGCGGGCGGCGATGAAGCCCATCTCGACGGTTCCGCGTGCGCTGGCAACGGTCGACATGACGACCGGTGACGAGGCAGTGGCCATTCATCAGCGCTCGGACGTCTGCGCTGTTCCGGCTGCAGGCGTCGTCGCGGAGACCATGGTCGCCCTGGTGGTCGCGCAGGCAGCGTTGGAGAAGTTCGGTGGGGACTCGCTGGCGGAGACGACGAGCAACGTCGACCACTACGTGAAGGGCACCGCCGCCCGACCTCCACGATGACCCCGTACGCGGTCCTCGTCGGACCGCCGGGAGCAGGGAAGTCGACGATCGGTCGACGGCTGGCACAGGCGCTGGACCTGGACCTGTTCGACACCGACGTGGCCATCGAGCGAGACACCGGTCGCACGATCGCCGACATCTTCTCGCACGACGGCGAACCGGCGTTTCGGCAGATCGAGGAGCGGATAGTCGCCGGTGCTCTGGCCTCGCACGACGGGATCGTCTCCCTCGGCGGTGGTGCCGTGCTCTCGCCCGCGACCCGCGCCCTACTGTCCGGGCACACCGTGGTGTACCTGGAGATCAGTGTGGCCGAGGGGCTTCGGCGAACCGGTGCGAACACGGTTCGGCCGCTGCTCGCGGGCCCCGACCCGCGTGCGAAGTACCAGCAACTGATGCGTCATCGGCGACCTCTCTATCGCTCGGTGGCCACGGTGCGAATGCGCACCGACAGTCGCAGCCCCGCTCGGGTCGTGGGCCAGTTGGTGGCGAAGCTGACGGCGATCGCCCCTGTTCCCGGGCGCGATGCGAACGAGAGAAACCCCCAGTAGATGAAGGTGATTCGATGACAGAGCCCGTGCGCGTCCAGGTCGAGACAGCCAACCCGTACCCGGTGATCATCGGCCGAGGTCTGTTGACGGACCTCGTCGACGAGCTCGCCGGAACGGCCACCGTGGCGATCTTCCACCAACCTCCGCTGGCCGAGACCGCGGAGGCTGTGCGAGCTGCGTTGGCGGACAAGGGAATCGACGCTCACCGCATCGAGATCCCGGATGCCGAGGACGGCAAGGATCTGGCAGTGGCGGGGTTCTGCTGGGAGGTTCTCGGTCGAATCGGTCTCACCCGCAGCGACGCCATCGTCAGTCTGGGCGGCGGCGCGGCAACGGACCTGGCCGGCTTCGTTGCAGCGACCTGGATGCGCGGAGTTCGTATCGTCCACGTCCCGACCACGCTGCTGGCCATGGTCGACGCGGCCGTGGGCGGCAAGACCGGCATCAATACCGATGCGGGCAAGAACCTCGTCGGCTCGTTCCACGAACCGGCCGCCGTGTTGATCGATCTGGCGACGCTCGAGACCGTCCCCAAGAACGAGATCGTCTCCGGCCTGGCCGAGGTGATCAAGACCGGGTTCATCGCGGACCCGAAGATCCTGGACATCATCGAGGCGGATCCTGCCGCAGCGCTGGATCCGACCGGCGACGTGCTGCCGGAGCTGATCAGGCGCTCCGTCGAGGTCAAGGCGAAGGTCGTGGCGGCGGATCTGCGCGAGTCGAACCTGCGCGAGATTCTTAACTACGGGCACACGCTCGCGCACGCGATCGAGCGGCGGGAGCAGTACCGCTGGCGTCACGGTGCCGCCGTGTCGGTCGGTCTGGTGTTCGCGGCCGAGCTCGGACGCCTGGCCGGACGCCTGGACGACGCGACCGCCGACCGCCACCGTTCGATTCTCGAATCGGTCGGCTTGCCGGTCACCTACGACGAGCACGCGTTCTCGGATCTGCTCAAGGGCATGCAGACGGACAAGAAGAACCGGGCCGGGCTGTTGCGGTTCGTGGTTCTGGACGGTCTCGCCAAGCCCGGACGGCTCGAGGGGCCGGACCCGGCACTGCTCGTCGCCGCATTCTCCGCGGTCGGTCGTGAGGCCCCGGCCGCAGGTGGGTCGGCCATTCTGTTGTGACCTCGTGAGAGGCGACTCGGGTACGGACGAAGAACGGGCGGTGATCGACGCGAAAGCGTCGATCACCGCCCGTCGGTCGATGTGGGGGAGTCAGGAACCGTCGGCGCTGCCGTGACGTCCACGCTTGTCCAGACGCGGCTTGCCGTCTGAGTCCACCGCCGAGAACACCTCGGTGTCGGCTTCGCCGTGCTCGGAGGCCCACTGAGTTTCGGACCGCTGAGTTTCGGACCGCTGAGGTTCGGACTGCGTTGCCTCGCCCTGTCTCGACCGATTCTCCTGACCGGCGTTGACCAGCTGGCGGTCGTGCGCGCGTTCGGCGTCCGACGTGGCCAGTTTCTTCTTGGCCTCGCGGTTGACGATCTGCCTTCCCGCGAACACCGCGATGCTCGCGGCGATGAAGATGGTGAGAATGGTGAACGCGGCTCCGGACGTCAACTCGAAGACCAGACCGTTCTGCCCCAGGCTGAAGTCGACGAAGAAGTCCACTATCCAGCTCAGGAGACCTCCGAGGAGCCCGCCGACCACTGCGGCTTTGATCCAGACCATGGTCAGGTCCTCGCCGTCGTCGGGGTCGGGGTGCCTGCGTCGGTCGCGGATTCCGTCGATGCCGGCCCACACGATGATGACGAGCAGCACGAGGGCGTAGGCCACCCAGCGCAGTGCCGATCCGCTCAGCGGCCACATCGACACTGCCGCCCCCAGCAGCAGTCGAACGACGACGTTGACCAATCCCATACTTATGCCACGCACTGCCCACCCAGTCATGCGGCACAGCATATCCGCACGTCGAACTTTGTGTGTCGGGGCCCACAAGTTCGATGACCCGGTCGAGTCGAACGGAGCGTGTGCCACGCCCGGTAATGTCGAAACCATGCCTGCCGATTTCGGTGCCCGTCGTGGTGCCCTACGAGAACTGTTGGCCGCCGACGGACTCGATTCGATGTTGATCACCGATCTCCTCAACGTCCGATACCTGACCGGATTCACCGGCTCGAATGCCGCGTTGCTGGTCTCGGCGGCCGATTCGGCCGGCGACGAGGATCGGACGGTGATCTGCACCGACGGTCGGTACGTCACTCAGGTGGCCGAACAGGTCCCGGATCTGCGCGCCGAGATCGACCGGGCGTCGGCGGTGCATCTGCTTCGATCGTCGGTCGCGGGCAACACCGGTCGCGTGGGCTTCGAGAGCCACGTGGTGACAGTGGATGCACACCGAGCGTGGTCGGAGCTCGACGGTGCCGTGGAGTTGGTGCGCGCACCGGGTGTCGTGGAGTCGTTGCGCATGGTCAAGGACGAGTTCGAGGTGGGATTGCTCAGGGACGCCTGCCGCGCCGCCGACGACGCGCTGGCCGACCTGATCGGTGGGGGCGGGATCCGTGCAGGCCGGACCGAGCGTGAGGTCGCCCGCGAGCTGGAGTCGTCGATGCTCGATCACGGTGCCGATGCTGTGTCGTTCGAGACCATCGTCGCTGCCGGAGCCAATTCGGCGGTCCCGCATCACCGGCCGACCGATGCGGTGCTGGCCGACGGAGACTTCGTCAAGCTCGACTTCGGTGCACTCGTCGGCGGCTACCACTCGGACATGACTCGCACCTTCGTCATCGGGACTCCCGCGCAGTGGCAGCGCGATCTGTACGAGCTGGTGCAGCGGTCGCAGACAGCCGGTCGCGACGCTCTGGCTCCAGGGGTGACCACCGCCTCGGTCGACGCTGCGTCGCGCTCGGTGATCGAGGATGCGGGGTACGGGGAGTACTTCCTGCACGGGCTCGGCCATGGCGTCGGCCTGGAAATCCACGAAGCGCCGGGAATCGCGAAGACGAGCACCGGTACACTGCTGGGCGGTGCAGCGGTCACCGTCGAGCCGGGTGTCTACTTCTCCGGTCGCGGCGGCGTTCGGATCGAGGACACACTCGTCGTTCGCGACGGGGGTCCGGAACTGCTCACCCTGACAAGCAAGGAACTCACGTCCGTCTAGCGCGCGGGCTGGAGCGAATCCAAGCACGTGACCGACGGCGCGTCACGCGCACAAACGATTGAGGAGACGCGAAGCAAGTGGCTTCCACCAGCGATTTCAAGAACGGACTGGTTCTCAACTTGGAGAACCAGCTGTGGTCGATCATCGAATTCCAGCACGTCAAGCCGGGTAAGGGGCCCGCATTCGTGCGGACCAAGCTCAAGAACGTGCTCTCGGGCAAGGTCGTCGACAAGACGTTCAACGCCGGTGTGAAGGTCGAGACCGCAACGGTCGACCGTCGCGACATGACGTACCTCTACCACGACGGTAGCGACTACGTGTTCATGGACGCCGACACCTACGACCAGCTCTCGATCGGTGAGGCAACCGTCGGTGACGGCGCACGCTTCCTGCTCGAGAACCTGCGCGTGCAGGTCGCCATGCACGAGGGCGTTCCGCTGTACGTCGAGCTTCCCGTCACCGTCGAGCTCGAGGTCAAGCACACCGACCCCGGCCTGCAGGGTGATCGCTCCACCGGTGGCACCAAGCCGGCAACCCTCGAGACCGGAGCCGAGATCTCGGTGCCGCTGTTCATCAACACCGGCGACAAGCTCAAGGTCGACTCGCGTGACGGAAACTACCTCGGGCGTGTGAACTCCTAACGTGTCATCGAAGAAGTCGACCTCCTCCGCCTCGCAGAACGGTGCCCCCGGTGCGAAGAAGCTGGGTGCGCGCCACAAGGCCCGCAAGCGCGCGGTGGACTTTCTGTTCGAGGCGGAGGCGCGCAACGTCGATCCGGTGAACCTCACCACCGAGCGAATCGAACTCGCACGCGGCGACGACACCATCGCTCCCGTCAGCGACTACACCTCGACCCTGGTCGAGGGCGTCGCCGAGAATCTCGATCGCCTCGACGGCGTGATCGCCGATCACCTCAAGGACTGGACGCTCACCCGTCTGCCCGCAGTGGACAGGGCCATCCTGCGCGTCGCGGTGTGGGAGTTGTTCCACGCCACCGATGTTCCACCGGTCGTGGCCGTCGACGAAGCCGTCGAGCTGGCCAAGCAGTTGTCCACTGACGATTCGCCCGGCTTCGTCAACGGCGTACTGGGTCAGATCGTCCTCGTCGCGCCGCAGGTACGCGCCGCGGCCGCGGCGGTCTCGAGCCGTACGCAAACCGACGCGTCCGGTGAGGCATCGGTCGACGCCGAGCAGTGATCGACCGGTCGACGCCCGTGTGACCGAACGCTCTGCGAGCCTGCTGGTCGTGGTTCGCAGAGCGTTGCTAGGCTCTACGCAGTTGTTGTCAGACATCCTTTAACGATCCGTCCAGAGAGGCGGAGAAGGAGGTCGTAGTTTGCCTGCGCCCGAAAGCTCGTCCGCGAACCCCGCCGTTCGCGAATTGCTGTCCTCGGCCGATGTGGGGCGCACCATCTCCCGCATGGCCCACCAGATAATCGAGAAGACGGCCCTCGACGCCGCTGACTCGCCGCGCGTGGTGCTCCTCGGCATTCCCACCCGCGGGACCACGTTGGCGGAACGTCTCGCCGAACGTATCGAGGCATTCTCCGGAGTACGCCCCCCGCTGGGTTCTCTCGACATCACCCTCTACCGCGACGATCTGCGAAACAAGCCGCACCGTCCGCTCGAGCGTACGTCGGTGCCCGCAGGCGGTGTCGACGACGCACTGGTGGTGCTTGTCGACGACGTGCTGTTCTCCGGCCGAACCGTGCGATCTGCGCTCGACGCCCTCCGTGACCTCGGTCGCCCCCGCGCCGTGCAGCTCGCAGTCCTGATCGACCGCGGCCACCGCGAGCTTCCGCTTCGGGCGGACTACGTCGGCAAGAACGTCCCCACAGCGCGCACCGAGGACGTGTCGGTGTTGCTCTCCGAACACGACGGCCGCGACGGGGTCAGCCTGTCCGAGGGAGGATCCGCTCGATGAAGCATCTGCTCTCGGTCGCCGACCTGACGGCCGAATCGGCCACCGAACTCCTCGACGAAGCCGAACGATTCGAGCAGGCGCTTCTCGGCCGCGAAGTCAAGAAGCTCCCGACATTGCGCGGACGCACCATCATGACGGTGTTCTTCGAGAACTCGACACGTACCCGCGTCTCGTTCGAGGTCGCAGGCAAGTGGATGAGCGCCGACGTCATCAACGTCAGCGCCAGCAGCTCGTCGGTGTCGAAGGGAGAGTCGCTCCGCGACACCGCGGTGACGCTGCGCGCCGCCGGAGCCGATGCACTGATCGTCAGGCACCCGGCATCCGGAGCCGCACATCAGATCGCCCAATGGACCGCCGATCAGGGCACCGGCAGCACCACCGATGGTCGTTCCGCAGGCTCCACTCCTGGACGGGGCCCCGCGGTGATCAATGCAGGCGACGGCACGCACGAACACCCCACCCAGGCTCTGCTCGACGCCTTGACGGTGCGCCAACGACTCGGCGACATCGCCGGCCGTCGGATCGCGATCGTCGGCGACATCCTGCACAGCCGGGTGGCGCGCTCGAATGCGATCCTGCTGGCCACGCTCGGTGCCGAGGTGGTGCTGATCGCACCACCGACCCTGCTGCCCGTCGGAGTGACCGGCTGGCCGGTGCGGGTCTCGCACGACATCGACGCCGAACTGCCCGGACTGGATGCGGTGCTGATGCTCAGAGTGCAGGCCGAGCGAATGAACGGCGGATTCTTCCCCTCCGCTCGCGAGTACTCGATCACGTACGGGCTCTCGCAGCGCAGGCTCGACCTGCTGCCCGAGCATGCCGTCGTACTGCACCCCGGTCCGATGCTGCGCGGTATGGAGATCGCGTCCTCGGTGGCCGACTCTCCGAAAACTGCAGTCCTGCAACAGGTTACGAATGGAGTTCACGTGCGGATGGCGGTGCTGTTCCGATTGCTGGTCGGTTCGGACGGGGGTGCGTCGTGACCGCACCCGCGACCTCCGTTCTGCTCCGCGGCGTGCTGCTGTACGGCGAGGGCCCCGAGACCGACGTCCTGATCGCCGGTGAGGAGATCGCGGGGATCGGCTCGGACCTCGACGCCGACGGAGCCGAGGTCGTCGACGCCCGCGGCCAGATACTGCTGCCGGGATTCGTCGACATGCACACGCACCTGCGCGAGCCCGGCCGCGAGGACACCGAAACGATCGAATCCGGCTCGGCCGCAGCAGCTCTGGGCGGCTACACCGCGGTGTTCGCGATGGCGAACACCGACCCGGTCGCCGACTCGGTGGTGGTGACCGACCACGTATGGCGTCGGGGACAGGAAGTCGGTCTCGTCGACGTCCACCCCGTCGGAGCGATCACCGTCGGATTGAAGGGCAAGCAGCTCGCCGAGATGGCCACGATGGCCGCGGGAATCGGCCGGGTGAAGATGTTCTCCGACGACGGCCACTGCGTCGACGATCCACTGATCATGCGTCGGGCGCTGGAGTACTCGAGTTCCCTCGGTGTGCTCATCGCTCAGCACGCCGAGGAACCCCGGCTCACCGTCGGTGCCGTCGCACACGAGGGCCCGACGGCGGCGCGCCTCGGACTGGCCGGTTGGCCGCGTGCGGCCGAGGAATCGATCGTCGCTCGCGACGCCCTGCTGGCTCGTGACGCAGGTGCGCGGGTGCACATCTGTCACGCATCCACTGCAGGCACCGTCGATTTGATGAAATGGGCACGCGGACAGGGTATTTCGATCACCGCCGAGGTAACCCCGCATCACCTGCTGCTCGACGATTCGCGGCTCGAGACGTACGACGCGATCAACAAGGTGAACCCGCCACTACGTGAGAAGTCCGACGTCGACGCCCTGCGTAAGGGCTTGGCGGACGGCGTGATCGATTGTGTGGCAACCGATCACGCTCCGCATGCCGAGCAGGACAAGTGCTGCGAGTTCTCGATCGCTCGTCCCGGAATGCTCGGGCTCGAAACCGCACTGTCCATCGTCGTCGACACGATGGTGACCCCGGGACTGCTCGATTGGCGCGGCGTGGCGCGGGTGATGAGCGAGCGTCCCGCCCAGATCGTCGGATTGGCCGATCAGGGACGACCCATCGAGGTCGGCGAGATCGCCAACCTCACGCTGGTCGACCCGAAAGCGAGCTGGACGGTCTCCGGCAAGAAGCTGGCCAGCGTCGCACACAACACGCCGTTCGAGGACATGAGCTTCTCCTCGAAGGTGACCACGACGGTGCTGCGCGGGCGAATCACCGTCCGCGACGGAGC
The DNA here is from genome assembly GCF_002259075.1 of Rhodococcus sp. 15-725-2-2b. Lineage (NCBI taxonomy): Bacteria > Bacillati > Actinomycetota > Actinomycetes > Mycobacteriales > Nocardiaceae > Rhodococcus > Rhodococcus sp. 15-725-2-2b. The sequence goes on along the minus strand of NZ_NPFL01000019.1, from coordinate 327,633 downwards.
AGTGGCGAACAGAGCGGGAGAGTAGAGCCGTGGACAGAGTTCTCATCGTCATCGGATTCATCCTGTTCTGGGCACTGATGATCGCGCTGATCTTCTGGGGTTGGCGAGGACGGCAGAAGCGCCAGGAAGAGCGAATCGGTGACTTCCCGGCCGTGCCGGACGATCTGGGAGCAACCCTCGTCGAGCCGAGCACCGGCCTGTACGTCGGCAGCACCATCGCTCCGAGCTGGCAGGACCGCATCGCCGTCGGCGACATAGGCCACCGCGCCACCGGTGAACTGTCCCGACACGAGAAGGGCATCCTGCTCGACCGAGACGGTGAATCTCCCATCTGGATCCCGGCGGAATCGATCCGTGCGATCCGTACCGAACGCGGGTTGGCAGGCAAGGTCATGACCAAGGACGGGCTCCTGGTCATTCGCTGGGAGCTGCCGACGGGGACCGAGATAGACACCGGCTTCCGGGCCGACGACAAGCAGATCTACCCGGTGTGGACAGCGAGTTCCACCGGAGAAACCAAGGAGGAAACCGCGTGAGCAGCGCAGTTCTTGTTCTGGAGGACGGCCGGACATTCCGCGGCACCACATTCGGCGCACAGGGGCGCACCCTCGGCGAGGCCGTGTTCTGCACCGGAATGACCGGGTACCAGGAAACTCTCACCGACCCGAGCTATCACCGACAGATCGTCGTCGCGACCGCGCCGCAGATCGGTAACACCGGCTGGAATCAGGAAGACGGTGAAGCCGCAAGCGCGCAGGATCCCAACAAGATCTGGGTCGCCGGCTACGTCGTTCGAGATCCGGCACGCCGCACCTCGAGTTGGCGCTCCACCGGAACGCTGCAGGACCAGCTCGAGGCGCAGAACGTCGTCGGCATCGCCGGAATCGACACGCGCGCCCTGGTCCGGCACCTGCGCACCCGCGGGTCCATGCGTGCGGGAGTGTTCTCGGGCGACGCCCTCGGCACCTCCGACGAGATGCTCGCGCAGGTGGTCGGTCAGCCGTCGATGCTCGGTGCCGACCTCGCCGGTGAAGTGACCACCGGAGCCGGTTACACCATCGAGCCGACCGGGGATGCTCGATTCACCGTCGTCGCAGTCGATCTCGGTATCAAGACCAACACCCCGCGGATGTTCGCCGAGCGCGGTATCCGCGTGCACGTGGTGCCGTCGAACACCACCATCGAGCAGGTTCTGGAACTGAACCCCGACGGTGTCTTCCTGTCGAACGGACCAGGCGACCCGGCCACGGCCGACACCAGCGTTGCACTGACCAGGCAAGTGCTCGAGCGTGAGCTGCCGCTGTTCGGTATCTGCTTCGGAAACCAGATCTTCGGGCGCGCACTCGGCCGTGGCACCTACAAGATGAAGTTCGGCCACCGCGGGATGAACATCCCGGTCATCGAGCACACCACCGGCCGCATCGCGATCACCGCGCAGAACCACGGATTCGCACTCGAAGGCGAAGCGGGCGAGGAGTTCGACACCGACTTCGGCCGAGCCCGGATCAGTCACACCTGCGCCAACGACGGCACCGTCGAGGGCGTCGAGCTGATCGGCGGTAGCGCCTTCTCCGTGCAGTACCACCCCGAGGCCGCGGCCGGTCCACACGACGCCGCCTATCTCTTCGACCGTTTCACCAGCGTCCTTCAGGAGAAGAAGTAATGCCACGCCGCACAGACCTGAACCACGTCCTGGTCATCGGATCCGGCCCGATCGTCATCGGTCAGGCCTGCGAGTTCGACTACTCCGGCACCCAGGCCTGCCGAGTGCTGCGCGAGGAAGGACTGCGGGTCAGCCTCGTCAACTCCAACCCCGCGACGATCATGACCGACCCCGAGTTCGCCGACGCCACCTACGTCGAGCCGATCACGGCGGAGTTCATCGAGAAGATCTTCGCCCGCGAAGCCGAGCAGGGTCACCCCATTCAGGCAGTGCTCGCCACTCTGGGTGGACAGACGGCGCTCAATGCCGCTGTTGCGCTGCACGATCAGGGCATTCTCACCAAGTACGGCGTCGAGCTGATCGGTGCCGATTTCGACGCCATCCAGCGCGGCGAGGATCGGCAGAAGTTCAAGGACATCGTGGCCAAGGTCGGTGGCGAGTCCGCCAAGTCGGCCGTCTGCTACACGATGGACGAGGTCCGCGAGACCGTCGCCGAGCTCGGCTTCCCGGTGGTCGTACGTCCGTCGTTCACGATGGGCGGTCTCGGTTCGGGGTTGGCGTACAACGACGAGGACCTGACCCGGATCGCCGGCGGCGGACTTGCGGCCTCGCCCACGGCGAACGTCCTCATCGAGGAGTCCATCCTCGGCTGGAAGGAATACGAGCTCGAGCTGATGCGCGACGGCCGCGACAACGTGGTCATCGTGTGTTCCATCGAGAACGTGGACCCCGTCGGCGTGCACACCGGCGACTCGGTGACCGTCGCCCCGGCCATGACGCTGACCGACCGCGAATACCAGAAGATGCGCGACCTCTCCATCGACATCCTGCGCGAGGTGGGCGTCGACACCGGCGGCTGCAACATCCAGTTCGCGATGGACCCAGCGGACGGTCGCCTCGTAGTCATCGAGATGAACCCGCGTGTGTCACGCTCGTCGGCGCTGGCGTCCAAGGCAACCGGTTACCCGATCGCGAAGATGGCGGCCAAGCTGGCCATCGGCTACACCCTCGACGAGATCGTCAACGACATCACCCGCGAGACCCCGGCCTGCTTCGAGCCGACCCTGGATTACGTGGTCGTCAAGGCTCCGCGGTTCGCGTTCGAGAAGTTTCCCGGTGCCGACGGCACGCTGACCACGACGATGAAGTCCGTCGGCGAGGCGATGTCGATCGGCCGCAACTTCACCGAGGCCTTCGGCAAGGTGATGCGCTCGCTCGAAACCAAGCGCGCAGGCTACTGGACCGGCCCCGAGGTCGAGGCAGAGAGCCTGGAGGCGTTGCTCGAGGACCTGTCCGTTCCTCAGGACGGTCGGATGTACGGGATCGAGAAGGCCTTCGCGATGGGTGCCACCCTCGAGCAGCTGTTCGAGGCGACCAAGATCGACCCGTGGTTCCTCGACCAGTTTCAACAGATCCACGAACTCGGCGTTCAGGTTCGCGAGGCGGCCGAATTCGACGAGGCGCTGCTGCGCCAGGCGAAGTATCACGGTCTGTCCGACCGCCAGATCGCGGCTCTGCGCCCCGAACTCGACGGTGAGGACGGTGTGCGGGCGCTCCGTACCGAGCTCGGTGTGCATCCGGTCTACAAGACGGTCGACACCTGCGCCGCCGAGTTCGAGGCCAAGACGCCCTACCACTACGGCACCTACGAGCTCGACCCCGAAGCCGAATCCGAGGTCGCCCCGCAGCCGGACCGCCCCAAGGTGCTCATCCTCGGCTCGGGTCCCAACCGCATCGGCCAGGGCATCGAATTCGACTACAGCTGTGTGCACGCGGCGCAGACCCTGTCCGAGGCCGGTTACGAGACGGTGATGGTCAACTGCAACCCCGAAACCGTCTCCACTGACTACGACACCGCGGACCGCCTGTACTTCGAGCCACTGACCTTCGAGGACGTCCTCGAGGTGTACCGGGCCGAGGCGGCGTCGGGCACGGTGCGGGGCGTCATCGTCCAGCTCGGCGGGCAGACCCCGCTCGGGCTCGCCAAGCGGCTGAAGGCCGCAGGCGTCCCGATCGTCGGCACGTCGCCCGAGGCCATCGATCTGGCCGAGGATCGTGGCGAATTCGGCAAGGTGCTCGATGCAGCCGGACTGCCGGCAGCGAAGTACGGCACCGCGACGACGTTCGACGGAGCCCGTGAGATCGCCGCAGGAATCGGGTACCCGGTCCTGGTGCGTCCGTCCTACGTTCTCGGCGGACGCGGCATGGAGATCGTGTACGACGAGGCCTCGCTCGCGACGTACATCTCCAACGCGACGGAGATCTCGGACGACCGGCCGGTGCTGGTCGATCGGTTCCTCGAAGACGCGGTCGAAATCGACGTCGACGCACTGTGCGACGGCACCGAGGTCTACATCGGCGGCATCATGGAGCACATCGAGGAGGCCGGTATCCACTCCGGCGACTCGGCGTGCGCGTTGCCGCCGATCACACTCGGCAAGACCGACATCGAGAACGTCCGGCGGTCCACCGAGGCTCTCGCGAAGGGCATCGGCGTGCGCGGCCTGCTCAACGTGCAGTACGCACTCAAGGACGACATCCTGTACGTTCTCGAGGCCAATCCGCGTGCGAGCCGCACGGTTCCGTTCGTCTCCAAGGCGACGGCGGTTCAGCTCGCGAAGGCCTGCGCCCGAGTGATGCTGGGGGAGACCATCGCCGAGCTGCGGACCGCAGGCATCCTGCCCGAGACCGGAGACGGTGGCACCGTCCCGGCCGGTGCCCCGATCGCGGTGAAGGAAGCGGTGTTGCCGTTCAACCGGTTCCGTCGTGCGGACGGAACCGGAGTGGACACTCTGCTCAGCCCGGAGATGAAGTCCACCGGTGAGGTGATGGGAATCGACTTCGATTTCGGTACCGCGTTCGCCAAGAGTCAGACCGCCGCCTACGGCTCGTTGCCTGCGGGCGGCGCGGTGTTCGTGTCGGTGGCCAACAAGGACAAGCGATCACTGATCTTCCCGGTGAAGCGACTCGCGGATCTGGGCTTCACGATTCTGGCGACCGAAGGCACTGCAGATGTGTTGCGGCGCAACGGAATCAAATGCGAGCAGGTGTACAAGCAGTCCGGCGAGGACGTGCCGGAGGGGGAGCGGACCATCGTCGACCGCATACTCGCAGGTGACATCGCCATGGTGATCAACACCCCGTACGGCAACTCCGGCCCCCGCGTCGACGGGTACGAGATCCGTAGCGCCGCCGTGGCGCAGAACATTCCGTGCATCACCACGGTGCAGGGCGCGTCGGCAGCGGTGCAGGGCATCGAAGCCGGGATCGCCGGCGGAATCGGTGTTCGCTCGCTGCAGGATCTGCATGCGGGCCTGAAGCAGGGGCTGGGAGTGGAGTGAGCCATCATCGCAGTTGGTCGGATCGGTTGCGCGCCGCGGTCGCGGCGCGTGGTCGACTGTGTGTCGGTATCGATCCGCATCCGGCTCTGCTCGAGGCATGGGACCTGCCACGCTCGGCGGACGGTCTCGAGGTGTTCGCCGAGCTGTGTGTCGAAGCGTTCGTCGGTGAGGTGGCGATCGTCAAGCCTCAGGTGGCGTTCTTCGAGGCCTACGGATCGGCCGGGTACGCGGTGCTCGAACGCACTGTCAGTGTGCTCAGGGACGCGGGCACCCTGGTGATCGCCGATGCGAAGCGCGGCGACATCGGCACCACGATGGATGCGTACGCGCAGGCCTGGCTCGAACCCGATTCGCCGTTGTCCTCCGATGCCGTCACGGTCTCGCCGTACCTGGGCTTCGATTCGCTGGGGGAGACCGTCGATCGAGCGGTGCGACACCGGCGCGGGCTGTTCGTGCTTGCCCGCACCTCGAATGCGGAGGGCTCGGCCCTGCAGCAGGCCGCGACGTCGAACGGTGGGTCGGTGGCTCAGTCGATCGTCGATGCCGCAGCCGCGCGCAATCGCGTCGATGCCGACACGGTGGGGATAGTCGTCGGTGCCACTCGTGATCACGGTCTCGACCTGTCGAACTACACCGGTCCGATTCTCGCGCCTGGTCTGGGAGCGCAGGGAGCAACGGTTGCCGATCTCGCGGAGATCTTCCGCTATTCGCGTGAGCTGTTGCTGCCCAACTCCTCTCGCGGTGTCCTGGCCGCTGGCCCGTCGGTGACGGCCTTGCGCGACGCGGCGACACGATTGCGCGACGAGATCGAAGCCGGTCTCGCATAGTCGATGCTGCGGCGCATCGGCGCTCGGGGGCGAGTTAGCGGTTCACGCGGGTCGTCGGTACGGTCGCTAACGCTGCCGACGAACAGTGCTGATCGCCAGTGCGCAGCGCTGATGACCGCGATCGGTGGCAGTGGAAGACCGATGGTCGACGTGCCGACAGCGATCGTGTGCGTCGTATCGCCCAGAAACGAGAAGACGGAGGAACCGACAGTGGCCCTTCCCCAGTTGACCCCCGAGCAGCGCGCTGCTGCCCTCGAGAAGGCTGCGATCGCCCGGAAAGCGCGCGCCGAACTCAAGGAGCGCCTCAAGCGCGGCGGCACCGACCTCAAGCAGGTGCTCGAGGACGCCGAGACGGACGAGATCCTCGGAAAGATGAAGGTCTCCGCGCTGCTCGAGGCCCTGCCGAAGGTGGGCAAGGTCAAGGCTGCGGAGTTGATGACGGAATTGGAGATCGCGCCAACCCGTCGACTGCGCGGTCTCGGTGATCGGCAGCGCAAGGCGCTGTTGACGAAGTTCGATTTCGAGGCCTGACGACGGTGAGTGACACTGCGGCGACATCGGTCCCGGAGATCGAGCGCGGCCGGTTGGTGGTGCTGTCCGGCCCCTCCGGCGTCGGCAAGTCCAGTGTCGTTCGGCTCGTGCGTGCGGCGCTGCCCGAGCTGGTCTTCAGCGTGTCGGTCACGACGCGATCGCCGCGGCCGGGCGAGGTGGACGGGCAGGATTACCACTTCGTCTCCGCCGGCGAGTTCGATCGAATGATCGCCGACGACGAGCTGCTCGAGTGGGCGAGCATTCACGGTGGTCTGCAGCGGTCGGGAACTCCGGCCGCACCCGTCGAGGCCGCGCTGGAGGCGGGCAGCCCGGTGCTGCTCGAGCTCGATCTGGCCGGTGCCCGTGCCGTGCGGGTGTCCAAGCCCGAGGCCTTGTTGGTGTTCATGGCACCACCGACGTGGGACGACCTGGTCGCCCGTCTGGTCGGGCGCGCGACCGAGGAGAGCGCTGCCACCGAGCGGAGGTTGGAGACCGCACGGGTGGAATTGGCCGCACAGGACGAGTTCGACACCGTGGTTGTCAATACCGATGTCGACCATTCGTGCGAACAGTTGGTATCCTTGTTGGTCGGTAGGTCGTCGGTCGGCAACAGCTGACCAGTTTCACGGCGCACGAGGCCCCGACCAGCTAGTTCGTAGCACCAACGATGCAATTTCAGGAGATCATCAGTGAGCAGCATTTCAGCGGCCGTTTCCGACTTCGACGGACGCAGCGCTCTGCCGGCCTACGACACGCCGCTCGGCATCACCAATCCACCCATCGACGAGCTGCTCGCACGCACCTCGTCCAAGTACGCCCTCGTGATCTACGCAGCCAAGCGTGCACGTCAGATCAACGACTACTACAACCAGCTCGGTGACGGCATCCTCGAGTATGTCGGACCTCTCGTCGAGCCGGGTCTGCAGGAGAAGCCGCTGTCGATCGCTCTCCGCGAAATCCACGCGGATCTGCTCGAGCACACCGAAGGCGAATAAGAACCTCACAGAGGACATCTGACTTGCGCGTTGTCGTCGGAGTCGGCGGAGGTATCGCCGCCTACAAGAGTTGTTCGCTCATTCGCAGCTTCACCGAGAGCGGGCACGAGGTACGGGTGATCCCGACCGCGTCCGCTCTGGAGTTCGTCGGGCGTGCGACGTTCGAGGCGCTGTCCGGCCAACCGGTGCACACCGGAGTCTTCGCGGACGTGCCGGAGGTCCCGCACGTGCGCCTGGGTCAGGAGGCGGACCTCGTCGTCGTGGCCCCCGCCACCGCAGATCTGATGGCGCGCATCGCCGGGGGACGCGCCGACGATCTTCTGACGGCCACCCTGCTCACCGCGCGGTGCCCGGTGGTTCTGGCTCCCGCGATGCACACGGAGATGTGGGAGCACCCGGCCACGGTCGCCAACGTCGCGACGCTTCGTTCGCGCGGTACACACGTGATCGAACCTGCGTCGGGTCGTCTGACCGGACGTGACACCGGGTCGGGTCGGCTGCCGGAGCCGGACGAGATCTTCGCACTGTCGATGCTCGTGACCGAGCGAGCGGATGCGCTTCCTCGTGACCTCGAAGGACGGCATGTTCTGGTGTCTGCCGGCGGCACTCGTGAGCCTCTCGATCCGGTCCGTTTTCTGGGCAATCGAAGCTCGGGCAAGCAGGGATATGCACTGGCCCGCGTGGCAGCGCAACGCGGAGCCCAGGTGACGTTGGTCGCCGGGTACACCAGCGACCTCGACGATCCGGCCGCGGTCGACGTGGTGCACGTCAAGACGGCCTCGGACATGCAGGATGCGGTTCGTAAACTCGCCGTCGGTGTCGATGCAGTGGTGATGGCGGCCGCGGTCGCGGACTTCCGCCCGGAGTCCATCGCGGGCAGCAAGATCAAGAAGGGGGCGAACGAGCCGTCGTCGATCCCGTTGGTCCGCAACGACGACATACTCGCAGGCCTCGTCTCGGCTCGCCGCGACGGTGAGCTCGAATCGTCCACTGTCATCGTCGGATTCGCGGCGGAGACCGGTGACGCGGACGGAGACGTACTGACGTACGCGCGGGCCAAGCTCGAACGCAAGGGCTGCGACCTGCTCGTGGTCAACGCTGTCGGTGACGGTAAGGCCTTCGAGGTCGACCACAACGATGGATGGTTGCTCGGTTCCGACGGTTCCGAGGATGCGCTCGGCGAGGGCTCCAAAGCGCTTCTCGCGAGCCGCGTACTGGATTCTGTGGCGCAGATGCTCGACGCACGTAGTCCCCGAACGAGGTCGACACAGTGACGACGGTGAGGGTGCACGAGCGATGTCGCACCGGCTACCGTGCTGAGCACCACGTGTGAGGCCGTAGAGGTTTGCCTGGCTCCGGCAGGGGCGATAACACCGAGGGAACGTCAAATTTTCATGGAGTGCCCGACCGGCGCGCGGCGTCGGGTCGGACAGGAACATGCGTCGAGAGGAAGTCCGTGAGCAAGTCCGGTAGTCGGCTTTTCACCAGCGAGTCCGTCACAGAGGGTCATCCCGACAAGATCTGTGACGCCATCAGCGATTCGATTCTCGATGCTCTGTTGACGGAGGATCCGCGTGCTCGGGTGGCCGTGGAGACCCTCGTCACCACCGGCCAGGTCCACGTTGCGGGTGAGGTCAATACCACCGCGTACGCCGACATCCCCAAGATCGTGCGCGAGAAGGTGCTCGAGATCGGGTACGACTCGTCGGCCAAGGGATTCGACGGAAATTCGTGCGGTGTGAACGTCGCGATCGGCGCGCAGTCTCCCGAGATCGCGCAGGGCGTCGATCATTCGCACGAGGCCCGAGTCGAAGGATTGTCCGACGACGAGATCGACCGTCAGGGCGCGGGGGATCAGGGGTTGATGTTCGGCTACGCCAACACCGACACTCCCGAATTGATGCCGTTGCCGATCGCGTTGGCGCACCGTCTTTCCCGGCGGCTGACCGAGGTCCGCAAGAGTGGGGTTCTGCCCTACCTGCGTCCGGACGGCAAGACACAGGTGACGATCGAATATGACGGTGACAACGCCGTTCGCCTCGACACCGTGGTGATCTCGACTCAGCACGCGGCCGACATCGATCTCGACAACCTGCTCACCCCCGATATCAGGGAGAAGGTACTGGGGTCGGTACTCGCCGAGTTGGACGTGCCGACGCTGGACACGTCCGATGTGCGTCTGTTGGTCAATCCCACCGGAAAGTTCGTGCTCGGTGGTCCGATGGGTGACGCCGGGCTGACCGGTCGCAAGATCATCGTCGACACCTACGGCGGCATGGCACGGCACGGCGGCGGCGCATTCTCCGGCAAGGACCCGTCCAAGGTCGACCGCAGCGCTGCATACGCGATGCGTTGGGTCGCGAAGAACGCTGTCGCGGCTGGGCTCGCCGATCGCATCGAGGTCCAGGTGGCGTACGCCATCGGCAAGGCCGCGCCGGTCGGATTGTTCGTCGAGACGTTCGGCACCGAGAAGACCGATCCCGCGCGCATTCAGGCGGCGATCAGCGAGGTGTTCGACTTGCGCCCCGGTGCCATCATTCGCGATCTGGATCTGCTGCGACCGATCTACGCGCCCACTGCGGCGTACGGACACTTCGGCCGCACCGACATCGATCTCCCGTGGGAGTCCACCGATCGCGCAGGCAAGCTCCGCGAGGCTGCCGGACTCTGAGTTCGGCGTCGACCGTTCTGCACGTACCCTGCTCGCACCGGCTCGGTGCTCCGTCATCGAGTGTGGGGTGAGAATCGAGGAGGAGGTGCGGTGGCGGGCGTAGCGCGGGTGGCGGCGTCGGATCTCCCGATCGCGCGCATTCTCCCGATGTTGCCGCTGCCGCATCTCGACCGAGAGTTCGACTACCTCGTACCCGAGGAGATGAGCAGCGATGCTCGGCCCGGTGTGCGAGTTCGGATTCGGTTCGCGGGCCGACTGGTCGACGGTTTCGTGCTGGCCAGACTGGCCGAGACCGAGCACTCCGGCAAGCTCGGCTGGCTCGATCGGGTGGTGTCGGCAGAGCAAGTTCTGACTCCCGAGATCGCGGAACTGGCCGAGGCGGTGGCCGATCGGTACGCCGGGACCAGAGCGGACGTACTGCGTCTGGCGATCCCGGCTCGCCACGCCCGAGTCGAGGCGGAACCGACACCCGTCGTCGAGCCCCCGGTCGAGCCTGCCGTCGACAGGTCGGCATGGTCGGCCTACACCCACGGGTCGAACTTCCTCGACGCGTTGGCATCGGGACGCGTACCCCGCGCGGTGTGGCAGGCATTGCCCGGTGAGCGGTGGCCGGTGCGGCTGGCGGAGGCCGCTGCCGTGACCGTCGCCGCCGGTCGATCCGCCGTGGTGGTGGTACCCGATCAGCGTGATCTCGATCGACTGGAAACGGCCTGCACGGCTCTGCTCGGAGCCGACCGGGTGGTGGCGTTGTCGGCCGGACTGGGTCCGGCGAAGCGGTATCGGCAATGGTTGCGCGGTCTGCGATCGGGCCCGGTCGTTGTGGTGGGGACGCGCAGCGCCGTGTTCGCTCCGGTGTCCACTCTGGGCATGATCGCCGTCTGGGACGACGGTGACGACAGCTTCGCCGAGCCCCGTTCGCCGTATCCGCACGCCAGAGAAGTCGCGTTGCTCCGAGCGCACGTATCCGGGGCGGCGGTGGTGATCGGCGGACATTCGCGGACGGCGGAGGCGGAAGCTCTCGTCGATTCCGGTTGGGCACACGATCTGGTGGCTCCTCGTGAGCTGGTCCGTGAGCGTCAACCCCATGTGGTGGCCTTGGCGGACTCGGACCATGCGCTCGCGCGGGACCCGGCAGCCCGTGTCGCCCGGCTTCCCGCCATCGCGTTCGAGGCGGCGCGAGCCGCACTGAAAGCCGATTCGCCTGTGCTGGTTCAGGTTCCGCGCGGCGGATACGTGCCGTCACTGGCGTGTGCGAAGTGTCGGCACCCGGCTCGGTGTCGCCGGTGCAACGGGCCGTTGGCCCTGCCGTCGGCCCCTGGAAGCGACGGAGCCGGCAGTCCGACCTGCTCGTGGTGTGGAATCGCCGACACCGCGCATCGCTGCACCGTATGCGGATCACGCAACCTGCGGGCGGTCGTGATCGGAGCGGGCCGCACCGCCGAGGAACTCGGACGGGCATTTCCCGGCGTACCGATACACAACTCGGGAGGCGCCGCCGTGCTCGACTCCGTCCGACCCGGTGCCGGTCTGGTCGTGTCGACCGTCGGTGCCGAGCCGACGGTCGACGGTGGGTACGGCGCAGCTCTTCTGCTGGACGGCTGGGCCCTGCTCGGCCGGGCAGACCTGCGCGCGGCAGAGGAGACACTGCGTCGGTGGATGACGGCCGCCGCGTTGGTCCGGCCCGGCTCTGCGGGAGGTCGCGTTGTCGTCGTCGCCGAGTCCGAGATACCGACGGTGCAGGCGCTGGTTCGCTGGGATCCTCTGTGGCACGCCAGAAGTCAGTTGGACGAACGAGTGGAGGTACGGTTCCCGCCCGCCGTACACGTCGCGGCGATCGACGGAACCACCGATGCGATCACGGCGCTGGTGGAGGGTGCAGATCTGCCCGAGGCAGTGGAGATACTCGGACCGGTCGATCTGCCGGACGGCCAACGCGCACCCGCGGGCGGCGGTGAGGACGTGCTTCCCGGTGATGTGCAGCGGCTGTTGATACGCGTGCCGCGCAGCACCGGGGCGGCCTTGGCGCGGGCGCTGGCCGCCGCTCAGGCATCTCGTAGCGCCAAGAAGCTCGGCGGCGGAGTGCGGGTTCAGATAGACCCGATTCGAATCGGCTGACACTGCCGTCCGGGGCAGCCGTGGCCTAAGGTTGCGTCGGGGCGGCGCACGGGGCGCCGATGAGAGGTGGGTCGGGGACATGAAGAGAAGGCAGCTCTTTCGCCGTGCGACAACAGGTTTGGCAGTGGTGATCGGAGCCCGGCTCGTGGCACCTGCCTCCGCCGACGCCCTGCCCGGTACCGGCTCGGCGCAGCCGCCGACACCGGCCGTTCCGTTGGATCGACTGCTACGGATCGTGTCGCTGTCGCACGTCAACGATCCGGCGCTCACCCCGATTTTTCCCGGCGATCCCGAATTCTCGCTCGAGACGGCGTTCACCGTCGCGGACGACGGTTTCTACCTCCAGTACGTCAAGGAGGGCGAGCACACCGGCACGCACTGGGGAGCGCCCGCACACTTCCAGGAAGGTGGGCTGACCGCCGACCAGCTCGATCCGGAGGATCTGTTTCTGCCCGCGGTGAAGATCGACATTCGTGATCGGGCGGCAGCCGACGCCGACTACGCCGTGACCGTGGCCGACCTGCAGAACTGGGAAGCAGTCAACGGAGCCATTCCGCACGGCGCGGCCGTAATTCTGTGGACCGGATGGGCGTCACGCTGGGGTACCGATGCCTACGCGAACGCGGACGCGGACGGCGTGACGCACCAACCCGGCTTCTCGGCGGAGGCGGCGCAGTGGTTGATCGACACGGGCAGGCTCGCCGACAGAGGTGCCCTCGGAACCGACACCTTCGGACCCGACTTGGGCAACGACGAAACCTATCCGGTATCGGTCAAGCTCTACGACCGGCGTCGGATCAGTCTCGAGAACCTGACCAATCTGGAGTCGATACCGACCACGGGTGCCTACGTTCTGGTCGGCGGACCGATCAACCGGGCCGGATCCGGTTCGCCTGCAACCATTTTCGGATTGATTCCCAAGCTTCCCTGATCGGAACCGCACGGGACCATGCTGAGTGTTCCTGCGGTGTCGTAGGCGTAGACGCCGGCCTTGCCCGAGCGCTTGGCCTTGTACATCGCGCGATCGGCGAGGCGCATCAGCTCGTCCTCGTCGACGTCGAAGGTGTCGGTGCCGGGCACGGTCGTCGTCCCGTCGGCGGTGCGGTCGGGACGACCGATCTGCACCACACCCACGCACGCGCCGACCGACACCGAATGGCCGTCGATCTCGTGCGCGGTCCGCATGGCCTCGGCGATGCGGACCGCCGTGGTACGGCCGGTTCGCAGATCCGCGTTCACCAGGGCGGTGAACTCGTCGCCGCCGAAGCGCGCAACCACTCCGTCGACCACGCATCGGTCGAGGCGGCGGGCGAGTTCGACGAGTAGTCGATCGCCGCCGCCGTGGCCGAATCTGTCGTTGACGCTCTTGAAGTCGTCGAGGTCGATCAGCAGCAGGACGGCGCGGCCCCGGCCCGCCCTGGCGTCGTTCACCGCCGCTCGAAGGTGTTCGTCGAACGACGACCGGTTGAGCAGCCCGGTGAGTCCGTCGTGGTGCGCGCGATACGTCAGCTCGGCCTGTGCCAGAGACAGGCTCCGAAGCAGATTGTCGTTCTGAACCAGGGTGATCACCTGGCGCACGAGCGAGAGCAGCACCACCGCTACCCCGAGTACCACCACCGTCGAATCCAGGTCCCCGGTCTGCACGCGCAGTATCGCCAGCACGATCCCTATCGCGCCCATCAGCCCGTACGGCAACAACAGTTGTGTTCTCTCACCGGTGACGGTCTCGGTGTACACCCGCGCAGCTGTCGCCGATCCGTGCAGTGACGAGCCGTGTATCGGCGGACCAGGCGGATCGTCCTCGACGGTCCTCGGGGCGGCGGCCGCGAGAGCGATGAGTGCAGTGCCTGCGATGAATCCGCCGTCGGTCAGAACCGGCATGAAGTCCGCACCGATGGCGACGAGGTACGCGTAGATGCTGTCGGACACCGCCATCATGAGGATTCCGGCACCGAGCAGGGTGAGTTGCGTTCGGTAACGCGACGCGATCTTCGGGATCACGGCGAGCAGCACGATCATGGCCACGAGAACGAGGTCGGTGATGGGATACATGATCGCCACGAGGAACGCGATGGACTCCGATTCCGACGAGTGCACGACCGCCCCGAGGACGGTGGCCCAGGACAGAACGAAGAGGGACCCGACGACCACGGCCCCGTCGAGCAACGACATCACCCAGACATGGCGTGTAAGTGAGGCCGCCCGCCGGGGCGACGGGCCGACGAAGGCGAGCAGCGCGGGCACGGCGAAGATCGGGAAGAGAAAGAACCCCACGTCGGCGACCGATGTGTTCGGCAGCGGCATGTCGAGAGCGGATCGATAGAAAGCCCACACGGCCATGCCTGCGCTCCAACACGCCATTCCCGCGGCCATCAGAACGCGCCACTGCCGTTCGGAGCCCGTCCGTCTCGACGCCGTTCGCCAGCAGACGACCGTTGCGGTGATGCCACCTGCGAGCTGTGCGACGTCGTCGATCAGTACCGAGATTCTCTGGCCGAGAACGTTGGAGCCGGCGAGCAGAACGATGGCCAGGACGCAGCCGAGAACGACGGTCACGCGTCGCCTCGTCGATCCGGCCACACGGCCCCCCTCGTTCGTGAGCGATCGCTGTCGAGCCGGCCGCTGTACACGGTTCGTTGGACGTGAGCTCGCACCGACCGCGCCATTCTAACGAGCGGAAGCGATCCACGACGTGTTCCTCGGATCCGGAAAACGTGGAGGTTGCCTCTGGGTATTGTCAAAGTTCTATTGACGATATATCGTCGACTTGTGAATCGATACAAAGGAGAACGACATGAACCACGCATTCGAGGGATTCGCTCACGAATTCGGACGCCGCGCAGTACGTCGCCAAATGCGAGGCGCGCCCTTTCAGATGTGGGTCGCGCAGAGCGACGATCGAGGCCCGTCGGACGATCACGGTCCGCGAGAACGAGGCCGTGGAAGGAGAGCTCATGGTGAACGGAACAGGCACGGTGAGGGTGGCCCGTTCGGACGGGGACGGGAAGGCATGCGCCCCGGCTTCGGTCCCGGCGGTTTCGGGCCGAACGGAGACTTCGGTCGAGGCCGGGGTCGGGGAGGACGCGGACGACGCGGGGACGTGCGCGCTGCGATCCTGCTACTGCTCGAGGAACGTCCGATGCACGGATACGAACTGATCCAGCAGATCGCCGCGAAGAGCAACGGAACCTGGAAGCCGAGTCCGGGTTCCATCTATCCGGCCCTGTCCCAACTCGAAGACGAGGGCTTGGTCCTGATCGACAAGGTGGCCGGCCGCAAGACGGCTGCGCTGACCGACGAGGGGCGAACGCATGTCGACGCTCATCGCGGCGATCTGGGCAGCCCATGGGACGACGTGGCAGAGTCCGTCGGTGTCGACGCTCGCGATCTTCGGGCCCTGATCGGCCAGTTGATGGGCGCAGCCGGTCAGGTCGCCGGAGTCGGCACACCGGCACAGGTGGAGCAGGCCGCCGAGATCCTCACCGAAGCACGCAGGTCGCTGTATCGGATCCTCGCCGACGACGGTCCGACCGATCGAGATCCCGACGACACGGTCGACGCCCCCGACGCGACGTGATCGGCACCTGCGGAATCGTCCGCGGCGCTCGCGACTCCCTAGGATGAACACCCGAGATCCTTTCGTCCATCCAGGGAGTTGCTCGAGTGCGCGTCGTCTTTGCCGGTACACCGGAGCCCGCAGTCCCGTCGCTGCAGCGACTGTTGGAGTCCGAACGCCACGAGGTGATCGCGGTGGTGACCCGGCCCGACGCCGCAGCCGGTAGGGGCCGCAAGACGATGCGCTCACCGGTCGGCCTGCTGGCCGACGAGCACGGAATCCCCGTGTTCACACCGGCGAAGCCCTCGGATCCGGATTTCGTCGCACAGCTCACCGAACTCGCGCCCGACGTGTGTCCGGTCGTCGCATACGGGGCACTGCTGCCGCAGCCGGTGCTCGACATCCCTCGCTTCGGCTGGATCAATCTGCACTTCTCGCTGCTGCCCGCGTGGCGAGGTGCCGCGCCGGTACAGGCCGCCATCGCCGCGGGCGACGAGATCACCGGCGCCTCCACCTTCCTGCTCGACGCAGGAATGGATACCGGCCCGGTACTCGGCGTCGTCACCGAGCGGGTGCGCGCAACCGATACGACGGGGGACCTGCTCACCCGACTGGCGTCGAGCGGAGCAGACCTACTGGCTGCGACCCTCGACGCGATCGAGGACGGGACGGCATCCGCGCATCCACAGCCCGAGGACGGGATCTCCTACGCGAGCAAGGTGAGCGTCGACGCCGCGCGCATCGACTGGACTCGGTCTGCGGCATTCGTCGACCGGCACATCAGATCGGTCACCCCCGCACCGGGCGCGTGGACCACGATCGGTGAACTCCGCGTCAAGATCGCTCCGACAACGCCCTCGGAGGACACGTTGGCCCCGGGCGAGATATCGGTGCGAAAGTCCGGCGTACACATCGGAACAGGGACGACGGCAGTGGTTCTCGGCGATGTTCAGCCGCAGGGCAAGAAGCTCATGAAGGCACTCGACTGGGCGCGCGGCGCTCGGCTGGACGATACGGCGGTAGCACGATGACAGAACCCGACAGGCCCCGAAAGCGCGAGTCCAGTCCAGCTCGCAAGCACGTCAAGAAGTCGCCCGGAGCCCGCGGGCCGAAGGGAAACCGGCCCCCGCAAGGCGCGGGACCGCGTGCCGTCGACGCGATCGACCCGGCCCGCCGGGCTGCCCGGGACGTCCTCAAGGCGGTACGCGAGCGGGATGCCTACGCCAATCTGGTGCTTCCGGGCCTGCTGCGAGAGCGCAAGCTGGACTCGCGCGACGCGGCACTGGCCACCGAACTCGCCTATGGCGCGTCCCGCGCGCGTGGTGTGCTCGACGCGGTGATCGCCCATGCAGCCGGTCGGCCTGCCGCCGAGATCGACGGGCCGCTGCTCGACATTCTGCGACTCGGCTCCTACCAACTGCTCCGGACCCGAGTGGCACCGCACGCGGCCGTCGCCACGTCGGTGGACCTGGCTCGGTCCGAATTCGGCACCGGCAAAGCAGGTTTCGTCAACGCGGTACTGCGCCGTGTGTCCGAGCGGACGGCTGCCCAGTGGGTCGACGAGCTCGCGCCCGCTGCGGCAACCGATCCCGTCGGCCACCTCGCGTTCGAGTACGCCCATCCCAAGTGGATCGCGCAGGCCTTCGCCGATGCACTCGGTGCCGACGCCGGTGAACTGGCCGCGGTGCTCGAGGCCGACGACGCCCGTCCCTCGGTCCACCTGGTGGCTCGGCCCGGTGAGATCTCCGCCGAGGAGTTGGCGCTGATCACCGGGGGAGAAGAGGGACCCTATTCGCCGTACGCAGTGCACCTCGACGGCGGAGATCCCGGCAAGCTCGACGCCGTCCGGGACGGACTGGCCGGGGTGCAGGACGAGGGGAGTCAACTCGTCGGCCGGGCACTCACCCTCGCGCCGCTCGTCGGCGAGGACGGTGGCCGGTGGCTGGACCTGTGCGCCGGACCGGGTGGTAAAGCTGCCCTCCTCGGTGCCATCGCCGAGATCGACGGTGCCACGGTCGACGCCGTCGAACCGACGCCGCACCGAGCCGATCTGGTGTCCAAGACGACGAAGGACCTTCCGGTGACGGTGCACACCGTCGACGGCAGGCAGTCCGGACTCGACGGCGGCTACGATCGCGTGCTCGTGGACGCGCCCTGCACCGGGCTCGGTGCTCTGCGCCGCAGGCCCGAGGCCCGGTGGCGACGACTGCCCTCCGATGTGGCGGCACTGGTGACATTGCAGAAGGAACTGCTGGCCGCGGCGATCGAGCTGGTCCGCCCGGGCGGAGTGGTGCTGTATTCGACGTGTTCGCCGCACCTGTCCGAAACCACCGCCGTCGTCGCCGACGCGGTCCGCCGCTACGGCGTCGAACAGCTCGACACCCGCGAGCTGGTCCCAGGAGTGCCCCAACTCGGCGACGGTACATCGGTGCAATTGTGGCCGCATCGACACGGCACGGACGCAATGTTCATGGCGGCGCTGCGTAAGCCGATGTGACCGGTGAGCCGTCGTGACCGGGAAGCGGTGTGATCAGTTGCCGGCCAGGAACGTCTCGGCCACATCTGTCGGGGCGTAAACCAGCCACCCGTCGATGATCAGTTCACGCAGTTCGTCGTCCTCGGTGTTGTCGAGGTCGACCAGAACGGCAGCGAACCCGTCGAAATGCGAGATGGTGAAACATGCCCGCGGGTGTGAGGCGAGAATCGCGTCCTTCTCGTTGAGATCGGCGGTGCGGACGGCGAGAATCGGTCCGCTGGGCGGGATCTCGCTGCCGAACCGCTTCAGATCGGCTTTGCTGAACGGGCGGACCCACGCGAACACGTTCTTGCCCACCGACCACGCCGGACGGCCGTACCGGACACTCTCGGTGACCTCGGGCAACTCGGCGATCACCGCTGTCACGGAATCCATGGTGGTCATGGGCGAACGATACCGGCTGGGCTAGGCTCGTCAATCGTGGTTTCCCCGATGATCGCCCCCTCCATTCTGTCCGCCGATTTCGCCCGGCTCGCCGCCGAAGCCGAGGCGGTGTCCGGAGCCGACTGGTTGCACGTCGACGTCATGGACGCGCACTTCGTACCCAACCTCACCCTGGGGCTGCCGGTCGTGGAGAGCTTGCTGAAGGCGACGAACATTCCGCTCGACTGCCACCTGATGATCGAGGACCCGGCCCGCTGGGCACCGCCGTACGCCGAGGCGGGTGCGTACAACGTCACCTTCCACGCCGAAGCGACCGACGACCCGTCCGCGGTTGCGCGCGACATCCGGGCGGCGGGAGCC
This sequence comes from Rhodococcus sp. 15-725-2-2b, assembly GCF_002259075.1. Taxonomy (NCBI): domain Bacteria; kingdom Bacillati; phylum Actinomycetota; class Actinomycetes; order Mycobacteriales; family Nocardiaceae; genus Rhodococcus; species Rhodococcus sp. 15-725-2-2b. The sequence continues at coordinate 308,654 of NZ_NPFL01000019.1, read as the reverse complement.
AAAGCCGGACTGTCCGTCAAGCCGGGAACACCCATCGAGCCGTACCTCGAGATCCTGCGCGACTTCGACACGCTGCTGGTGATGAGCGTCGAGCCGGGCTTCGGTGGGCAGTCGTTCATGCCGGAGGTACTCGCGAAGGCGAAAGCCGTTCGAGCACTTGTCGATTCCGGGGATCTGCGACTGGTCGTGGAAATCGACGGTGGCATCAACTCCGACACGATCGAGCAGGCCGCGGAGGCCGGAATCGACTGCTTCGTCGCCGGATCGGCCGTCTACAACACCGCCGACCCCGCAGCCGCAGTGCGCGACCTACGCGACCGAGCCGCCCGCGCATCACACCACCTGTCGTAATGAACGGCCAGGGCGCAGCACTGTCCGTCGCGGACGCCATGGCCCTCGCCGTCGAGGCATCCGAGTCCGCCCGGGGCATCAGCAGTCCCAATCCCGCGGTCGGTGCCGTGATTCTCGATGCCGGTGGCGTCGTCGTCGGCATCGGCTCGACGCGTCCGCCCGGCGGTCCGCACGCAGAGATCGTCGCGCTGGCCGAGGCCGGTGACCGAGCGCGCGGCGGCACCGCGGTGGTGACCCTCGAACCCTGCAACCACACCGGCCGCACCGGACCGTGCTCGCAGGCCCTGATCGACGCGGGCATCGCGGCGGTCGTGCACGCCGTCGCCGATCCGAATCCGCTCGCATCGGGCGGCGCGGCAGCCCTGCGCGCGGCGGGCATTCGCGTCGAACAGGGGATCGGTGAGATCGCGGTGCGGCAGGGGCCGCTGCGCGCCTGGTTGCACAAGCAACGCACCGGTCGGCCGCACGTGACGTGGAAATATGCCGCCACCCTCGACGGACGCAGCGCTGCGGCGGACGGCACGAGCCAGTGGATCACCGGACCGCAGGCCCGGGCGCACGTCCATGCCGAGCGGGCCAAGCTCGACGCCATCGTCGTCGGAACCGGCACCGTGCTGGCCGACGACCCGCGACTGACCGCACGACGTCCGGACGGGACCCTCGAGCCGCACCAACCCGTGCGCGTCGTTGTCGGATCGCGGTCGATACCGTCGACCGCAGCGATACGTGGGACGGATGCCCCCACGGTGTTCCTCGACACACACGACCCCGCGGCCGTGATCGACGCCCTCAGCGAGCACACCGACATCCAGATCGAAGGCGGCCCGACGTTGGCCGGGGCATTCCTCGCTGCGGGCCTGGTGGACCGCGTCGTGGCGTACGTCGCACCGGCGGTGTTGGGCAGCGGGCCCACAGCGGTGGAGAATGCGGGCATCGGAACAATTGCCGACGCAATTCGGTTCCGCACGGAGACAGTCACCATGATCGGCAACGACATTCTGATCGGCGTCGTGCCCGAAGGAGCGAAGTAGATGTTCACCGGAATTGTCGAAGAGCTCGGCGAGATCGTCGCCAAGGACGAACTGCCCGACGCCGCGCGGTTCACCGTTCGGGGCCCGGTGGTGACCTCCGATGCAGGCCACGGCGACTCCATCGCGGTGAACGGGGTCTGCCTGACCGTCGTCGAGGTGCTGCCCGACGGCGGATTCACCGCCGACGTGATGCAGGAAACGCTGAACCGCTCGAGCCTCGGTGCCCTCGAGGTGGGCAGCCGCGTCAACCTCGAACGTGCGGCCGCGCTCGGCAGCCGTCTCGGCGGGCACCTCGTACAGGGTCACGTGGACGGCACCGGAACGATCATCGGCCGATCGCCGTCCGAGAACTGGACCGTCGTGCGCATCGCACTGCCCACCTCGGTCGCGCGCTACGTCGTGGAGAAGGGCTCGATCACCGTCGACGGCGTCTCGCTCACCGTCTCCGGACTCGGCGTCGACGACGGAGCGCACTGGTTCGAGATCTCCCTGATCCCCACCACCCTCGACCTGACCACTCTCGGCACGGCCGAGGTCGGATCGCCGGTCAACCTCGAAGTCGACGTCATCGCCAAGTACGTGGAGCGGCTGCAGACGATCGACGCACAGTAAGTACTGTTGACATGCACGCAATCGATGGTGCATCGGAGAATTTCCAGGGCGCTGAGCCAGGCCCGAGACGTATGGAGCACACCGTGGTGACCAGGTTCGACAGTATCGAGCGCGCAGTTGCGGACATCGCTGCGGGCAAAGCAGTGGTGGTCGTCGACGACGAGGACCGCGAGAACGAAGGCGACCTCATCTTCGCCGCCGAGAAGGCCACCCCGGAACTGGTCGCCTTCATGGTCCGCTACACCTCCGGTTATCTCTGCGTTCCACTCTCCGGTGAGGACTGCGACCGACTCGGCCTGCCGCCGATGTTCGCCACCAATCAGGACAAGCACGGAACCGCGTACACCGTCACCGTCGACGCCCGCGAGGGCATCGGCACCGGAATCTCGGCGTCCGACCGGGCGGCCACGATGCGACTGCTCGCCGACCCCGACACCGGGGCCAACGACTTCACCCGTCCGGGCCACGTCGTACCGCTGCGCGCCAAGGACGGCGGAGTGCTGCGTCGCCCCGGCCACACCGAAGCTGCCGTCGACCTCGCCCGCATGGCAGACCTGCGGCCTGCAGGCGTCATCTGCGAAATCGTCAGTCAGAAGGACGAGGGCGCGATGGCCCAGACCGACGAACTGCGCGTCTTCGCCGACGAGCACGACCTCGCCCTCATCTCCATCGCCGACCTCATCGCCTGGCGTCGCAAGCACGAGAAGCACGTCGTCCGCGTCGCCGACGCCCGGATCCCCACCGGTCACGGCACCTTCCGCGCCGTCGGCTATCAGAGCATCTACGACGAGGTCGAGCACGTCGCGCTCGTCCGCGGCGACATCGCGGGCCCCGACGGAGACGGCAACGACGTGCTCGTCCGAGTGCACTCCGAATGCCTCACCGGCGACGTGTTCGGATCACTGCGCTGCGACTGCGGACCACAGTTGGACGCGGCCCTGGAAATGGTCGCCGCCGAGGAACGCGGCATCGTGTTGTACATGCGCGGACACGAAGGTCGCGGAATCGGTCTACTGCACAAGCTCCAGGCCTACCAGCTCCAGGACGCAGGCTCCGACACCGTCGACGCCAACCTGCAACTGGGCCTCCCGGCCGACTCCCGCGACTACGGAATCGGTGCTCAGATCCTCGTCGACCTCGGTGTCTCGTCGATGCGGCTGCTGACCAACAACCCCGCCAAGCGAGTGGGACTCGATGGTTACGGTCTGCACGTCACCGAACGAGTGCCGATGCCGTTGCGCGCCAACGCCGAGAACCTCACCTACCTGCGCACCAAACGCGACCGGATGGGCCACGACCTCACCGGGTTGGACGAGTACGAGAACGGTCGTTCCGCAGGCTCCACTCCCGCATCCGAGAACGGGGCCACCTCATGAGCGGCGAAGGCGAACCCACCCTGCAGCTCGCAGGCGCCACTGATCTCAAACTGGCGATCGTCGCCGGTCAGTGGCACCAGAAGATCTCTCAGGCTTTGCTCGACGGTGCACTTCGCAAAGCCGAGTCGGCCGGGATCGAGGACGTCACGGTCATCCGTGTGGCCGGAGCCATCGAACTGCCCGTCGTCGCGCAGGCGTTGGCCCGCAACCACGACGCCGTCGTCGCACTCGGCGTCGTCATCCGCGGTGGCACACCGCATTTCGAGTACGTGTGCGACGCCGTCACGGCCGGTCTGACGCGCGTCTCGCTCGACGAGGGCACTCCGGTCACCAACGGTGTGCTCACCACCAACGACGAGCAGCAGGCGCTCGATCGCGCAGGGTTGCCCGGTTCGTTCGAGGACAAGGGCGCGCAGGCCACGGCAGCCGCGATCGACACAGCGCTTACTCTCAAACACCTACGCCAACCCTGGACGAATCAGGAGTTCACGTGACCGGCAGCGCACCGTCCACCGAGTGGGACATGGTGGTGAAGTCGCGCAAGTCGGCTCGTTACGCCATCGCGACGGCGGTGTTGCTCGTGGTGGCGCATTCGACCGTCGCCATCCTGCTGAGGGTCTCGCCGACCGGGGTGTACTTCAGAACCGCGGACCAACTGGCGATGGCAGGTATCGGACTTCTTCTGGGAGGCCTGGCGCTCGTGCTGACGCGCCCGCGCATTCGCGTCGGGCCTGCAGGTGTCGCGGTGCGGAACCTGTTGTCGGAGCGTCTGATCGAATGGGATCTGGTGCGTGGTCTGTCCTTCCCCGAAGGAGCGATGTGGGCCAGGATCGACATTCCCGACGACGAGTTCATCAACGTGATGGCCATCCAGTCCAACGATCGTGACCATGCGGTCGCGGCCGTACGAAAGTTCCGCACTCTCGAACGCACGTACGCGCCCGCCGCCTCCGTTCCGGACATCCCGGTCGATCGGGACTGACGTCCTACCTCCGCACCGCGGCTGAGCTGCGGATGCGGAGAACGTCGGACCCGACGGCTAACGTGGATGCCGTGTCCGACCCCGCTACCTACCGCCCGGCCACCGGAACCATCCCGGTGGAGCCGGGGGTGTACAAATTTCGCGATCCGCACGGCCGCGTCGTCTACGTGGGAAAGGCCAAGAGCCTCCGCAGTCGACTCAATTCCTACTTCGCAGACATAGCCTCGCTGCATCCGCGTACTCGCCAGATGGTCACCACCGCGGCATCGGTGGAGTGGACCGTGGTGACCACCGAAGTCGAGGCCCTCCAGCTCGAGTACAACTGGATCAAGGAATTCGATCCACGGTTCAACGTCCGCTACCGCGACGACAAGAGCTATCCGATGCTCGCGGTGACGATGAACGAGGAGTTTCCTCGGTTGTTCGTCTACCGCGGACCCCGGCGCAAGGGTGTCCGCTATTTCGGCCCCTACGCGCACGCGTGGGCCATTCGCGAGACGCTGGATCTGTTGCTGCGAGTATTTCCCGCGCGCACGTGCTCGACCGGAGTGTTCAAGCGCCACAATCAGATCGGCCGGCCCTGCCTGCTGGGCTACATCGACAAGTGCTCGGCACCGTGCGTCGGACGGGTCAGCGCCGAGGAGCATCGGGCGACCGTCGAGGATTTCTGTGACTTCTTGGCCGGAAAGACGGACAAGCTCGTTCGTCAGCTCGAGAAGAAGATGCAGGCTGCATCCGAGGACCTGGATTTCGAGACCGCCGCACGTCTGAGAGACGACGTCGGTGCGCTGCGTCGGGCATTGGAGAAGCAGGCGGTGGTGCTCGGCGACGGCACCGACGCCGATCTCGTCGCCTTCGCCACCGACGCCCTCGAAGCTGCCGTTCAGGTCTTCCACGTCCGAGGCGGCCGCGTGCGCGGGCAGCGCGGCTGGGTGGTGGAGAAGGCAGGAGAGGTGATCGAACGCCAGGACGAGGCCGATCTGCCCGCTCTGGTCGAGCAGTTCCTGACGCAGTTCTACGGCGAGCAGGCCGCCCTGTCCGCACAGGCACCGGGCGGTGACGACGGTGGTTCCAACGCCGTCCCGAGGGAGGTGCTGGTTCCGGTCCTGCCGGACAACGCCGACGAGGTTCAGGCCTGGCTCAGTGAACTTCGGGGCTCGAACGTGACTCTGCGTGTTCCCCAGCGCGGCGACAAGAAGGCGTTGGCCGAGACCGTCGAACGCAACGCCAAGGAAGCCCTGCAGCAGCACAAGCTCAAGCGCGCGGGCGACTTCACATCGAGATCGGCTGCGCTGCAGGGTATTCAGGAGGCACTCGATCTGGACTCGGCACCGCTGCGCATCGAGTGCATCGATATCTCCCACGTGCAGGGAACCGATGTGGTGGCCTCGCTCGTCGTCTTCGAGGACGGATTGCCCCGCAAGAGCGACTACCGCCACTACGCGATCAAGGAAGCGGCAGGCGACGGGCACTCCGACGACGTGGCGAGCATCGCCGAGGTGACCCGTCGCCGGTTCCTACGGCACTCCGCGGACGGTTCGGCCGAGGGGACCGGAGGCGATCTCGCCCCCGAAGCGGCGTTGGATCCACAGACCGGCAGACCGCGCAAATTCGCGTATCCACCCAATCTGTTCGTCGTCGACGGCGGTGCCCCTCAGGTGGCCGCTGCCGCGGCCGTGCTGGACGAGCTCGGCGTGACCGACGTGGCCGTGGTCGGTCTGGCGAAGCGGCTGGAGGAGGTATGGGTTCCGGGGGAGGAGGATCCGGTGATCCTTCCGCGTACGAGCGAGTCGCTCTACCTGCTCCAACGGGTCCGCGACGAAGCGCACCGGTTCGCGATCACGTTCCATCGCAGCAAGCGATCGCGACGCATGACGGCCTCGGCTCTGGATTCGGTTCGCGGACTCGGCGAGTCGCGTCGAACGGCGCTGGTGGCACACTTCGGTTCCGTCGCCAACCTCAAACGCGCGACGGTCGCGGAGATCGTCGAGGTGCCCGGGATCGGAGAGACCACAGCCAAGTCGGTGCTGGCCGCACTGTGTTCCGACACGGACGACGCCGATGTAGGCGATGATGGCAGCGCAACTGCAACGACATCGGGCGAGAACACGGCGGAACATGCGATCGCACCGCGCGTGGAATCGGCGGGACAGGCTTCGTAGTGAGCGAACACCAGACACAGAGACACCCACCGTCCGAAGACCATCTCGAACAGCCCTCCGCGGGGGAGTCGCGGCACGACGAGATCGAAGTGGCGTTGGTCACCGGGGTTTCCGGAGCAGGATTGCGCACGGCGGCCAAGATTCTCGAGGATCTCGGCTGGTACGTCGCCGACAACCTACCGCCGGAGCTCATCTCCAAGATGGTCGATCTCGGCCGCGAGTCCAAGCCCAGAATCGAGCGACTGGCGCTGGTGATGGACGTTCGAAGTCGCCTGTTCACCGGCGATCTGGGCTGGGTGGTCAAAGAACTCGATTCCAAGGGCGTGCGCAACAGAGTGCTCTTCCTCGACGCGTCCGACGCCGTGTTGATCCGTCGATTCGAGTCCAACCGGCGCAGCCATCCTCTGCAGAACGACGGTCAGGACGGAACCTTGACCGAGGGCATCACCGCCGAACGGTTGCGACTCGCCCAGGTCAAGGCGGCCGCGGATCTGACCGTGGACACCACATCCCTGTCGGTGCATCAACTGCGGCGCAAGATCGAGACGGTGTTCGGCGAGTCCGACACCACCGGCGTCGGGGTCACCGTGCAGTCGTTCGGCTTCAAGTACGGCCTGCCGATGGACGCCGACCTGGTCTGCGACGTGCGCTTTCTGCCCAATCCCCATTGGGTTCCGGAGCTGCGCGAACACACCGGCCAGGACGCGGACGTTCGGGATTACGTGCTGGGGCAGGACGGGGCACGCGACTACCTGCAGACGTACACGCATCTGCTGAATCTGACGATCGAGGGATACGTGCGGGAAGGCAAGAGATACATGACGGTGGCCGTGGGCTGCACCGGAGGGAAGCATCGAAGTGTTGCGATGACCGAGGCACTGGCCGCGATTCTCGCCGATCAGGGTGATGTGTCGGTGCGGGTGCTGCATCGGGATCTGGGTCGCGAATGAGCGAGGTCGACACCGAAGTACCGGTATCGGGCCCCAGGATCGTCGCACTCGGAGGCGGTCACGGCCTGTACGCAACGCTGTCGGCGGCCCGGTTGCTCGGTCACGACGTCACCGCCATCGTCACGGTCGCCGACGACGGGGGATCCTCGGGACGTCTGCGGGCCGAGCTCGGCGTCATTCCGCCCGGGGATCTGCGCATGGCGCTGGCCGCGCTGGCACGCTCGGACGAGCGAACACAGCTGTGGACCGACGTCCTCCAGCACCGCTTCGGTGGCACGGGCGCGCTGGCCGGGCACTCGGTGGGCAACCTCATCCTCGCCGGCCTCACCGAGGTACTGGGCGACCCGATCGCCGCACTGGACGAGATGGTGCGGATGCTCGGAATCGACGGACGAGTGCTTCCGATGTCGCCGATCGCACTCGACATCGAGGCCGACGTCTCCGGTCTCGAGGACGATCCGCGCGTGAGCCGCGTCATTCGCGGACAGGTGGCGGTGGCGACGACTCCCGGCAAGGTTCGCCGCGTTCGGCTGCTTCCACCCGAACCGCCGGCGTCCGCGGATGCACTCGCTGCGATCGAGAAGGCTGACCTCGTGGTGCTCGGACCGGGATCGTGGTTCTCCAGCGTGATCCCGCACGTACTGGTGCCGGATCAGCTCACCGCGCTGGCTCGTACGAGCGCGCCGAAGGTACTGGTGCTGAACCTGGCCCCCGAACTCGGTGAGACCACCGGATTCTCCGCCGAGCGCCATGTCCACGTACTCTCCCAACACGCACCGGATTTGGGAATCGACTACGTGTTGGTCGATTCCGCCTCGGTCCCGGAAGGCAGCAACCGCGAGCACGTGGCGCGGGCTGCGGCCCGGCTCGGTGCCGAGGTCGTCTACGTCGACGTTGCCGAAAACGGCACCCACGCACATCATTACGGCAAGCTTGCCGCGGCTCTCGGCTCCATCGTGTCGCCCACCGGCGGCACCGCACCGACTGCCGCACGCAGAGAGGGGATCACTTCGTGGCCATGACAGCGGAGGTCAAGGACGAGCTGAGCAGGCTGACCGTCAGCCAGGTCAGTTGCCGCAAGGCCGAGGTGTCCGCACTGCTGCGATTCGCCGGTGGACTGCACATCGTGGCGGGCCGGGTGGTGGTCGAAGCCGAGGTGGACCTCGGGTCCATTGCGAGACGGCTGCGGCGGGAGATCTTCGAGCTGTACGGCTACTCCTCCGACGTGCACATGCTCGGCGCAGGCGGGCTACGCAAGACCTCGCGGTACGTGGTCCGAGTGGCCAAGGACGGCGAAGCGCTGGCCCGCCAGACCGGCCTGCTGGATCTGCGGGGACGCCCGGTTCGCGGCCTCCCCGCACAGGTCGTCGGCGGCACGGTGGGGGATTCCGAGGCAGCATGGCGGGGCGCATTCCTGGCGCACGGCTCCCTCACCGAACCGGGTAGGTCCTCGGCCCTGGAGATCAGCTGCCCCGGACCGGAGGCGGCGCTCGCGCTCGTCGGAGCCGCCCGCCGCCTCGGAGTGGCCGCGAAGGCTCGTGAGGTCCGCGGCACCGATCGAGTGGTCGTCCGCGACGGCGAGGCCATCGGAGCCCTGCTCACCCGCATGGGAGCACAGGACACCCGGTTGATCTGGGAAGAACGACGCATGCGACGCGAGGTCAGAGCCACTGCGAACCGGCTCGCCAACTTCGACGACGCCAACCTGCGCCGCTCGGCCAGGGCCGCCGTCGCCGCCGCAGCGAGAGTCGAGCGCGCCCTGCACATCCTCGGCGACGACGTGCCGGACCATCTGGCCGCAGCCGGATCGCTCCGAGTCCAGCATCGGCAGGCGTCACTCGAGGAACTGGGCCAGTTGGCCGACCCTCCGATGACCAAGGACGCCGTGGCCGGCCGAATTCGACGCCTGCTGTCCATGGCCGATCGCAAGGCCAAGGAAACCGGAATTCCCGACACCGAGTCCGCGGTCACCGCCGAGCTGCTCGACGAGGCGTGATCGGCCCGATCACGTGATGCGCGCGCTCTGCCTGCGCGCACACTAGGGTGGGAACCGCGTGTGGCACCCCGCACGCAGGCACAATCAGACATCTGTTTTCACAACTTTTAGGAGCGAACAGTGACGATCCGGGTAGGCGTCAACGGCTTCGGCCGCATCGGGCGTAACTTCTTCAGGGCTGTCGACGCGCAGAAGGCGCTCGGTACCACCGACATCGAAATCGTTGCTGTCAACGACCTGACCGACAACGCATCGCTCGCACACCTGCTCAAGTACGACTCGATCCTGGGCCGTTTGCCGCACGATGTCTCGCTCGAGGGCGAAGACACCATCGTCGTCGGTGGCCAGAAGATCAAGGCACTGTCGCTGCGCGAGGGCCCGTCCGCACTTCCGTGGGGTGACCTGGGTGTCGACGTCGTCGTCGAGTCCACCGGCATCTTCACCGACGCTGCGAAGGCCCAGGGTCACATCGACGCCGGTGCGAAGAAGGTCATCATCTCCGCGCCCGCCAAGGGCGAGGACATCACCATCGTGATGGGCGTCAACGACGACAAGTACGACGGCAGCCAGAACATCATCTCCAACGCGTCGTGCACCACCAACTGCCTCGGCCCCATCGCCAAGGTTCTCGACGACGAGTTCGGCATCGTCTCGGGATTGATGACCACGATCCACGCGTACACACAGGATCAGAACCTGCAGGACGGCCCGCACAGCGATCTGCGTCGCGCTCGCGCTGCGGCTCTGAACGTCGTGCCGACCGGCACCGGCGCAGCCAAGGCCATCGGCCTGGTGCTCCCGCAGCTGCTGGGCAAGCTCGACGGCTACGCGCTCCGGGTTCCGATCCCCACCGGCTCGGTCACCGACCTCACCGCGCTGCTGAAGAAGTCGGCCTCCGCCGACGACATCAACGCTGCGATGAAGGCTGCTGCCGAGGGACCGTTGAAGGGCATCCTGAAGTACAACACCGATCCCATCGTGTCCTCGGACATCGTCACCGACCCGCACTCGTCGATCTTCGACGCGCCGCTGACGAAGGTCATCGACGACCAGGTCAAGATCGTCTCCTGGTACGACAACGAGTGGGGCTACTCCAACCGCCTCGCCGACCTCATCGGTCTCGTCGGCAAGTCCCTCTGACACCGATGGCTGTCAAGACACTGCAGGATCTGCTCGATGCCGGTGTCGAAGGCCGTGGCGTCCTCGTGCGATCGGACTTCAATGTCCCGCTCGAGGACGGCACGATCACCGATCCCGGCCGTATCCAGGCGTCGATCCCGACTCTAGAGGCTCTGGTCGAGGCCGGTGCCAAGGTCATCGTCACCGCGCATCTCGGTCGTCCCGACGGTAAGCCCGACGCGAAGTACAGCCTGGCTCCGGTCGCCGCGAAACTCGGCGAGCTGCTCGGACGCCATGTTCAGCTCGCGGGCGACGTCGTGGGTCAGGACGCCGAGGCTCGCGCCGAGGGTCTGACGGACGGCGACGTGCTGCTGCTCGAGAACATTCGCTTCGATCCGCGCGAGACCAGCAAGGACGAGTCCGAGCGAGCTGCCCTGGCTCGCGAGCTGGTGGCTCTGGCCGGCGACGACGCGGCGTTCGTTTCCGACGGATTCGGCGTCGTGCACCGCAAGCAGGCGTCGGTCTACGACGTGGCGCAGCTGCTGCCCCATTACGCGGGCACCCTCGTCGCTGCCGAGGTCGAGGTGCTGGCCAAGCTCACCGAGGACGCTGCGCGTCCGTACGCGGTTGTGCTCGGCGGCTCCAAGGTCTCGGACAAGCTCGGCGTCATCGAGGCGTTGGCCCCCAAGGTCGACACCCTCGTGATCGGCGGCGGCATGGCGTTCACCTTCCTTGCCGCACAGGGATATTCGGTCGGCAACTCGTTGCTGCAGGAGGATCAGATCGGGGTCTGCAAGGACCTGCTCGAGCGCTTCGGCGACGTGATCCACCTGCCCGTCGACATCGTCGTCGGAGACAAGTTCGCGGCGGACGCCGAGGCGAAGACCGTCAAGGCGTCCGAAATTCCGGACGGCTGGATGGGCCTGGACATCGGACCCGACTCGGTCAGTCGTTTCGCTGTCGTGCTGTCGAATGCGAAGACCGTCTTCTGGAACGGACCGGCAGGAGTGTTCGAGTTCGACAAGTTCTCGGCCGGCACCAAGGGCATCGCGGAAGCGATCATCAAAGCCACCGAGAAGGGCGCGTTCAGCGTCGTCGGTGGCGGCGACTCCGCGGCTGCGGTGCGCACCCTCGGACTGCCCGACGACGGCTTCTCGCACATCTCCACCGGCGGCGGTGCATCCCTCGAATACCTCGAAGGCAAGCAGCTCCCCGGCCTATCCGTCCTGGAGGCGTAACGCATGGCACGTAAGCCGCTCATCGCGGGCAACTGGAAGATGAACCTCAACCACCTCGAGGCCATCTCGCTGGTGCAGAAGATCGCATTCTCGTTGCCCGAGAAGTATTTCGACAAGGTCGACGTCACGGTGATCCCGCCGTTCACCGACATCCGGAGCGTCCAGACTCTGGTCGAGGGCGACAAGCTCCTGCTCACCTACGGTGCACAGGACGTCTCGTCCGAGGACAAGGGTGCGTTCACCGGCGAGATCAGCGGATCGATGCTGGCCAAGCTGGGGTGCACCTTCGTCGTCGTCGGTCACTCCGAACGACGCACGTTGCACAACGAGGACGACGCCGTCGTTCTCGCCAAGACGAAGGCGGCGCTGAAGAACGGACTGACTCCGATCGTGTGCATCGGCGAGGGTCTGAACATCCGCGAGGCGGGCGAGCACGTGGCCTACAACGTCGCGCAGCTCCGCGGGTCACTCGACGGACTGTCGGCCGAGGACATCTCGAAGGTCGTCATCGCCTACGAGCCGGTGTGGGCGATCGGAACCGGCCGGGTCGCGTCCGCGTCGGACGCTCAGGAAGTGTGCGGTGCCATCCGCGAGGAGTTGAAGTCGCTCTCCTCGGGCGAGGTCGCCGCGGGTGTGCGCGTGCTCTACGGCGGATCGGTCAACGCCAAGAACGTCGGCGAGATCGTCGGTCAGCCCGATGTCGACGGCGCACTGGTCGGTGGCGCTTCGCTCAAGGCCGACGAGTTCGCCACGTTGTCGGCCATCGCTGCAGGAGGACCCCTGCCCTGATCGGCAACGCTACGACGAACGGTTTTCGGGCACCTCGCTTCGGCGGGGTGTCCGAAGCCGTTCACGGGGCCAGGTAGGCTGCTGAAGGCATCGAATCGAGTTTGAGGTGGACATGGATCTGTTTCTGGATATTCTGCTGGTCATCACCAGCCTGGCACTGATCTTGCTGATCCTGCTGCATCGCGGCAAGGGCGGCGGATTGTCCAGCCTGTTCGGTGGCGGAGTGCAGTCCAGCCTCTCCGGTTCGACCGTCGTCGAGAAGAATCTCGATCGCCTCACGGTCTTCACCGGCATCATCTGGCTCATCGCCATCCTCGGTATCGGTCTGGAGATCAAGTACACCTGATCGAATTCGGCTCCGAGTGCGAGTTGGTGACGGAGCGACGATACTGGGTGGATGAGCGAATCCTCCTACGAGTCAGTCGGTTCCCCAGCCTTCGTCCCACCGACAGCTCAGGGTCGAGAGTTGACAGAGCCTCTCCGTGAGGACATCCGCTATCTCGGCGGTATCTTGGGCGAGATCATTCGCGAGCACGAGGGCGAGGACGTCTTCGACCTGATCGAGGCAGCGCGCGTCGAATCCTTCGCGGTACGCAGATCCGAGATCGAGCGTGACGATTCGGTCGGACGTTACACCGATGTGGAAGTGGCACAGGCAGTTCCACTGATTCGCGCGTTCAGTCACTTCTCGCTGCTGGCCAATCTCGCCGAGGACCTGCACCGCGAACGTCGCCGCGCGATTCACCTCGACCGCCAGGATCCGCCGCAGGACAGCAGCCTCGACGCCACCTGGCTCAAGATCGATGCCGCGGCACCGTCGCGCGAGCAGGTGGCAGCCGCTCTCACCGATGCGTTGGTCGCCCCGGTGATTACAGCGCACCCCACCGAGACACGTCGACGGACCATCTTCGACGTGCAATCGAAGATCACCGAGCTGATGCGTCGCCGCGATGTCGCCGTTGCGGCGGTCGAGGGCAAGGCCGCCCGCGCGGCCAAGGAACTGGCCGCCATCGACGTGCAGATCCGCAGGCAGGTACTGACCCTGTGGGAGACAGCTCTGATTCGGTTGTCGCGGTTGCGAATTCAGGACGAGATCGAGGTCGGCCTCCGTTACTTCGAGTCGTCTCTGTTCGACGTCATGCCTGCCCTCAATGCGGATGTGCGTGCCGCGCTGCGCGCACGGTGGCCCGAGGACGATCTTCTGCCGCGCCCCATCCTTCGCCCCGGTTCCTGGATCGGCGGCGACCGCGACGGCAATCCGAACGTCACCGCCGACGTGGTGCACACTGCGACACATCAGGCGGGTTACGTAGCGTTCGAGCACTACCTGGACGAGCTGGTCGCGCTGGAGAAGGAACTGTCGATGTCCGCGCGCCTGGTGGATGTCACCGAGGAGCTCGCGGCTCTGGCCGGCGCATCGGCCGAACCGGACGACCGCCGATCGGACGAACCGTATCGGGTCGCGGTGGTCGGCATCCGGGCTCGGCTCACCGCCACCGCCGAGGCGGTGCTCGACGCCGTACCGGTCTCCGGCATCGACCTCGGAGCGCAGAAGTACGACGGCCCGCAGGACATCCTCGACGACCTCGACGTCATCGACCGGGCACTTCGTGCGGACGGTGACGCGTTGATCGCCGACGATCGACTGCTCCGGCTTCGACAGTCGGTCGAGACGTTCGGATTCCATCTGCAGGCGTTGGACATGCGGCAGAACTCGGAGACCCACGAAGAGGTGGTCGCCGAGCTGCTGGCCTGGGCCGGTGTTCACCCCGACTACGTGTCCCTCGGCGAGGACGAGCGGGTGTCGGTGCTGTCGCGGGAACTCGCGACCAGGCGGCCGCTCGTCGGCCCCAACGCGCAGCTCAGTGAGCTCGCGACGAAGGAACTGGGCATCGTCAGGGCGGCCAAGGAGGCCATCGACCACTTGGGCCCCGACACCATCCAGAACTACATCATCAGCATGTGCCAGTCGGTCAGCGACATGCTCGAAGCGGCGTTGCTGCTCAAGGAGGCCGGCATCTTCGACCCCGGCACCGACGGTTCGGCACCGACCTCGACCGTCGGTGTCGTTCCGCTGTTCGAGACCATCGAGGACCTCCAGCAGGGCGCGGCGACTCTGCTGGCCACGCTCGACGTTCCGATCTACCGCGCGCTGGTCGCCGGTCGCGGCATGAACCAGGAAGTCATGCTCGGGTACTCCGACTCGAACAAGGACGGTGGATACCTCGCGGCCAACTGGGCGCTGTATCGCGCCGAGTTGGATCTACTCGAGGCATCGCGCAAGACGGGGATCCGGTTGCGGCTCTTCCACGGTCGCGGTGGCACGGTCGGCCGCGGCGGCGGTCCGAGCTACGACGCGATCCTGGCGCAGCCGCCCGGTGTGGTGCAGGGATCCCTGCGTCTGACCGAGCAGGGCGAGATCATCGCAGCGAAGTACGCGGAGCCGTCCTTGGCGCGACGAAACCTCGAGTCCCTGGTTGCCGGAACTCTCGAATCGACTCTGCTCGACGTCGAGGGCCTCGGTGACGGTGCCGAAGCCGCGTACGACATTCTGGACGATCTGGCCGCCAAGGCACGCGCAGCGTACGGCCGTCTGGTGCACGAGGAGCCAGGTTTCGTCGAGTACTTCCGAACGTCGACTCCCGTTGCCGAGGTAGGGGAGCTGAACATCGGCTCCCGTCCGGCATCGCGGAAGCCGACCAACTCGGTGTACGACCTGCGTGCCATTCCCTGGGTGATGTCGTGGAGTCAGTGCCGCGTGATGTTGCCCGGGTGGTACGGAACGGGATCGGCGTTCGAGGAGTGGGTCGGCGACGACGATTCCAGGCTCGAGGTGCTGACCGACCTCTACCGGAAGTGGCCGTTCTTCCAGACGGTTCTGTCCAACCTCGCGCAGGTCATGGCCAAGTCCGATCTGGGCATCGCGGCTCGCTACGCCGAGTTGGTTCCCGACGCCGATCTCCGGGCTCGTATCTTCGGCATGATCGAGGCCGAGCACGCCACGACGGTGCGGATGTACCTGAAGATCACCGGTCACAGTCGACTGCTCGAAGACAATCCGTCTCTCGAACGCTCCGTGCACAACCGATTCCCGTACCTCGAGCCGCTCAATCAGATGCAGGTGGAGATGCTCCGGCGCTACCGAAACGGGGACGACGACGAACGCGTCAAGCGAGGAATCCTGCTGACGATGAACGGTCTCGCGACGGCACTGCGTAACAGCGGCTGACCCGCACGGGGGGCGTGGAACCGGTCGGCGGCGAGAAGCGTCCAACGAGGTATGAGGCAGTGCAGCAACGACACCGATGCCTGGCGCGAGGGATCCGCCTACCGTGCGAACGGTAGGCGGATAGATCGCTCGACATCAGGACGTGTTCGGTGCGTGGGCGGTTACGACGATGCGTGGCCGGGACGTGACCCCGACGCAGTCGAACCGGACTAGCTCCGGGCTCTCACACCGTGTCCAGCTTGGACGCTGCGCCGGTATCGAGGAACCAGACCGTCGATTCGGTGCCCAGTGCTCCGGCCGACGGGACGTCGTCGGGATCGGCCCCGCCCACCGCAGCAGCGACGGCATCGGCCTTGTTCGCTCCCGAGACGAGCAACCACACGTGCTGCGCGCGGCGGACCGCAGGCAGCGTGAGTGTGATGCGCACCGGTGGGGGCTTGGGGGAGTCCTCGACCGCCACGACGAAGCGATGCTGTTCGCGCACCGCATCGGTGTGGGGGAAGAGTGAATTGATGTGGCCTTCGCCGCCCATGCCGAGCAGATGGACGTCGAACCGAGGCGTCGGCTCGCCTTCGGATCCGGAATGGAGGATCTGTGCGTACGCTGCCGCGGCAACTTCGGGGTCGCTTCCGTGTGGTCCGTCGGATGCGGCCATCCGGAACACCCGATCCGGATGGACATCGACGTAATCGAGCAGCGCCTCCGAGGCCTGAACTTCGTTGCGCTCGGGATCGCCCGAGGGCAGGAAGCGTTCGTCACCGAAGTAGACGTCCACTCTGCCCCAGTCGATCGAGCCGGAGTCCGTGCGCAGCGCCTCCAGCAATGCGATTCCTGTGCCACCGCCGGTCAGCACCACCGACGCAGATCCTCGCTCGGCCTGCGCGGCGGTGATCACGTC
Organism: Rhodococcus sp. 15-725-2-2b; assembly: GCF_002259075.1. Classification (NCBI taxonomy): domain Bacteria; kingdom Bacillati; phylum Actinomycetota; class Actinomycetes; order Mycobacteriales; family Nocardiaceae; genus Rhodococcus; species Rhodococcus sp. 15-725-2-2b. The sequence goes on along the minus strand of NZ_NPFL01000019.1, from coordinate 291,921 downwards.
GACGAAGCGCGATCGCGCTGCGTCGACAAGGGCTTGCGCGTCCAGGTACTGGAGTACCGATGTCTTACTCATAGCTCACTTTCGACAGTCCGTTCAAGGCGAGTTCGTAGATCTCGTCCGTGTCGAGTCTGCGCAGTTCCTCGGCGAGGCACTCGCGCGTGTTGCGCCGCGCCAGTGCGACTTCGGCGTCGGGCTGACCGGTACGCGACAGGGTTGCGGTCTTACCGGTCTGCGGTCGCGTCAGCGAGATGCTGCTGTTCTCCCGGATCAGCTCGACTTTCAGCTCACCCGCACGGCGGTGGACCGGCACGTCCAGCTTCGCGGCCAGCCAACCGGCAAGGATGTCGAGTGCGGGCTCCTCGGCCAGTCCCGACACCGTGGCCGAGACGACAGCCTCGTACGGAGCCTGGTCGAGCGCGGTGGCCAACAGGCCACGCCAGTACGTGATGCGACTCCAGGAGAGATCGGTGTCGCCCTCGGTGTAGCTGCTGAGCCGTCCCTTGATCGTCGCGGTGGTGTCGGGGGAGTTCGTGGCATCGGTGATGCGTCGAATCGCCAAGCGCCCCAACGGATCCTTCGCCGGAACCGTTGGTGCCTCGTCCGGCCACCAGGCCACGATCGGGGTATCGGGCAGCAGGAACGGGATGACGACACTGTGTTCGTGGTCGGCGAGTTCGCCGTTCAGGCGCAACACGACGACCTCCGATGCACCGGCGTCGCCGCCCACCCGGATCTGCGCGTCGAGGCTCGACTCGGCCGACCGATCTCCGTGGATGAGCACGATGACGCGGCACGGATGCTCACGGCTCGCCTCGTTCGCCGCGTCGATCGCTCGTTCGGCCTTGGCCGGATCACGGCTGGCCACGATCAGAGTCAGCACTCGGCCGATGGTCACCGCACCGCCTGCTTCGCGCACCTCCACCAACTTCTTGCCGACCTCGGCCGTCGTCGTGGCGGGGATGTCGACAATCACGGTCTTCTCCATTCGCGTCCGGTGCGGTGCATCATCTCGTCACCCGAGGAGGGCCCCCAGGTACCGGCTTCGTACGGTTCCGCGGTGCCGCCGGAGGCCCAGAACTCCAAGATCGGATCGAGGATCTTCCACGACAGTTCCACCTCGGCATTGACCGGGAACAACGACGGCTCGCCGAGCAGCACGTCGAGGATGAGTCGTTCGTAGGCCTCGGGGGAGGATTCGGTGAACGCCTGGCCGTAGCTGAAGTCCATGCTGACGTCGCGCACCTGCATGCTCGAACCCGGCACCTTGGAGCCGAACCGCATCGTCACGCCCTCGTCGGGCTGGACTCGGATCACCAACGCATTCTGACCGAGTTCCTCGGTCATGGTGGCGTCGAACGGCAGGTGCGGGGCGCGTTTGAACACCATCGCGATCTCGGTGACTCGGCGCCCGAGTGCCTTGCCGGTACGGAGATAGAAGGGCACCCCACCCCATCGCCGCGTATCCACCTCGAGGGTGATGGCGGCGTAGGTTTCGGTGTTCGACTCGGAGTCGAACCCTTCTTCCTCCTTGAGCCCCTTCACTTTCTGGCTGCCCTGCCACCCCGCGGTGTACTGACCGCGCGCCGAGGTTCGATCGAGTGGCTCGGCGAGTTTGGTCGCCGAGAGCACCTTGATCTTCTCCGACTGCAGCTCCTTGGGGTTGAAGCTGACCGGCTCCTCCATCGCGGTGATGGCGAGGAGCTGCAGAAGGTGGTTCTGGATGACGTCGCGGGCGGCACCGATTCCGTCGTAATACCCTGCGCGACCACCCAATCCGATGTCCTCGGCCATCGTGATCTGAACGTGGTCGACGTAGTGCGCATTCCAGATCGGATCGAACAACTGGTTCGCGAAGCGCAGTGCGAGGATGTTCTGCACCGTCTCCTTGCCCAGGTAGTGATCGATGCGAAACACGGTGTCCTCGGGGAACACTCGGTTGACGACGGCATTGAGCTCTTTCGCGCTCTGCAGGTCGTGGCCGAACGGCTTCTCGATCACCACACGTCGCCAATTACCGTCCTCGCCCTGCGCCAGACCGGACCGAGACAGCTGCTCGAGAACGACGGGAAAGGCGCTGGGCGGAATGGACAGGTAGAAGGCATGATTGCCGCCGGTGCCGCGGGTCTCGTCGAGTTCGGTCAGTGTCCGCGACAACTCGTCGAACGCTGCGTCGTCGTCGAACGTGCCCTGGACGAACCGGAATCCTTCGGCGAGGGTGTTCCAGACCTCCTCGCTGAACGGAGTGCGCGCGTGATCGCGCACGGAATCGTGCACGATCTTCGCGAAGTCCTGGTTCTGCCATTCCCGACGGGCGAAGCCGACCAAGGCGAAACCGGGGGGTAGAAGCCCCCGGTTCGCCAGGTCGTACACCGCAGGCATGAGCTTCTTACGCGCGAGATCGCCGGTCACTCCGAAGATGACCATGCTGCACGGGCCCGCTATGCGGGGGAGCCGCTTGTCCCGCGCGTCGCGGAGTGGGTTGACCCAGTCCGCGGAGTGGAGAGGTTCGGTTTCTGCGGTGGGCACAGTCGGTCAGCTCTTCTGACCTGCTTGGCGAAGCTGCTCGCCGGTGGCTTCGAGCAACTCGTTCCAGGCCGCCTCGAACTTCTGGACGCCTTCGTTCTCCAACGTCAGGAAGACGTCGGTGATGTCGATCCCGAGTGCCGAGATGCGGTCGAAGATCTCCTGCGATTCCGGTCCCTTGCCCGAGACGGTGTCTCCGACGATCTCGCCGTGATCGGCAACCGCGTCCATGGTCTTCTCCGGCATCGTGTTCACCGTGTTCGGTGAGACGAGCTCGGTGACGTACATGGTGTCGGGGTAGGCGTCGGACTTCACGCCGGTCGACGCCCACAACGGACGCTGCGGGCGTGCGCCACTGCCGACGAGCTCGCGGAACCGAGGGGCCACCTCGAAGATCTGCTGGTATGCCACGTACGCCAGACGAGCGTTGGCCAGAGCGGCCTTGCCCTTGAGTGCCTCGGCATCGGGGGTACCGATCGCATCGAGACGGGAATCGATCTCGCTGTCGACGCGGGAGACGAAGAACGACGCGACCGAGTGGATCTTGTCGAGGTCGTGGCCGGCCGCACGCGCCTTCTCCAGACCGTCGAGGTAGGCGTTCATCACCAGCTCGTAGCGTTCGACGGAGAAGATGAGCGTGACGTTGACGCTGATGCCCTCGCCGATCACCTTGGCGATAGCGGGAATCCCCTCCTCGGTCGCCGGGATCTTGATCAGCAGATTCGGACGGTCGACGATCTTCCACAGCTCGACGGCCTGCTCGTACGTCTTGTCGGCGTCGTGTGCCACGCGCGGATCGACCTCGATGGACACGCGGCCGTCGACGCCTGCACTTGCCTCGTACTGTGGCATCAGGATGTCGCAGGCCTCACGAACGTCGTCCGTGGTGACCGTGCGGATGGTGGTCTCGACGTCGGCACCTTCACCGGCGAGCTTGTTCACCTGCTCGTCGTACGCCTCGCCCTTGCTCAGGGCCGCCTGGAAGATCGACGGGTTGGTGGTCACTCCGACGACACTTTTCGTGTCGATGAGGTCCTGGAGGTTGCCCGAACGAATGCGATCACGGGAGAGGTCGTCCAGCCATACCGAGATTCCGGCGGCGGAGAGTTCTGCAAGATTCTTGTTCTGGGTCATGAATTATCCCTTCACATTGGTGATGGAGCGCTGTGCGGCTGCCGTGACGGCCTCGGCCGTGAAGCCGAACTCGCGGAAAAGTGTTGCAGCGTCGGCAGATTCGCCGTAGTGCTCGAGCGAGATGATCTCGCCGAAGCCGCCGACGATCTTCCACCACGGCATCGCGATGCCGGCTTCGATCGACACCCGGGCCTTGACGGTGGGCGGGATCACCTGGTCGCGGTAGTTCTGATCCTGGCTCTCGAACCACTCGACGCACGGCATCGAGACGACGCGGGCGGCGATGCCCTGCGCCTCGAGCTGCTTCTGTGCCTCCACGGCGTACTGCAGCTCGGAACCGGTGCCGATCAGCACGACGTCGGGGGTCGCCTCGGACGACTCGACGAGGATGTATCCGCCCTTGGAGACGCCCTCGTAGCTGGTGCCCTCGAGAATCGGGATGCCCTGACGCGTCAGCGCAAGGCCGACGGGTCCGCTGCTGCTGGACCTGGCCAGCACTGCCTGCCATGCGAACGCGGTTTCGTTGGCGTCGCCGGGGCGTACCACCGAGAGGTTGGGGATGGCCCGCAGCGCGGCGAGATGCTCGACCGGCTGGTGCGTCGGGCCGTCCTCACCGAGGCCGATGGAATCGTGGGTCCACACGTAGATGGGGTCGATGTCCATGAGTGACGCGAGCCGGACCGCAGGCCGCATGTAATCGCTGAACTGCATGAACGTTCCGCCGTATGCACGGGTCGGGCCGTGCATCACGATGCCCGAAAGAATCGCGCCCATCGCATGCTCACGGATACCGAAGTGCAGGGTGCGGCCGTACGGCTCGGCGTCCCAGTCGTCGGTGGAGATGGACGTGGGGCCGAAGGACTTCGCACCCTTGATCGTCGTGTTGTTGCTGCCTGCGAGGTCGGCCGAGCCGCCCCACAGCTCCGGGAGAACAGGTCCGACGGCGTTGAGAACCTCACCGGACGCGGCACGCGTGGCGACGGCCTTGCTGCCGGGCTCCCAGGTGGGCAGAACGTCGGTCCAGTTCTCGGGCAACGTGCCCCGGGTGAGGCGGTCCAGCAGTTTCTTGCGCTCGGGCTCGCGGGCGGCCCAGGCGTCGAACTGGACGGTCCACTCGGCGTGGGCCTTGCGGCCGCGCTCCTGCAGCTTGCGGGTGTGGCCGATGACCTCGTCGGTGACCTCGAACGTCTTGGCCGGATCGAAATCGAGGGCCTGCTTGACCTTCGCGATCTCCTCGTCGCCCAGTGCGGCACCGTGGACTGCGCCGGTGTTCATCATGGTGGGGGCCGGGAAGCCGATGATGGTACGCAGCACGATGATCGACGGCTTGTCGGTGACGGCCTTGGCAGCCTCGACGGCTTCTTCGATTGCGGTGACGTTCTCGCCGCCTTCGACCACCTGTACGTGCCAGCCGTAGGCCTCGTAGCGCGCGGCCGTGTTCTCGGAGAGAGCGATGTCGGTGGAGTGCTCGATGGAGATCTTGTTGTCGTCGTAGAACAGGATCAGGTTGCCGAGCTGCTGAGTACCGGCCAACGACGACGCCTCGGACGTCACGCCTTCTTCGATGTCTCCGTCGGAGGCGATCACGTAGATGTAGTGATCGAACGGGCTCTCACCGAGTGCGGGCTCGGGATCGAACAGACCGCGCTCGCGACGCGCCGCCATGGCCATGCCCACGGCGGAGGCGAGTCCCTGACCGAGCGGGCCGGTGGTGATCTCGACGCCGTCGGTGTGGCGGAACTCGGGGTGTCCGGGAGTCTTCGACTTGTAGGTACGCAGTGCCTCGATGTCGGCGAGCTCGAGACCGAAGCCGCCCAAGTACAGCTGCAGGTAGAGAGTCAGGCTCGAGTGCCCGCACGAGAGCACGAACCGGTCGCGGCCGATCCAATGCGTGTCGGTGGGGTCGTGACGCATGGTGCGCTGAAAGAGGGTGTAGGCGAGGGGAGCCAGGCTCATCGCGGTTCCGGGGTGGCCGTTGCCGACCTTCTGCACTGCGTCCGCTGCCAGAACACGAACGGTGTCGACCGCTCGGGTGTCCAGGTCCGTCCAGTCGCTCGGGTGGTGCGCCGTGGTGAGGACGTCAATATCGTCTGTGATCGACACGAGCAGAAATCTCCTGACATTCGTTCGAGTTGTGGCTCCGGGGAATCGTCGCCCGGCGGCGACTGCAATGCGCCTGGGTGGAGCACGCATGTGGTCGGTGCCGAAGGACGTCCTCCACCAGCCTAGTTCTGTCCGACCCTACTGTCGTGCCTTCCCCCGGGCGATTGCGCGCGGGTTACTCGTAGGCGACGTATTCCTCACTTTGGGTGCCCTGCGAATTGGAGGTGCAAACCCCGCCGTCTACCATCGGTCGTAGTAGGCGCACGGTCGTCGGCTCCCGCGGTTGTGGTCGCGGAGTTGCGCGTGCGCGCAGGCGCCGAAGTGTCGCCGTCGAGAGACAACCCGCGTGCCGGTGGCGCGTGAGCAAGTGGCCGAGCGCCAGAGAACGACAGTCGTGCGAGGAGACGCAGTGCGAATTGGGCAGCAGCCGGGCGGACACGGTTTCGCCGGCGGCCCCGGATTCGGAGCAGACGAGACAGGTGAGCCGACGCAGGCCGCGCCGGCAACGTCCGCCCCACGTAGAGCATTCGCACTCTTTCTTGCGTATGTCGCGCTCACGAAGCCCCGGGTCATCGAACTCCTCCTCGTCACGACCATTCCGGCGATGTTGCTGGCCGACCGGGGAAACGTCGATCCGTGGCTGATCCTCACCACCCTCTTCGGCGGAATGCTGGCCGCGGCCAGTGCCAACACGCTGAACATGGTGGTCGACGCAGACATCGACAAGGTGATGAAGCGCACCGAGAAGCGCCCGCTCGCCCGCGGTGCCATGCCCGTCTCGCACGCGCTGATCTTCGGGCTCGTACTCGGTGTGTTCTCGTTCTTCTGGCTGTGGGCCACCACGAATCTGCTCAGCGGTGTTCTCGCCGTCGTCACCATCTGCTTCTACATTTTCGTCTACACGCTGGTGCTCAAGCGGCGCACCTCGCAGAACGTGGTGTGGGGTGGCGCGGCCGGTTGCATGCCGGTGATGATCGGCTGGTCCGCTGTGACCGGCACGATCGGGTGGCAGGCTCTGGTGATGTTCCTGGTCATCTTCCTGTGGACGCCGCCGCACACCTGGGCGCTCATGCTCCGCTACAAGGAGGACTACCAGGCGGCCAACGTACCGATGCTGCCTGCGGTCGCGTCGGAGACGAAGGTCACCAAGCACATCGTGCTGTATGCGTGGGCCACCGTTGCCGCGACACTTGCGTTGGCACCGGGCTCGGGCATCGTCTACGCGGCCGTCGCCGTGGCGTCGGGAGTGTGGTTTCTCGTCGTCGCACACCGCCTGTACGCAGGCGTGCGAGCGGGAACTCCGGTCAAGCCACTGAAGCTGTTCATCCTCTCCAACGAATACCTGGCACTGGTGTTCTGCGGCTTGGCCGTCGACTCGGTCCTCGGCTGGCAGACGCTCGCCCAGCTTCTCTCCTGAGCGAGCGTCACCCGACGGATCGGTCAGGGAACGAGCACGATCGATCCCGTCGTTCGGCGTGACTCCAGATCGATGTGGGCCTGCGCGGCGTCCTCCAGCGCGTATCGAGCGCCGACCTCGACCGTGAGCGCGCCACGCGATATCGCCCCGAACACATCTCCGGCCCGCCACTCGAGCTCGGCCCGGTCCCGTATGTGGTGGGCGAGTGTCGGCCTGGTGAGGAACAGCGATCCTGCGCCGTTCAACCTCTGCGGGTCCAGGGGCGGGACCGGACCGCTCGCCGCTCCGAACAGGGCCAACGTCCCTCTGATCCGTAACGACGCCAGACTTGCCTCGAACGTGTCGGCACCGACGCCGTCGTACACCGCATGGACACCCTCGCCGTCGGTGATCTCGCGCACGCGAGCAGCGATGTCCTCTTCGTAGCGCAACACGTGGGCGGCACCGGCCTGCGCGGACCGCTCGGCCTTCGCATCCGTGGAGACCGTGGTGATGACGTTCACTCCCTTCGCCACCGCCATCTGCGTCAGCAACAGTCCGACGCCACCTGCGCCGGCGTGCACGAGGACGGTGTCACCCTGCTGGGCCGGGTAGGTGGATTCGATCAGGTAGTGCGCCGTCATACCCTGCAGCAGCGCCGAGGCGGCCTGATCGGCAGGAACGCCCTCGGGAACCGCGATGGCCGACGAGGCGTCGACCAGTACGTATTCCGCGTAGCTGCCCGGCGCTGCGGCCCAGGCGACGCGCTGTCCCGGTGCGAAGTCGGTGACGTCCGTTCCGACCTGTTCGATCACCCCGGATCCCTCGTCGCCGGGAACGTACGGCAGCGCGCGTGGATACAGACCGCGTCGAAAGTACGTGTCGATGTAGTTGATGCCGACGGCCTCGATCCGGACCAGTAGTTGAGCCGGTCCCGGCGTCGGTATCGGAATGTCGACGACGTTCATGACCTCGGGTCCGCCGGTGTTGTCTATTCGAATGGCACGCATGAGACCGTTCTACACGGGCGCGTCACACTCGGGTACACGGATCCGGGTAACACACGCACGCGGCCGAAGTTACCGATCAGTAACGACTCGACGGGTGGATGCTGGCGACGCGGACGGCCTCGGTATCGTGTCGGCATGGCTACCGAAATCGACAGCGCGGGCATCGAGAAGAACGAGTCGAACGAGGTTCCGAAGGGAACACTCGCGGCCGTGAAGAGCTTTCTCGCCGACCACGGCAACTCCGCCAACGTGGTGATCCAGCCGATCGGTCGAGCAGGAACTCGGCTCACCATGGTCGGTGCCGACGGCGTACTGGGCGACCAGGTGGTGGCGACGACCGCCATCGCCCGCGCGATCGTCGACGGTCTCGACCAGTTGACCGAGGCCGAATGGGACCGCGAGCTGGTCAGTTCGGTCAATCCGGCCCCCGGACACTACGAGAAGATGGCCGGGTGGGTGGCCGGTCAGAAGAAGTTCCCGAAGGCGCGCAACCAGGCGATCGTCTGAGCGGAGAAAACTGCGGAAATTCCTTCGATCCGGCGGGAACCATCTCGGTACCCGATGCGTCGAAGTCAGTGGAGGGGCAGTCGGCCATCTGAGGGGGAGGCCCGCTGCCCCTCCACCCTGTTCGAAGCTCGACCGATCGTCACGAGCGAACTGCGACGTCCTCGGTGGTCTCGACCGTCTCGGTCGCCACCGGGCCGCGAGTGCGGCAGGCCGCCCAGACTGCAGCGGTGGCGGCGGTACATCCGCCCGCACCGGCCACGTGGAAGGCGACGAGCACGGCCGGAACCCCGGTGAAGTACTGCACCAGTCCGATAAGAGACTGCGCCAGCACCAGGCCGATCAGGACGTTGAGTCGGAACGTGACCGCCTTCGGCGCACGAACCGCATACAGCGCGAATGCCAATCCGACGAGCAGGGCCAGGTAGCCGACCAGGAACTGAGAGTGTGCGTGCACCAGCGTCACGATCTCGATACCGAGACGCGGTACCGGTTCCTCGATGCTCTTGTCGCCCGCGTGCGGGCCGGCTCCGGTCACCATGGTGCCCGCGATCAGCACGCCCGTCAGAGCGATCCCGGACAGCCCCGTCAGCGCTCGCAGAGCACCCGGCACCGTCGGCGTGGACTCGGCCGGCGCATCGCTCTCGCCGACCTTGGCGTACAGCAACGTGGCCAGCCACACCATGGCCATCGAGACGACGAGGTGAACGGCTACCGTCCACCACAGCAGTCCGGTCAGCACCGTGAATCCGCCGATCACGGCCTGTACGACGGTACCGAGCGGCATCAGCCACGCGAAGAACAGCACTTCCCGACGCCGCCGTGCCCTGGTGACGGCGATGACGACCGCGGCGGCCGCGAGAACGACCACGAACGTGAGCAGACGGTTGCCGAACTCCACGGCCTGGTGCAGAACGGGGACCTCGGACACCCCGACGGGAGTGAAGCTACCGGGAAAGCACTGCGGCCACGTGGGGCACCCGAGTCCGGAACCGGTGACACGAACGACGGCGCCGGTGACAGCGATGCCACCCTGCGTCAGGATCGCAATGAATGCCAGCACCCGCTGCACTCGAAGCGAGGGCACGGGCAGGATATCGACGACGCGCAAGAACGCTCTGTACAGCACCCCTCGATGGTAAACGCCGATCAACTACACAGCGTCGTTGGGTGGCGAGCGTCGTTGGGTGGCGAGCCCCGCTCAGGTGAACTTGAACGTGCGTACCGCGAGGGTGCCGCACACCGCAGCCCACACCAGCAGTACGACCACACCGAAGATGTCGAAGGACGAGGACACACCTCTGCTCAGTGCCTCACCGAGCGCGCCGGACGGCACGATGCGTGCGACGTTCTGCAGTCCCTGGGGGATCTGGTCGTCCACGAACACCGCGCTGCCGATGCCGAGCATCACGAACCAGGCGATGTTCGCCAGCGCCAACACGATCTCGGCGCGCAGGGTGCCGCCGAGCAGCAGTCCCATCGACGCGAAGGTGACGGTTCCCAGAGCGATGATGACGGCCCCGAGCAACAGACCCGTCGCGCTCGGGCGCCATCCGAGAGCGACGCCGATCGAGCCGAGCAGAATCGATTGCAGAATCACCACGATCACCACGGCGGCGGATTTGCCGCCGATGATGCCCCACCGCGGAAGGGGTGTCGCCCCGAGTCTCTTGAGCGCGCCGTAGCGGCGATCGAAGCCGACAGCGATCGCCTGGCCGGTGAACGCCGTCGACATGATGGCCACCATCATCACGGCCGGGACGACGCGGGCCACTCGGTCGGCACCGAGTTCGCCGAAGGGCAGCAGGGTCAATCCGATCAGCAGGGTGATCGGGATGAACATCGTCAGCAGCAACTGTTCACCGTTGCGCAGCAACAACTTCAGTTCGAGGCGGGTCTGTGCGAGCAGCATCCGCGCAGCCGAGGCGGGCTGCGGGCGAGGCGCGAACAGGCCTGTCTCGAATCGGTTGTCGGCGAGCCGGGCTTCTCTGCGCACGGTCACTTCCTCAATTCTCTGCCGGTCAGTTCGAGGAACACGTCCTCGAGGCGGCGCTGGTCGACCTGCAATTCGGTGGCCAACACGTCCTGCTGTGCGCACCAGGACGTGACGATCACCAGAATCTGCGGCTCGATCACACCGGAGACCACATAGGAGCCTGGCGCCGGTTCCGACGGTACGTAACCCGGGGGGAGTGCCGCGTCGAGCATGGACAGTTCGAGTCCCGGGGGTGCGGTGAAGCGCAGTTGGCCCTCGGCACCCTGCTTGGTCAGCTCGGAGGGTGTGCCCGAGGCGACGACGCGGCCGTTGTCGATGATCGTCAGCCGATCCGCGAGCTGCTCGGCCTCGTCCATCAGATGTGTCGTGAGCAGTACGCCGACACCGTCGCGGCGCAGGGCGTCGATCAATTCCCACACCAGCAGCCGGGCCTGGGCGTCGAGCCCGGCGGTCGGTTCGTCGAGGAACACCAGTTCGGGCCGCCCGACGATGGCGCAGGCCAGAGCCAGCCGCTGCTGTTGCCCACCGGAGAGCCGCCGGTACGGGGTGCGGACGGCAGAGGTCAGGCCGAGGCAGTCGAGCAGCCACGCCGGGTCGAGGGGGTCGGCCGAGTACGAGGCGACGAGTTGGAGCATCTCGCCTGCCTTGGAACCGGGGTACGCACCTCCGCCCTGGAGCATGACGCCGATGCGTGGCCTCAGCTGCGCCGACTGCGCCACGGGGTCCAGTCCGAGGACCCGGACCGAGCCGCTGTCCGGCACGACGAACCCCTCGCACATCTCGACGGTGGTGGTCTTTCCTGCTCCGTTGGGGCCCAGCAGCGCGAGAACCTCGCCGGGGCCGATGTTCAGGCTCAGTCCGTCGACGGCACTGACACCGTCGTACGACTTGCGTACGTCGGTCAGCTGTACGACAGGTTGCGCCGCGTCGGACGTCCCGGAGATCACGAGGACTCAGCGTATTCGTCGTCGCTGCGGTCGCGTTCCGGTGGTCCGGTGCGGATGGGCCACGGCATCCGGTTTCGCGTGAGCAGATAGAGCACCGCGATCGTCAGGATGGTCACGACGGCGGCCTGCACGATCTGGAACGGTTGGTACTCACTGCCGTTCGGCATGAGGATCACGCTCACCAACGACGAGAAGGCGATGGCCGGACGCCGGAACGAGGGAGTCGTGGCCCACGCGGCCAGCGGAATCACCGCCCACAGCAGGTACCAGGGTTGCACCACCGGGAACAACAGGACGACGGCACCGAGCGCGACGCCGAGTGCGCCGACCGGATGCAGGCGGCCGCGCAGAACGGCGATCAGCATGCGGACGACGATGATTCCTGCGACGACGGCAGCGATCGGGCGAGTGAGACCCAACACAGCGGTGGTGTGGTCGCCGAGACCCAGCAGCACACCGACGAATCCGGTACCGAGACCGAGGATCGTGGGAATCGACATCCAGCTGCGCACCACTCCCGCGGTCCCCAGAGTGTTGATCCAGCCGAAGCCCAGCCCGCTACCCAGGCTCACGGCGACCTGGACCACGACGGCGATCGAGCCGAGCAACAGTGCCGCGTACATCACGGATCTGAGGGTCCCGCCCCATCGCCTCGACAGTGCCATCCCCACGAAGCCGAGCGCGATGAGCGAGGGAATCTTGATCGCAGACGACAGCGCGATCAGGCCTGCTCCGCCGACGAGGAATGCGATATCGGTGCTGCGCAAAGGACCCGCGCGCTCGATCGCGCGAAGGGCCAGTTCGGTACCGGCCAGCATGAGCCCGATCATCAGGGCCTCGTTGTGGATACCGGCGACCAGGTGGAACAGCAGCAGCGGGTTCGCGGCACCGAGCCACAGTGCCGTGACCGACGCGACCCCACAGCGTCGGGCGAGACGTGGCAGCGACCAAACGATCAGCGCTACGCCCACCAGCGCAAGCAGACGATGGAGGAAAATGCCTGCGACGATGTTCTCACCGGTCAAGTACGTGATTCCACGCCCCATCCACAGGAACAGCGGACCGTAGGGTGCCGGGGTCTCCCGCCAGATGTTGGGAACCGTTCGGGTCAGCACGTTGTCGGCCCCGAGTGCATCGACCGGACCGACCTCGTACGGGTCGAGTCCGCGTGCGGTGATCTCGCTCTGGGCGAGGTACGAGTAGACATCGCGCGAGAACATCGGCGGTGCCACACTCAACGGCAGGATCCACAGCAGCAGTGTGCGGTCCATCTGGGAACGAGTGAGCCGACGTGGGGTGGTTCCCGACCGTGTGCGTCCCAACGCGAATCTTCCCAACAGCAACCACGCGAGCACCACGATGACGGTTCCGGTCATCGTGACGGTCAGTGCGGTGGTCGCCATTCGGGACGGCAAGCTCAGCAGTCGGACACCCGCGATCGGGTTCTGCAGCACCGGCTGCGCGCCCGCGCCGAGGGCACCGATCGCCATCAGCAGCGCACCCGCGGCACCGAAACGACGGATGTTCCTGAGTTGGTTCGTCTCCGAGGGGTTCAGCCCCGGTGCCTCCTGCTCGTCTCCGTGCAGGGTGGCGACCGCCCCGCCGGGAGGCGTCGGTTCCAGGCCGATGACTCGACGGGCGGGGACCACGACGAACCGCTGGACGAGCGCGCCCGGGGTGGACTTCGATGTGCCGGATGCCGAGGAGAACTCGGAACCGCTCGCGGAAGGTGAGCTCTCGGAACTGGGCTCACTGTCGGTCGATGGCACAGTGGGAGCGTAGCTGTGCACTCGCGCACGGCCTGCACCGTGCTCCATCCGCAGGCACGGCATCGGCCACGTCGTCGGACGAGCGCCCTGCATAGGGCACCCTTGCTGGACCGGGTCCCGCAATTCCGTCACACTGGTGTTGTGAAAACAACCGAGAGCTCGCTCGTGCGTCCGGGAAGTGTCGAGTCTTCGGCGTCCGGCGCAGGCGTTTCGTCGGTGCGACCCACGTCGGCCCCCGAGGGGCAGACGCGGAGCGCTGTGGTCACACTACTGCTGGAAGAGGGCCCCATCACCGCCTCCGACATCGGTACTCGGCTGGGGTTGAGCGCTGCGGGTGTCCGACGTCACCTGGACGCACTCATCGACGCGGGCGAGGCCCGCATCACCACCCCCGCAGGTGCTCGGCAACGTGGCCGGGGCCGACCGGCCAAGCATTTCCAGCTCACCGCAGCCGGGCGCAACCGTCTCGGCCACACCTACGACGATCTTGCCGGTGCCGCCATGCGGCAGCTGCGCAAGATCGGGGGAGACGCGGCAATCGAGACATTCGCTCGGCAACGCGTCAACACCATCGTGGCCGACGTGGAGCCTGCGACGGGATCCGATGCGCATGCCGTGGAGGACGCCGCCGACCGAATCGCCGACGCGTTCAGCGCGGCCGGATTCTCGGCCACCACCCGTCAGGTGGGCAACGGTGTGCAGATCTGCCAGCACCACTGCCCGGTGTCGCACGTCGCCTCCGAGTTTCCGGAGCTGTGCGAGGCCGAGCAGACCGCGTTCGCCGAGATCCTCGGCACGCACGTGCAGCGTTTGGCGACCATCGCCAACGGTAATTGCGCGTGTACGACGCACGTACCGCTGTCATCGACGCGGTACTCGAACACCGATAGTTCCGACAAGAAGACTCCCGACGCGCAGCCCCGTGTCGGAGAACGCCCACGCCTCCGGAAGGAGCCCGCATGACCGTCACACCAGACCAGGTGACACCCACCGCGCCGCTGACCCAGGACGAGACCATCGCCTCGCTCGGCACCTACGGATACGGCTGGGCCGACTCGGACGTAGCAGGTGAAAGCGCCAAGCGCGGTCTCTCCGAGGCCGTCGTCCGCGACATCTCGCAGAAGAAGAGCGAGCCCGAGTGGATGCTCGAGGCGCGCCTCAAGGCGCTCAAGACGTTCGAGCGCAAGCCGATGCCGAACTGGGGTTCCGACCTCGACGGCATCGATTTCGACAACATCAAGTACTTCGTGCGGTCCAGCGAGAAGCAGGCTGCAACGTGGGAAGACCTGCCCGAGGACATCAAGAACACGTACGACAAGCTCGGCATCCCCGAGGCGGAGAAGCAGCGCCTCGTCTCCGGTGTCGCCGCCCAGTACGAGTCCGAGGTCGTCTACCACTCGATCCGTGAGGACCTCGAGGCTCAGGGAGTGTTGTTCCTCGACACCGACACCGCCCTCAAGGAGCAGCCGGAGCTGTTCCGCGAGTACTTCGGAACCGTCATCCCCGCAGGCGACAACAAGTTCTCCGCACTGAACACCGCGGTGTGGTCCGGTGGATCGTTCATCTACATCCCGCCGGGCGTCCACGTGGACATCCCGCTGCAGGCCTACTTCCGGATCAACACCGAGAACATGGGTCAGTTCGAGCGCACGCTGATCATCGTCGACGAGGGTGCCTACGTGCACTACGTCGAAGGTTGCACCGCGCCGATCTACAAGTCGGACTCGCTGCACTCCGCCGTGGTGGAGATCATCGTCAAGAAGGGTGGTCGTTGCCGCTACACGACCATCCAGAACTGGTCGAACAACGTCTACAACCTCGTCACCAAGCGCGCCAAGGCCGAGGCAGGCGCAACGATGGAGTGGGTCGACGGCAACATCGGCTCCAAGGTCACCATGAAGTACCCGGCCGTCTGGATGACCGGTGAGTACGCCAAGGGCGAGGTTCTCTCGGTCGCGTTCGCAGGCCCGGACCAGCACCAGGACACCGGCTCGAAGATGTTGCACCTGGCACCGCACACGTCGTCGAACATCGTCAGCAAGTCCGTCGCTCGCGGCGGCGGCCGGACGTCGTACCGCGGTCTGATCCAGATCAACAAGGGTGCGCACGGTTCGCGTTCGACGGTCAAGTGCGACGCGTTGCTCGTCGACACGATCAGTCGTTCCGACACCTACCCGTACGTCGACATCCGCGAGGACGACGTCTCGATGGGCCACGAGGCCACCGTCTCGAAGGTCAGCGACGATCAGTTGTTCTACCTGATGAGCCGCGGCATGACCGAGGACGAGGCGATGGCGATGGTCGTGCGCGGCTTCGTCGAGCCGATCGCTCGCGAACTGCCGATGGAATACGCGCTCGAGCTCAACCGGCTCATCGAGCTGCAGATGGAAGGGTCGGTCGGATAAGTGAACAACCCCCTCACCGGAGTGATGGGTGCCGTGGCATCCGAAAACCCCGAGTCGGCCAAGGAAGACAAGTCGAAGCTCGTCGTGAACAAGGGCGCTCAGTTCACGTCCTACGACGTGAATGCGTTCGAGATCCCGTCGGGTCGTGACGAGCTGTGGCGTTTCACGCCGCTGCGTCGGCTGCGCGGCCTGCACGACGGTTCCGCCGTCGCCGACGGGGCCGCTCAGGTCACCGTCGGCACCCCGGAATCGGTGACCGTGGAGACCGTCGGGCGCGAGGACGAGCGACTGGGCAAGGCCGGCGTTCCTGCCGATCGTGTTGCCGCTCAGGCATTCTCGGCGTTCACCGAGGCCACGATCGTCTCCGTGCCGAACGAGGTCGAGGTGGCCGATCCGATCGAGATCACCGTCGACGGTCCCGGTGTCGACCACGTCGCCTACGGCCACCTCCAGATCCGACTCGGCACGTTCGCTCGTGCCACCGTCGTGATCGACCAGCGAGGTAGTGGCACGTACGCGGAGAACGTCGAGTTCGTTCTCGGTGACAGCTCGCAGTTGCACGTCGTGCTGATCCAGGACTGGCAGTCCGACGCCGTGCACGTGGCGGCACACCACGCACTCCTGGGACGCGACGCCGTGCTGCGGCACTACAACGTCAGTCTCGGCGGCGACCTGGTGCGCATCAGCCCGACCGTGCGCTACAGCGCGCCCGGTGGTGACGCCGACATGCTGGGTCTGTACTTCGCCGACGCGGGCCAGCACCTCGAGCAGCGTCTGCTCGTCGACCACTCGGCTCCGCACTGCAAGTCCAACGTCATGTACAAGGGCGCATTGCAGGGCGAAGTGGGCCCGGGCAAGCACGACGCGCACACCGTCTGGATCGGCGACGTTCTCATCCGCGCCGAGGCCGAGGGAACCGAGACCTACGAGCTCAACCGGAACCTGGTTCTCACCGACGGCGCGCGCGCCGATTCGGTACCGAACCTCGAGATCGAGACCGGGGAGATCGTCGGAGCAGGCCACGCCAGTGCCACCGGCCGTTTCGACGACGAGCAGCTGTTCTACCTGCGCGCTCGTGGCATCTCCGAGGAGGTCGCTCGCCGACTCGTCGTCCGCGGCTTCTTCCACGAGGTCATCGACAAGATTCCGGTCCCCGCCGTGCGCGAGCGCCTGGACGCTGCCATCGAGACCGAACTCGCCGTCGTCGGCGCGTAGGTCACACCCGAACCTTTCTCGACTGCACAAAGGAACTTTTTGATGTCCACACTCGAAATCCGCGATCTGCACGTCAGCGTCGCCAACTCCGACGCCACTGCGGAGCCCATCAACATCCTCAAGGGTGTCGACCTCACCGTGAAGTCGGGTGAGACGCACGCGATCATGGGTCCCAACGGTTCCGGCAAGTCGACCCTGTCCTACGCCATCGCCGGCCACCCGAAGTACACAGTGACCTCGGGCACCATCACCCTCGACGGTGAAGACGTGCTCGAGATGAGCGTCGACGAGCGTGCGCGCGCCGGCCTCTTCCTGGCGATGCAGTACCCGGTCGAGGTGCCGGGCGTGTCGATGTCGAACTTCCTCCGCACCGCCGCCACCGCCGTGCGCGGTGAGGCTCCGAAGCTGCGGCACTGGGTCAAGGAAGCCAAGACCGCGATGAGCGAGCTCGAGATCGAGGCGAACTTCCTCGAGCGCAACGTCAACGAGGGATTCTCCGGCGGCGAGAAGAAGCGTCACGAAATTCTTCAGCTGGGACTGCTCAAGCCCAAGATCGCCATCCTCGACGAGACCGACTCCGGCCTCGACGTCGACGCTCTGCGCGTGGTGTCCGAGGGCGTCAACAAGTACAAGGAGCGCGAAGACGGTGGAGTGCTGCTGATCACGCACTACACCCGCATCCTGCGCTACATCAAGCCCGACTTCGTCCACGTCTTCGTCAACGGTGAAATCGTGAAGTCCGGCGGTGCAGAGCTGGCCGACGAGCTCGAGGCCAACGGATACGCCGGCTACACGCAGGCCGCGACCACCGGAGCATGAGTATGGCTGCACCCGCAGCTGCGGCGGTGGCGGCATCGTTCGATGTCGCCACGGTTCGCCGCGACTTCCCCATCCTCTCGCGTACCGTGCGAGACGGTAAGCCGTTGGTGTATCTGGACTCCGGTGCCACCTCTCAGCGGCCCGTGCAGGTACTCGACGCCGAGCGTGAATTTCTGACCACATGCAACGCCGCCGTACACCGCGGGGCGCATCAGTTGGCCGAAGAGGCCACCGATGCCTACGAGGGTGCGCGCGCCGCCATCGCGTCGTTCGTCGGTGCCGACGTCGACGAGATCGTGTTCACCAAGAACGCGACCGAGTCGCTCAACCTGGTGACGTACGTGCTTGCCGATCAGCGATTCGATCGCCACCTCGGTCCCGGCGACGAGATCGTCGTCACCGAACTCGAACACCACGCCAACCTCGTTCCGTGGCAGGAGCTGGCAGCTCGAACCGGTGCCACGCTTCGCTGGTACGGCGTCACCGACGACGGTCGAATCGACCTCGACTCGCTCGAATTGTCCTCGGCCGTCAAGGTTCTCGCGTTCACGCATCAGTCCAACGTGACCGGCGCGGTCGCTCCGGTCGAGGAATTGGTGCGTCGGGCCAGGGCGGTGGGCGCACTCGTCGTCCTCGACGCATGCCAGTCGGTGCCGCACATGAAGGTCGATTTCCACGCGCTCGACGTCGACTACGCCGCGTTCTCCGGTCACAAGATGCTCGGTCCATCGGGGGTCGGCGTGTTGTACGGCAAGGCTGCACTCCTCGAAGCGATGCCTCCGTTCATCACCGGCGGTTCGATGATCGAGACCGTCACCATGGAGGAGACGACGTTCGCCGCGCCGCCGCAACGGTTCGAGGCCGGCGTTCCGATGACCTCGCAGGTCGTCGGACTCGGCGCAGCTGTGCACTACCTGGAGAACATCGGCATCGATGTCATCGCCGCGCACGAAAAGGCCTTGGTCGCAGCAACTCTCGCCGAGTTCGCGAAGATCGACGGTGTTCGCGTGATCGGACCGACGGAGAACGTCGACCGCGGTTCGGCGGTGTCGTTCGTGGTCGACGGCATTCATGCCCACGACCTCGGACAGATCCTGGACGACGAGGGGGTCGCCATCCGCGTCGGACATCACTGCGCGTGGCCCCTGCATCGTCGGTTCGGTGTGGCTGCGACAGCGCGCGCCTCGTTCGCGCTCTACAACACGGTCGAGGAAGTGCAGGTTCTGGCACAGGCGATTCGCCGCGCACAGTCGTTCTTCGGCACCACCGACAACGGCGGGGGAGGTCAGCGGTAGATGCGCATGGAACAGATGTACCAGGAAGTGATCCTCGATCACTACAAGCACCCGCACGGCCGTGGACTGCGCGAGCCCTTCGGTGCCGAGGTACACCACGTCAACCCCACCTGCGGCGACGAGGTGACCCTGCGCGTGCAGATCGAGAACGGCACCGTCGCCGACGTCTCGTACGACGGCCAGGGCTGCTCGATCAGCCAGGCGGCGACATCGGTGCTCACCGACCAGGTCGTCGGCCTGAGCGTCGCCGATGCGTTGAAGACGGTCGACGCGTTCAGCGACATGGTCGGCAGCAGAGGTACCGTCGAAGGCGACGAGGACGTCATCGGTGACGGAATCGCGTTCGTCGGTGTGGCCAAATACCCGGCCCGTGTCAAGTGCGCCCTGCTGGGATGGATGGCTTTCAAGGACGCGGTTGTTCAGGTAGTGGACGCAGATTCGACAGTCACGACGGGCGAGACCGCCCAGTCGGCATTTTCCGGAGGACAGGGATCATGACGGATACAACAGATACGACCCAGTCAGCGTCGGAGACATCGGAGACCACTCCTGTGGCTCTGACCGCCGACGAGATCAAGGTGCTCGAGGACCTCGAAGAAGCGATGCGCGACGTCGTCGACCCCGAACTCGGGATCAACGTCGTCGACCTGGGACTGGTGTACGACATCAAGATCGACGCCGACGACATCGTCACGGTCGACATGACGCTGACGTCGGCGGCATGCCCGTTGACCGATGTCATCGAGGATCAGGCTCGCGGCGCGCTCGTGCGCAGCGGTCTGGCCGCCGACCTCAAGATCAACTGGGTCTGGATGCCGCCGTGGGGTCCGGACAAGATCACCGACGACGGTCGCGAGCAGCTCAGGGCCCTCGGCTTCACCGTCTGACGTACGGCCGAGTCGGCCCCCTCACGCACCCTTGGCTTCGTCGGCTTTGGAGTCGGTGGTCTTGGCGGGGGTCGACTTCTTCGCTGTCGTCTTCTTGGCGGCCGCCTTCTTCGCCGGGGCTTTCTTCGCGGGTGTCTTCTTCGCCGAAGCGGATGTGGAGGACCCCGACTTCGTGTTCTTTCCTGCCGCCTCGACGCTGCGTTGCAAAGCCGCCACGAGATCGACGACCTCGGCATCCTCTCCGTCGTCGTCCTTCTCCGTCTCGGTGTGGATGACCTTCTCACCGCCGTTGGCGAGCGTCTCGTCGATCAGCTTGCGCAGTTCGATCTGGTAGTCGTCGGTGTACTCGGTGGGATCGAATTCCGAGGACATGCTTTCGACCAGGGACGTCGCCATCTTCACTTCCTGCGGGCGCGCGGACGGCGCGTCTTCGAGCGAAGGAAACTCTGCGGCCCTGACTTCGTCCGGCCACAGCAGTGTCTGGATCACCAGTACGTCGTCGCGCACGCGTAGTGCGGCCAGGCGGGTCTTCTGTCGCAGAGTGAAATGCACCAGCGCGGTGCGTTCGGTTTCCTCCAGCGTCTCCCGAAGCAGCACGTAGGCCTTGGGTGACGCGGAGTCCGGCTCGAGGAAGTAACTCTTGTCGTAGAGGATCGGATCGATCTGCTCGGTCGGCACGAATTCGAGAACCGGAATTTCGTGCTTCTCCGCCGCAGGCAGCTTGTCGAAGTCGTCGTCGGTGAGAATGACGCGTTCCCCGTCGGGGGAGTCGTACGCCTTGTCGATATCGGCGAACTGCACCGACTTGCCGCATTCCTGACAGATGCGGTCGTACTTGATGCGCCCGCCGTCCTTCGCGTGCACTTGATGAAACCGAATGTCGTGCTGCTCGGTGGCCGAGTAGACCTTCACCGGAACATTGACCAGTCCGAAGGCGATCGAGCCCTTCCAAATGCTGCGCATCTGTCCATGATCGCCGACCGGGCGCCCGCGTGTCGACCGTTGGCGGGAAACTCAGCCGCGGCCCGGAGTGCGCACTATCGTGCGCGCGATCGCGAGCCTGGCCGATCCCGGGAGCGTCGGAAACATCTTCAGCATCGCGGTCATCGTTCCGAGGGCGTCGTCGTACCCGGACAGGTACGAGCGCTGCAGTTCGACCGGGAGCGAGAAGAAGCTGGAGAAGAACTGGGGGACCATCTCGGGTTCGAGAGCCAGTGCCGTGCGCAGCCCGAGGTTGCGAAGCTTCTGAACCGTCCAGACGTGCACCGGGCGCATCGGGCGCGAACGTCCACCGCCTCGGAATCTCTCGACGAGGTGATCCGTCGTCGCCAGCGACGCCGCAACGCTGTACCCCGTGGCCGGATGCATCAGATTGGAGCGGGAACCGAAGAGCACCGGTCCGCCTCGCCCGGTGTGCAGCCGCGACCGAGGCGGCGGTTCGACCGAGAACCGCACTCGCTCGACGTCCTCGTCGCCGGTCGGTTCCAGGTTCCGACGGGTGAGCCGGTGGTGCAGCCGCGATCGAAGCAGTGCGAGTTCCAGCGGTGGCCGGCCGACCAGACACGTCTCCTCGAGCAGGATCCGATCCTCGTCGAGCGCCACGGCGTAGAGAAAACTCGGGGCCTCACCGGGCCGAGCTCCGTTGTCGGTGCGCCAGTCCATGAACCAGGCGTCCGACCCTTCGAGGATCGGCTCGGCGCGGTCCCGGTCGACGACGATGCCGTACGCCGTCTGCTGTGCGAGGTCCCGAGAATCGAGCGTGCCGCGGGCGTCGACGACGTGACGAGCGTCGACGATGGTGCCGTCGGCGGTCGTCACCCGGGAACCGGTGACGTCGACGGCTGTCCCCGCCAGCACTCGGACCCGGTCGAGGGACAGGGTCGCTTGCAGGGCAGGTGTGTCCAGCACGCAGTACGTCCGGTCGATGATCCGATGACGGTCGGTCCATACCGCCGGCTTCTGTGCAGTCGAGGCGACGGCGGTCGGAGGCAACCACGACGGCAACTCGTCGGCCCAAGCGGAATACGTCGGTGTCCAGGTGCGCGACGGGTGTGGATCGAGTGCGAGCACATCGAGTCCGGCCTCGGCGCACCGATGGGCGACGGCCCGCCCCGCGGGACCGAGTCCGACCACCGCGACGTCGGCCGAGAAATCGTTCACATTCCGCCGGTGGCGAGCAAACCACCGTCCACGCGCACGGTCTCGCCCGTGATCCAGGAGGACGCGTCCGACACCAGGAAGGCCACCAGGGCCGCCACGTCCTCAGGATTGCCGAGACGCTTCATCGGATAGCCGGCCGCTGCCGCGTCTTCGCCGTTGGCGACGAGAGCCTCGGCGAATTTCGTCTTCACCACGCCCGGAGCCACCGCATTGACGCGAATCTTCGGACCGAGCTGCCAGGCGAGCTCCTCGGTGAGGCGGATCAGAGCGGCTTTGGATGCGCCGTACGCGGCGATCACGCCGGTGGAGCGGATGCCGGCCACGCTGGCGACGTTGACGATCGCGCCGCCGTGCTCGCCCATCCAGGCATGGAACGCCTGTTGGACGAATCCGAGGGTACCCACGACGTTCGTGTCGAAGATCTTGCTCACGCCGGCCAGGTCGGCGTCCATCAGTGAGCCGTAGACGGGGTTGATGCCGGTGTTGTTGACCAGGATGTCCAGTGAACCGAAGGTCTCCACGGTGCTCGCGACCGCGTTGCGTCGGTGCTCCGGGTCGCCCGCATTACCGTCGATCGCGAGCACGGAATCGCCGAGTTCCGCTGCCGCCGCAACGAGAGGTTCGCGCTTGCGAGCGGTGATGGCGACGTTCGCGCCGCGGGCGAGCAGTTCCGCAACGATGGCCTTGCCTATGCCTCGGCTGCCGCCGGTGACGAGTGCGGTGCGCCCGGCGAGATCGGGGGTCGGCGCGCTGGAAGAGCTGACTGTTTCGGAGGCGTCGGTCATCGATCAGACGTTACCGGTGTCACCGTCGTTCCTGGGTGAGGGCACGTGAATGCTGAGCTAAAATGGGGGTTTGCTGTGCTGTTCGGCGGCATGGTTCGCCCGTCGGTCGACGGGCGACGATCTTGTTCGGCAATCGCTAGGAGCTCACGCGTGATCACCGCCACCGACCTGGAAGTTCGTGCCGGTGTGCGGACCCTTCTGTCCACCGAGGGGCCCGCGCTCCGGGTACAGGCGGGCGACCGCATCGGGTTGGTCGGTCGCAACGGTGCAGGAAAGACCACCACGTTGCGCATCCTGGCGGGCGAAGGCGAGCCCTACGCGGGCGAGGTCGTGCGCACCGGCGAACTCGGTTACCTGCCGCAGGATCCCAAAGAAGGCGACCTCGACGTGCTGGCCAAGGATCGCGTGCTCTCGGCCCGTGGCCTGGACACCCTCCTGCACAAGATGGAAAAGCAGCAAGCGCTGATGGCCGAGGTCGCCGACGAGGCGCTGCTCGACAAAGCCGTCCGTAAATACGGCGAACTCGAAGAGCGTTTCGCCTCCCTCGGCGGTTACGAAGCCGAGAGCGAAGCGGCCCGCATCTGCAACAGCCTCGGCCTGGCCGACCGCATCCTCGGCCAACCGCTACGGACCCTGTCCGGTGGACAGCGTCGACGCGTCGAGCTGGCTCGCATTCTGTTCGCCGCGTCCGACGGCAGTGGTGGACGATCGAACACCACCTTGCTGCTCGACGAGCCGACCAACCACCTCGACGCCGATTCCATCACCTGGCTGCGCGGATTCCTCCAGAACCACGAGGGCGGACTCATCGTGATCAGCCACGACGTCGAACTGCTCGGAGACGTGGTGAACAGGGTGTGGTTCCTCGACGCCGTCCGCGGCGAAGCCGACATCTACAACATGAACTGGAAGAAGTACCTCGACGCCCGCGCCACGGACGAGCAGCGTCGCCGTCGTGAGCGCGCCAACGCGGAGAAGAAAGCCGGGGCACTGCGCGTGCAGGCCGCCAAGATGGGGGCCAAGGCGACGAAAGCCGTTGCAGCACAGAACATGGCGAAGCGCGCCGACAAGCTGCTCGCCAACCTCGATGCCGAACGGGTGTCCGACAAGGTGGCGCACATTCGTTTCCCCGAGCCGGCACCGTGCGGCAAGACGCCGCTGATGGCGAAGAACCTGACCAAGATGTACGGATCGCTGGAGATCTTCGCCGGCGTCGACCTCGCCATCGACCGGGGCAGCCGTGTCGTAGTGCTCGGGCTCAACGGTGCAGGCAAGACGACGCTGCTGCGGATCCTCGCCGGAACCGAGAAGGCGGATACCGGTGAGATCGAACCCGGCCACGGCATGCGCGTCGGATACTTCGCGCAGGAACACGACACTCTCGACGACCACGCGTCGGTCTGGGAGAACATCCGGCACGCGGCACCCGACACCGGCGAACAGGAACTGCGGTCGCTGCTCGGAGCCTTCATGTTCACCGGGCCCCAGCTCGACCAGCCGGCAGGAACACTGTCCGGTGGCGAGAAGACCCGTTTGGCTCTCGCCGGGTTGGTGTCCTCCGCGGCGAACGTTCTCCTGCTCGACGAACCGACCAACAACCTCGACCCGATCTCCCGTGAGCAGGTGCTCGACGCGCTCCGCAGCTACAAGGGCGCGGTCGTACTGGTGACCCACGATCCCGGTGCCGCCGAAGCGCTGTCACCCGAACGAGTGATTCTGCTTCCCGACGGCACCGAGGACCACTGGTCGCAGGAATACCTGGAACTGATCCAGCTCGCGTAACGGTGCTCAGTCCTGCCTGCGGACCGACTCCTCGACCAGGTCCAGGATCGCGGCGAGGTTCGAGCCGCCGTGGCCGGACGCAATGCGAGCCACCAGGCCGTCGAGCACGAGATCGAGGTAGTCGGCGAGGACGTCGTTGGGTACGTCGTCGCGCAGTCGTCCTGCGGTCTTCTGACGCTCGAGTCGTCCGAGTGTGGCGTCGGTCAGCTCGGCCGACCTCTCGGCCCAGCTGGACCGGAAGTCCGCGTCCGTGCGCAATCGTCGGGTGATCTCGAGCCGCGTGCCGAGCCACTCGAATTGTTCGGGTTGCGCCAGCATGTCTCGCATCACCTGCACCAGACCCTGAGTGGCCGCGACCTCGGCCATGCGTCGGGCATCTTCCTGAGCCAGCGCGAGGAAGAGCCCGTCCTTGTCCTTGAAGTGGTGGAATATGGCTCCGCGCGACAGGCCGGTGGCTTCTTCGAGACGCCGTACTGTCGCGCCCTCGTAACCGAACTCGCCGAAGCACTTACGCGCGCCGTCGAGAATCTCGCTTCGACGGGCGGCCAGGTGGTCTTCGCTGACCTTGGGCACGTGTGGGTTTCCTACTTTCGATGAGGGCCTCGACCGAGACGGCGATGGGCCCGGAAACACGTTGTCGGTTCCGGGCCCATCGCCGTTCGAGGCGTACGTCAGACGACGCGCACTCAGCCTCTGATCATGTTGCGCAGCACGTACTGCAGGATGCCGCCGTTGCGGTAGTAGTCCGCTTCACCCGGGGTGTCGATGCGAACCACTGCCTCGAATTCGACCTTCGAGCCGTCTTCCTTGGTGGCGATGACGGTCATCGTCTTCGGGGTGGTGCCCTCGTTCAGCTTCGCGACTCCGACGATGTCGAAGGTCTCGGTGCCGTCCAGTTTGAGCGACGATGCGCTCTCACCGGCCGGGAACTGCAGGGGAACGACGCCCATGCCGATGAGGTTGGAGCGGTGGATGCGCTCGAACGACTCGGTGATGACGGCCTTGACGCCCAGGAGCGAGGTGCCCTTGGCGGCCCAGTCACGTGAGGAGCCGCTGCCGTACTCCTTGCCGCCCAGCACGACCAGCGGGATGCCGGCCTTCTGGTAGTTCTGCGACGCGTCGTAGATGAAGGACTGCGGTCCGCCGTCCTGCGTGAAGTCGCGGGTGTAGCCGCCCGAGACGTCGTCGAGGAGCTGGTTCTTCAGGCGGATGTTCGCGAACGTTCCGCGAATCATGACCTCGTGGTTTCCGCGGCGCGAACCGAGCGAGTTGTAGTCCTTGCGCTCGACGCCGTGCGAATCCAGGTACTGCGCGGCAGGTGTACCCGCCTTGATGGGACCGGCCGGGCTGATGTGGTCGGTGGTGACCGAATCGCCGAGCAGCGCCAGCACGCGTGCACCCTTGATGTCCTCGACGGGAGCCGGGTCCATCGTCATGCCGTCGAAGTACGGAGGCTTGCGCACGTACGTCGACTTGGGATCCCACTCGAACGTGTCGCCCTCGGGGGTCGACAGGTTCTGCCAGCGGCTGTCACCGGCGAAGATGGTCTCGTAGGACTTGCTGAACATGTCCCGGCTGATCGAGGACTGGATGGTCTCCTCGATCTCCTGCGAGGACGGCCAGATGTCCTTGAGGAACACCGGATTGCCCTCGTGATCCTCGCCGAGAGCGTCGGTCTCGAAGTCGAAGTCCATCGTGCCCGCCAGGCCGTAGGCGATGACCAGCGGCGGCGAAGCCAGGTAGTTCATCTTCACGTCGGGGGAGATGCGGCCTTCGAAGTTGCGGTTGCCCGACAGGACTGCGGTGACCGAGAGGTCGTTGTCGTTGATCGCCTTCGAGATCGGCTCGAGCAGCGGACCGGTGTTACCGATGCACGTGGTGCAGCCGTAACCACCGAGGTAGTAGCCGAGCTTCTCGAGGTACGGCCACAGGCCGGCCTTCTCGTAGTAGTCGGTGACGACCTGCGAACCGGGTGCCATGTTGGTCTTGACCCACGGCTTGGTGGACAGCCCCTTCTCGACGGCATTGCGGGCGAGCAGTGCTGCGCCGAGCATGACCGACGGGTTCGAGGTGTTGGTGCACGAGGTGATGCCTGCGACGACGACGGCACCGTGGTCGAGGACGAATTCGCCGGCCTCGTCGGTGGTGACCCGAATCGGCTTGCTCGGGCGGCCCTCGGAACCGTATGCGGCAGAACGTACGTCGACGGAGTCCTCTTCGGCGAAGCTCAGCGAAGCGGAATCACTGGCCGGGAACGACTCGTCGAGTGCCTCGTCGAGCTTGCTGTCACCCTCGTGCGCCGGGTGGTTCTCCTCGACGTAGTTGTGGATGTCCTTGCGGAAGGCAACCTTGGACTCGGACAACAGGATTCGGTCCTGCGGGCGCTTCGGTCCTGCGATGGACGGAACGACCGTGTTGAGGTCGAGTTCGATGTACTCGGAGTACACGGCCTCGTTCTTCGGGTCGTGCCACATGCCCTGTTCCTTGGCGTACGCCTCGACGAGCGCGAGCTGCTCGTCGCTGCGGCCGGTGAGGCGCAGGTAGTTGATGGTTTCCTCGTCGATCGGGAAGATCGCTGCGGTGGAACCGAACTCGGGGCTCATGTTGCCCAGGGTGGCGCGGTTCGCGAGCGGAACCTCGGCCACGCCCTCGCCGTAGAACTCGACGAACTTGCCGACGACGCCGTGCTTGCGCAGCATCTCGGTGGCGGTCAGCACCACGTCGGTCGCGGTGACGCCGGGCTGGATCTCACCGGAGAGCTTGAAACCGACGACGCGGGGGATCAGCATCGAGACGGGCTGGCCGAGCATGGCCGCCTCGGCTTCGATACCGCCGACGCCCCAGCCCAACACACCGAGGCCGTTGACCATCGTGGTGTGCGAGTCGGTGCCGACGCAGGTGTCGGGGTAGGCCTGGCCCTTGCGGGTCATGATCGTCGGTGCGAGGTATTCGATGTTGACCTGGTGCACGATGCCCATGCCCGGAGGGACGACCTTGAAGTCGTCGAACGCGCCCTGTCCCCAACGCAGGAACTGGTAGCGCTCACCGTTGCGCTCGTACTCGAGGTCGACGTTGCGCTCGAGAGCATCGGCGCGGCCGAAGACGTCGAGGATGACCGAGTGGTCGATGACCATGTCGGCGGGGGAGAGGGGGTTGACCTTGTTCGGGTCGCCGCCCAGGGTGGTGACGGCTTCACGCATCGTGGCGAGGTCGACGATGCAGGGAACGCCGGTGAAGTCCTGCATGATGACGCGTGCAGGGGTGAACTGGATCTCGAAGCTCGGTTCCGCGGACGGATCCCACGAGGCGATCGAACGAATGTGGTCGGCGGTGATGTTTGCACCGTCCTCGGTGCGAAGGAGGTTCTCCGCGAGGACCTTCAGTGCGTAGGGCAACTTCTCGGCACCGGGCAAGGCCGACAGTCGGAAGATCTCGTACGAGTTCTCTCCGACTTCGAGGGTGCCCTTTGCACCGAATGAATCTTTACTTGCGGTCACTTCAGCTCCACTCGTCTATGAGGCACACCGCCGACGGGGCTGTGTCGACGGTTGAAGCGAGGCGCCGACTGCGGGCCTCGGCCTCGAATCTCGGTAGCGAGAGTTCGGGGCGGACGCACGGTCGGTGTCTCGATGGAAGTCTAACAGTACGCTTGTCCTGTGAAAACCTGCGGTCGGGTCCTCGGTGGGTCTGGAGGCACCGAACCACACGACGATCCTCACGCAGTGCTCCCGGCTGCGCAATGAAGGGCGACCTCAGTAGTGAAGCCGGACCTGCGGGGCAACCAGGTTCGCACGTGGCGGTGACGTAGGGTTCGAGCCGACTGGTTCCTACCGACTGGACGAGAGATGCCTGAGCCGATTCACGCCGTTTCCCCACTTGCCACCGATATACCGGCAGGTCTGGACGTCGACAGCATCGTCGCCACGGTCCGCGAGTCCGGCGTCAGTGCCCCCGCCGACGAGGAAGCCGGTTTGTCCGCGGCCGTCGCGCGCGCCGAGGACCACGGCATCGATCTGAGCATCGTCATCGTGCCGACCGAACCTCGCCACGACTCGCAACTTCGAGACCTCGCAACCGCTGTCGGAGCACGCGAGGGCGGGACTGTTCTCGTGCTCAGCCCAGGGCAGGTGGGTACGTTCAGCGACTCGATCAGCCGGGTGACCCTCGAAGCAGGCCAGGACCGTACGTACACCGGGAACCACGTCGTGGCGGCCGACAACTTCGTCGACACCCTCGTCGAGGATCAGACGCCGTGGGGTCTGCTCACGGGCGGCCTGGTCGTCGTGGTCGCCGCGGTCGCGGCTCTGACCGCTGTCGTGAAGGTCCGCAGATATCGCTCGCGTTCGGAGTCGAACGACCGCGCGCACAGCGAGTCCGTCGCCGACTGAACACGCGCGTCGGAGTGTCGTTCGACCGACCGACGCTCGCCCCGTTCGACCCCGTCCCGATGGTGACCGTCGGGTCGTCCGAAAAAGTCGGAAAAATTGTTTTCGGTAAACCCCGAGTTCACGGCGTTGTGCCTGGTGAAATTACCAATGTGTCATTTGTGACTGGAGTTTCTTTAGGGTGCGAAGTGTCGTACGGTGCCATTGGCACTGCTGGGGAAGGAGTGTCGCAGAAGGCGGTTGTCATCCGTGGGGAACTCGGGAGGCCACTGCTTCGGGTGTGACTGACGTGGTTCGCACCTGTCGTATCGCTGCGTGTTTCTTTCCTGCCCGGCGAGAGCGCTCACCGTCACCTGCGATCGGGGTGGAGGACGGAGAGCTTCCCGACGGCACGACGGTTCGACGCGAACCCGAGTGAATGCCGGACCCGAGGGAGACATTTGTGAGCCGACGTCAAGTCCGCGGAACTCACCGCCGTGCACTCGTCCGTACCCGATTCGTGCTGGTAGGCGCAGGCCTCGTTCTCGCGTTGACGGCGACCCTTCCCGGGGTTGCCGCCGCGGTACCACCGCCACCGCCCAACCCCTCGGACACCGACATCGCCGCCGCGGGCAGCGCCGTCGATTCGAGCCTCGGCCGAGTCGGCCAACTGATCGACGCGATCGCCTCGGCCAACCAGCAGCTCGCCCAACTCGACGACGAGGTCGCGTCGAAGCGCGAAGGCGTCAACAAGGCCCTGGTCGATCTGCAGAATGCGCGCGACGCGGCCGACGTGGCCGCCGCGGTCGTCGGTGCCGCACAGCAGGCTCTCGCCGACGCAGGCACCCAGATCCAGGCGGCCCAGGCCAAGTTCGACGAGTTCGCCAAATCGAGCTACACCCAGGGCTCGGGCGTCGCCTCGATGGCGTCGTTCCTGGGATCCAGCGGACCGGACGACGTCCTGGACCGCGCCCAGGTCCTGAAGATTCTCTCCAACAGTCAGAACGCAGTACTCGACGGCCTACAGCGAGCCCGTACCGAGCAGGCGAACCGCGACTCGGCAGCGCGTGAGTCCAAGCAGCAAGCCGACGCCGCTGCCTCGGAAGCAGAGGCGAAGAAGGCGGAGGCCGAGCAGGCGATCGCCGAGGCGCAGGCCGCGCTGCAGGCAGAGGCCGACCGGAAGGCCACGATCGAATCGGAGCGCGACTCGGCGCAGACCGAACTCGATGCCGCCCGCAGCAACGTCGCCGGTCTGCAAGACCAGCGAGCCGCATACGGCGACTGGGAGGCGCAGAAGGCGGCCGAGGACGCGGCCATTGCCGCCGCCACGGCCGCAGCGAAGGAAGCTGCTGTGCAGGCAGCTGCCCGAGTGTCGGCCAACCTGGCGGCGCAGCAACGCGCGGCCGCCATCGCCGAGGGCCAGCGTTCGCACGTGGACGTGGACGACGATTCGAGCGCGTCGACCGACTCGGACAGCTCGACCACGACCACGCCCACCACCCCCACCAAGCCCAAGACGCCCACCAAACCGAAGACCTCCACGACCCCGTCCGTCACCGGCAGCGCAGCTGTCGAGTTGGCGATCGACCGCGGAATGAGCCAGCTCGGTGTGCCGTACTCATGGGGCGGCGGCGACGAGAACGGACCGACCAAGGGCATCAGGGACGGCGGAGTCGCCGACAGCTACGGCGACTACAACAAGGTCGGCTTCGATTGCTCGGGGCTGATGATCTACGCCTTCGCAGGACTGGGTATCTCGCTACCGCACTACACCGGCTACCAATACACCGCCGGCAAGCAGGTGCCGTCCTCGGAGATGAAGCGCGGCGACATGATCTTCTACGGACCCAACGCGAGCCAACACGTCGCGCTCTACCTCGGCGACGGCAAGATGCTCGAAGCCCCGCAATCGGGTTCGGTGGTGAAGGTGTCCGACGTTCGCTACAGCGGAATGACGCCGTACGCCGTGCGCATGGTGTCCTGACCGCGATCCGCAGGCTCCACTCCGGCTACTCGAGTCGTTCCGCAGGCTCCACTCCGGCTTCTCGAGTCGTTCCGCAGGCTCCACTCCGGCTTCCCGTCGGGGGTGCCTTTCGGCGCACACACCGATCACCTGGAATAGTTGATTGCGGCGGTACGAAACGAGCCCGACGACGATCGACTGAAAGCGGTGAATTCTTGGTGACATCACGTGACGGCCGGATTTCGAACGACGAGGGGTCGACGCGAGTCGAGTCTGCGACTCCGAATCCACTGAGTGCGGAGCCGAAGCGGGTGGACAGTCCGGCCCTGGCCGAGGACGTCCAACTTCTCGAGAAGGCCGTGTACGAGGTCAAGCGCGTGATCGTCGGTCAGGACCGACTGGTGGAGCGCATTCTGGTGGGGTTGCTCGCACGCGGACACGTGTTGCTCGAGGGCGTCCCCGGTGTCGCCAAGACCCTCGCCGTCGAGACCTTCGCACGGGTGGTGGGTGGTTCGTTCTCACGAGTTCAGTTCACTCCCGACCTGGTGCCCACCGACCTCGTCGGCACCCGGATCTACCGTCAGGGCCGTGAGGAGTTCGACACCGAACTGGGACCCGTCGTGGCCAACTTCGTGCTGGCCGACGAGATCAACCGTGCACCGGCCAAGGTTCAGTCCGCACTGCTCGAGGTCATGGCGGAGCGGCACGTGACCATCGGCGGCAAGACGTTCCCGATGCCCGACCCGTTCCTGGTGATGGCCACGCAGAACCCCATCGAGAACGAGGGTGTGTACCCCCTTCCCGAAGCTCAGCGAGACAGGTTCCTGTTCAAGATCGTCGTCGACTACCCGACGGTCGAAGAGGAACGCGAGATCGTCTACCGCATGGGCATCAAGGCCCCCGAGCCCAAGCAGATCCTCGACCCGGCCGAGTTGGTTCGGCTGCAGAATCTGGCCAGCTCGGTGTTCGTGCACCACGCGCTCGTCGACTACGTGGTGCGGGTCATCGCCGCTACCCGAACGCCCGAGCAGTTCGGGATGGACGACGTGGCGAGCTGGATCGCCTACGGTGCATCGCCACGTGCGACACTCGGCATCATCGCGGCCTCCCGCGCACTGGCTCTGCTCCGTGGTCGCGACTACGTCGTTCCTCAGGACGTTCTCGAAGTCATTCCCGACGTGCTCCGGCACCGTCTCGTGCTCTCCTACGACGCTCTGGCCGACGAGGTGACCCCCGAGACGGTCATCTCCCGGGTGCTGCAGACCGTCGGTCTACCGCAGGTGTCGCCGCAGGCGGTACCGGTGCCGCAGAGCAACGGAGGGGGTCCGGCCGGGCAGCACTTCGACGGACGTCAGCCGCAGGGGCCCTACCCGCCGCAGGGGCAGTACCCGGCACCCGGTCAGTTTCCCGGCCAGGGCCAACCGCCTGCGCCCCAGCAGCCGGGTCCCCAGCAGCCAGGGCCCCAGAGCCATCCGCAAGCCGGGCAGTACGGCCAGCCCGCACCGTCTCTGCAGAAGCCGTCCGGTGACGGATCATCGATCGGTACGCCGGGGCAGTGAGCGGACCCGACACCGCCTCCGCGGGCCGAGCCGTCGTTTCCCGGCCACCGTCGTTCCGCTCGGGTGAGCTGCGTGATCCGAAGCTGGCCGCAGCGCTGCGGACCCTGGAACTGACCGTGCGTCGACGGCTGGACGGGGTGTTGCACGGTGACCATCTCGGATTGATACCCGGTCCGGGGTCCGAGCCGGGCGATGCCAGGGAGTACCAGCCGGGTGACGACGTTCGCCAGATGGACTGGTCGGTCACCGCGCGTACGACGCATCCGCACGTGCGGCAGTCCGTCGCCGACCGCGAGCTGGAGACCTGGCTCGTGGTCGATCTGTCGGCCAGCCTGGACTTCGGCACCACAGGGTGCGAGAAGCGCGACCTCGCGGTCGCGGCCTCGGCTGCCATCACGCATCTGTCCGGCGGTGGCGGAAATCGAATCGGCGCGGTGGTGGCAACAGGTTCGGACACCAACCGCATTCCGGCACGGGGCGGCCGCGTGCACACGCAGTCGATGCTTCGCGCCATTGCCACCACTCCTGCTGCAGCCGACGGTGTGCGCGGCGACCTGCGCGCGGCCATCGAAGCGTTGCGACGCCCCGAACGACGCCGTGGGATGGCAGTGGTGATCAGCGACTTTCTCGGGCCGATCGACTGGGAGCGCTCGCTCCGTGCCATCTCCGCGCGTCACGACGTCTTGGCCGTCGAGGTACTCGACCCACGTGATCTCGAACTGCCCGACGTCGGTGACGTCGTTCTCCACGATCCGGAATCCGGTCGTACTCGCGAATTCAGTACGACACCGCGGTTGCGGGCAGATTTTGCGCGCGCAGCCGCGGCACACCGCGACGACGTGGAGAAGGCGCTGCGGCGGTGCGGCGCACCTCGATTGACGCTCCGTACCGACGGTGACTGGATCGCCGACGTCGTACGGTTCGTGACCGCACGCAGGCACACCATCGGGGCCGGGTTCACCAACACCGCGCGGGCGCCGCGATGAGCCTGACCGATTTCGCCTCGCCGTGGTGGCTGGGCTTTCTCGTCGTCGTCGTCGCACTGACGGTCGGATACGTCTGGGTCCAGCGGCGCAAGCAGAAGCACGTACTGCGGTTCTCCAACATGGAACTGCTCGAGTCCGTCGCACCCGATCGGCCCAATCGGCTGCGGCACCTGCCGACGGCTCTCGTTCTGGTCGGCCTGATGTTCCTCACCGTCGCGTTGGCCGGCCCCACCGCCGATCAACGCGTGCCCCGGAACCGGGCAACGGTCATGCTGGTGATCGACGTGTCACTGTCCATGGAGGCCACGGACGTCGAGCCGACTCGGTTGGCCGCCGCGCAGGAAGCAGCGAAATCCTTCGCCGACGGTCTGACACCCGGCATCAATCTCGGACTGGTCGCGTTCGCCGGTACGGCCTCGGTTCTGGTCTCGCCAACGGCCAACCGCGAGGCCACCAAGTCCGCCATCGACAAGTTGCAGCTCAGCGAGCGAACGGCCACAGGCGAGGCGATCTTCACCTCGCTCCAGTCCATCGACACTCTCGGTGCCATCCTCGGCGGCGGCGACGCGGCACCGCCTGCGCGCATCGTGCTGCTCTCGGACGGTAAGCAGACCGTCCCGCAGAACCTCGACGACCCACGCGGCGGGTACACCGCAGCGCGTGCCGCCAAGGACAAGAACGTGCCCATTTCCACGATCTCGTTCGGCACCAGCTACGGCTCGGTCGAGATCGAGGACGAGAACGGCGTCGAACGCGTCCCCGTACCGGTCGACGATCCGTCGTTGCGAGAGATCGCGAACCTGTCCGGCGGCAGCTTCTTCTCCGCGTCGTCGCTCGAGGGTCTCCGAGACGTCTACGACACCCTCGAAGAACAGATCGGGTTCGAGATCACCCGCGGCGACGCGTCGCGTCCGTGGCTGATACTCGGTGTTCTCTGCATATCGGTCGGCCTCGGTTCGGCGTTGGTGATGCGGCAACGTCTGCCGTGATCTTTGTTCTTACTCACCAGTAAGTTTCGCTTTGTCATTCCAGGACGAACAGATAGGTTGCTAGGCATGTCCACACCTGACTTCATCGCGCGATCGGTACTCGTCACCGGAGGTAACCGAGGTATCGGTCTCGCCATTGCCCAGCGGCTCCTAGCCGACGGACACAAGGTGGCCGTCACCCACCGCGGCTCCGGCGCCCCCGACGGGCTGTTGGGAGTCGTCTGCGACGTCACCGACTCCGCCTCGGTGGACGCGGCCTTCAAGGAGGTCGAGGAGAAGCAGGGTCCGGTCGAGGTGCTCGTGGCCAACGCCGGAATCACCGACGACACGTTGCTGATGCGCATGACCGAGGAGCAGTTCCAGCGCGTGATCGACGCGAACCTGACCGGGGCCTTTCGGGTCGCCAAGCGCGCCAACCGTGCCATGCTGCGCGCGCGTTGGGGCCGGATGATCTTCCTGAGTTCGGTCGTGGCCATGGCCGGCGGACCGGGGCAGATCAACTATGCCGCCTCGAAAGCCGGTGTCATCGGCATGGCGAGGTCGATCACTCGTGAGCTCGGATCACGCTCGATCACCGCGAACGTGGTGTCCCCGGGATTCATCGAAACCGACATGACCGCAGAACTCTCCGACGAATTACGCGGCAAGGCCAAGGAATTCATCCCGCTTCAGCGTCTGGGGCAGCCCGAGGACGTCGCGGCGGTCGTGAGCTTCCTGGCCGGCCCCGACTCCTCCTACGTGTCCGGTGCCGTCATCCCCGTCGACGGCGGCATGGGCATGGGTCACTGAGAGCCGTTCTTGCACAGTATTTTTCAGTTCGACGTCATCGATTTCATCTTCGAAAGCTAAGGAACACAGCACTATGGGCGGATTGCTCGAAGGCAAGACCATTCTCGTCACCGGCATCATCACCGATGCCTCGATCGCGTTCCACGCCGCGGCCATGGCGCAGGAGCAGGGTGCCAAGGTGATCATCACCGGGTTCGATCGGCTCCGGCTCATCGACCGCATCGCACAGCGTCTACCCAAGGAGGTGCCGCCGGCGATCGAGCTCGACGCCACCAACGAGGAGCACCTGGCGGCGTTGGCCGACCGCGTTCGCGAGGTCGCGCCCGAAGGTATCGACGGGGTTCTGCACTCGATCGCATTCGCGCCCCGCACCCTGATGGGCCCCGACGCCAAGCCGTTCCTCGACGGCCCCGGCCCCGACGCCGCGAAGGCATTCGAGATCTCGGCGTGGAGCTACGCATCGCTTGCGCGTGCAGTTCTGCCGGTCATGAACGAGGGTGGCTCCATCGTCGGAATGGACTTCGATCCTCGTACGTCGATGCCGTACTACAACTGGATGGGCGTGGCCAAGGCTGCTCTCGAATCGGTCAACCGCTACGTGGCCCGGGAAGTGGGCGCCGCCAAGCGCATTCGCTCCAACCTCGTCGCTGCCGGCCCCATCAAGACCCTCGCCGCCAAGGCCATCGCGGGTACGGCCACGGACGACGCGGCAAAGATGAACCAGCTCAACGTCTACTGGGACGGTGCTGCCCCGATCGGTTGGGATGTCAACGACCCCACCGTCGTCGCCAAGTCCATTGTCGCGTTGCTCTCGGATTGGCTGCCCGGCACCACTGGATCCATCGTGTACGTCGACGGCGGAGCCAGCCACAACACGTACCTGCCCGAGAACATGTGATGCCGCGGTGGGCGCACCCGCACGTGCGCCCGCCGAGAGGTTTGGTTCGCCGATCGGACCCCCGCAGGGGCCGGTCGGCGACGGGGGCACAATGGAAAACATGACCACCCCTGGAGACTTCGACGCATTGTTGGTGCTCTCGTTCGGCGGGCCGGAACAGCCCGCCGACGTACGCCCGTTCCTGGAGAACGTCACTCGCGGTCGTGGAGTGCCGCCCGAGCGGCTCGACGCCGTCGTCGAGCACTACATGCACTTCGGCGGAGTCTCGCCGATCAACCGACTCAACAGAGACATCATCGAGGCGCTCCGCAGCGAATTCGATTCCGCCGGAGTCGATCTGCCGATCTATTTCGGAAACCGCAACTGGCATCCGATGATCGAGGACACCGTCGCGACCATGAAGTCGGACGGAATCAGGAACGCGCTCGTTTTCCCGACCTCCGCGTGGGGCGGATACTCCGGATGCAGGCAGTACCACGAGGACATCGCCCGGGCCCGCGCCGCCGTCGGTGACGATGCACCGCATCTGCTCAAGATCCGGCAGTACTACGACCACCCGCTGATGGTCGACGCGTTCGGCGACGCCGTCGCATCGGCGCGAGCCTCACTGCCCGAGCAGCACCGCGCCGGTGCACGTCTGGTGTTCACCGCACACTCCATCCCCTCGGCCGCCGACGCCAATGCGGGC
This sequence comes from Rhodococcus sp. 15-725-2-2b, assembly GCF_002259075.1. Classification (NCBI taxonomy): domain Bacteria; kingdom Bacillati; phylum Actinomycetota; class Actinomycetes; order Mycobacteriales; family Nocardiaceae; genus Rhodococcus; species Rhodococcus sp. 15-725-2-2b. The sequence goes on along the minus strand of NZ_NPFL01000019.1, from coordinate 254,955 downwards.
CCGCCCCAGGACGGCGGTCACCTCTACAGCCGTCAGGTGGCCGAGGCATCGAGGCTCGTCGCAGCCGCGTCGGGCGTCGACGATTACGACCTGGTGTGGCAATCCCGCTCCGGCCCTCCGCAGGTGCCGTGGCTCGACCCCGACATCTGTGATCACCTCGAAGCGCTGTCGGAGAAGTCCGTCGACGCCGTCATCGTGTGTCCGATCGGATTCGTGTCCGACCACCTCGAGGTCGTGTGGGATCTGGACACCGAAGCGGAGGAGAAGGCCCGTGAACTGGGAATGGCCTTCGCCCGTGCAGGTACTCCCGGATCCGATGCGCGTTTTCCGCAGATGATTCGCGAGCTCGTGGACGAATACCGAGTCGGTGGACGGTGCCGCGGCCTCGGCAGTGTGCCCGGCTACGGTTCGACGCTGGACGGCAGTCGCTGCGCCGTCGGCTGTTGTGAGCAGCCCACCCGGCCCTCCAGGCCCGCAGCCACGTCGTGAACGCGTCCGCCCGGCACCTGCGTCCAACGGGTGTCAGGCGGAGTGCATCGCCGCTTCGATGCTCGTCGCGACCGCAATGGTGCGCGCGGTGCGCACCGCAGCCCACAGCGGTCGAACAAGTTCTTCACGCGCCGCGGCTGCCGACGCGGTCGGTGCCTCCGACGGAGCCGATCCCGCCGCGACCGTCAGAATGGCGGCGACCCGGTCCGCCGATTCGAGGACGCGGAACGCTCTGTCGGACATCTCTGCCGGGTAGCGATGCCGTGCCGCGTCGGCGATCAGTGCGGCGATACGGGTGCGCGGATCGGTGTCGAGGGTGCGGGTGGGTAGCGACTGCATCTGCGCGAGCGCGTCCGCTGCGCCGCGCACGGCCTCACGCATTTCGTACTCGGCCTCACCCAACCCCTGATCTCGATGACCGTGCTCGGGGACGACGATCGAGTACACGGTCCAGCGCAACACATCCGGTCCCTCCACGACGGGCACCACACCGATGCCGGCGTTGCCCGAGCTCCCGACGATCACGGCCTGCCCCGCGTTCAGGGCGGCACGCGAGAAATCCGTGTTCGCGGGCAGTCCGGTCACTGCGCCGGGGGCAGGCAGAACGAGTTTGACTCGATCGTCGCCGGCCTCGGGAGTCGACGCTGTTGCAGCCGCCCTGATCGCGTGCAGCAGACCCGCGATTCCATCGGCGTAGCCGGGATGCTCGAGCCCGAAATTCACTGCCGCGTCGGCATCGCCTGCACCCACCAGATGCATCGGTGCCCACTCGTACATGGCGTCGATGACGTCGTCGGGCGAGCTGGCACCGGCCAGCCAGGAACCGGCCCACAGGGCGAGACTTGCGCTAGAGGAACACACGACTCACGAGCATAGGTCGGCGTGGCGAACGGTGCTCGGGACGCCGGTGTCGCTAGCGTTGGTCGCCGTGAACGACATGTACGGCGGAGACATTCTCAGAGGGCACAGTCGCATGCGCAAGGTTCCGGCACCGGAGGTGTCGGCCGAGCGCGGATTGGTCGTCGAAGATGCCGGCACCGGGTACTGCGGTGCCGTGGTCGGCTTCGAGCGCACCTACGACGGAGATTTCGTCCGGCTCGAGGACGGTGCCCGCACGACGCGGCTGTTCGCCCTGCGCGAGGCGGCGTTCCTGATCGACGGACGTCGGGTCACCCTGGTTCGGCCCAAGCCTGCGGCGGCTGCGGCGGCACCGACGCGCTCCGCATCCGGTTCGACCAAGGTCGAGGGTCTCCGCGCGCGCACCGCCCGCGCCAGTCGCATCTGGGTCGAGGGCGTGCACGATGCGGCCCTGGTGGAAAGTGTGTGGGGACACGATCTTCGGGTGGAGGGCGTGGTCGTCGAGCATCTGGAAGGTCTGGACAATCTGGGGGAGCGGTTGGCGGAATTCGGTCCCGGCCCGGGCCGCCGTGTGGGAGTTCTGGTGGACCACTTGGTGACCGGTTCCAAGGAGTCGAAGTTGACGAGGTCGCTGGGCGAACACGTTCTGGTCACCGGTCATCCGTTCATCGACGTCTGGGAGGCGGTCAAGCCCGCTGCTGTCGGCATCGATGCTTGGCCGAAGATCCCGCGGGGTGAGGATTGGAAAACCGGAATCTGTCGAGAGTTGGGGTGGGGCAGTCCGCGGGAGGGGTGGCGTCGGGTGTACTCGTCGGTTTCGAGCTTCCGTGATCTCGAAGCACCGTTGATCGGAGCCGTCGAGCAATTGGTCGACTTCGTCACCGAGTAGGGCTGTGTCCAGCAACGCACCGGCAATTGTCCGATTCGTGCTTGGATGGAGGCTGTGGCAGCGATCATTTGGCTCATAGCGGCAGTGGTTCTCGCCGGTGCCGAGGCACTGACGGGCGACTTCTTTCTTCTCATGATCGCCGGCGGCGCGCTCGGCACCGCAGGCGTATCGGCTCTGACCGACTTCCCCGTGTGGGCCGATGCGATCGTCTTCGGCGTCCTGTCGCTGGCATTGGTGCTCGGTCTGAGACCGATACTGTTGCGTCGCTTCGCGACTCCGCCCGAAACCCCGATGGGGATGGCTGCGCTCACCGGCAAGAGTGCGATCGTTCTCGAGCAGGTCACTGCCCACGAAGGCCAGATCAAGCTCGGTGGGGAGGTGTGGACCGCTCGTCCACTCGACGAGACCGAGGTCTATGCCCCGGGTACCACCGTGACCGTGATGGAGATAGACGGCGCAACCGCCGTCGTATGGAAGGGACCGTAGCCACGTGGAAGCACTCATCGCACTGGCTGTCATCGTCGCATTCGTCGCGGTGTTGATGGCCAAGTCCATCTCGATCGTCCCGCAGGCCGAGGCCGCCGTGATCGAGCGGCTCGGCCGCTACACGCGCACCGTGTCCGGTCAGCTCACGTTTCTCGTGCCGTTCGTCGACCGCATCCGTGCCAAGGTCGACCTGCGTGAGCGAGTCGTGTCGTTTCCGCCGCAGCCGGTGATCACCAAGGACAACCTGACCGTGTCCATCGACACCGTCGTCTACTTCCAGGTCACCAACCCGCAATCGGCCGTGTACGAGATCAACAACTACATCGTCGGTGTCGAGCAGTTGACCACCACCACTCTGCGCAACGTCGTCGGTGGAATGACGCTGGAGGAAACTCTCACCTCGCGTGATTCGATCAACGGGCAGCTGCGGGTCGTACTGGACGAGGCCACCGGCCGTTGGGGCCTGCGCGTGGCCCGAGTCGAGCTCAAGAGCATCGACCCGCCGCCCTCGATCCAGGAGTCGATGGAGAAGCAGATGAAGGCCGATCGCGAGAAGCGAGCGACCATCCTCACCGCCGAAGGCCATCGCGAATCGGCGATCAAGACGGCCGAGGGAGACAAGCAGAGCCGGATTCTCGCGGCCGAGGGCGGCAAGCAGGCAGCCATCCTCACCGCCGAGGGCGAGCGCCAGTCCCGCATCCTGCGGGCGCAGGGTGACCGCGCCGCGAAGTACCTCGAAGCTCAGGGTCAGGCCAAGGCGATCGAGAAGGTGTTCGGCGCCATCAAGGCAGGCAAGCCGACGCCCGAGTTGCTCGCGTACCAGTACATGCAGACGCTGCCGCAGATGGCTCAGGGCGATGCGAACAAGGTGTGGATGATCCCGAGCGATTTCGGTGACGCTCTCAAGGGGTTCGCCAAGACACTCGGTGCGCCCGGCGAAGACGGTGTGTTCCGGTACGAGCCCAACGAGTCGGCCGGCAACGAGCCCAAGCCGGAGGACGATTCGGACGAGGTTGCCGAATGGTTCGAGACCAAGACCGATCCGGCGGTCGCCGAGGCGGTCAAGGCTGCAGAAGCGGTGGCGCGCAAGCCGGTCGACACGTCGCTGGCGTCCGCGCCCGAGCTGTCGAAGGGGTTCGACGTCGGTGCCCTGGCGGCGTCGCCGGAGGCGGAGCCGGAGCCGGAACAGCGTTGAGGGACGGCCCCGATCAGCTGATCAGGGCCGTGCCGACCCCGGCAGCGGCCAGAGCCCACAGGACGCTGGCGAAGGTACCGATGATGAACTGTTCGGAGGCATGGGATTCCCGCAGTTCTGGATAGCGCGCGAGGCCCTTGACTGCCAGCACGATCGCGATGCCCTCCGGCCATCCGGCGAGAATCGACACGGCGACGGCCACGCGTTCGAGGACGCCTATGGTCAGTCCACCACGCAGCGGCTCGACCGGATCGTCTCCGGTCGAGTCGCTGCGTCGTCGTGCGATGCGAAACACGGTGGGTACCGCCGCCGTTCCACCCAGGGCTGCTGCGACGACGCTCAGGACGACTCCGACGGCATGGCCGAGACCGTAGGCCGGTCCGGCCACCGTGGCCAGGACTGCCGCTGCCACGAGGAGACTCGACGCGGCGACGGTGGGCAGCCATCGGCGAATCCCGGTGCCGGTGGGGACGATGGCGGCAATTGCGGTCAGTGCCAGTAGCACCAGGGTGGCAACGATCATGGCCTGTGGTTTCCCGTCGTGTTCGCGGTGTCGAGCAGTCGAGTCGCCAGGGTGCGACCTGCGTTCTCGACGTGCCAGCCGGCTACCGAGAGTCGTTGCGACATGGCTTGTTTGCTGATCTTCAACCGTTCGGCCGCCTCGGTTTGCGAGAACCCGCGGGCCATGAGTTCCACCGCTTCTCGCCCCTGGTCCGATCGTCTGATCACGAGCAGCGCAACCAGGGTCGATGCCGTCTCCGCGTCCTCGGCGGCAGCGTCGTCGGGACCGCTGACGGCGAGCGCAGCCGGGGCGTTCTTGGCTCGGGTCACGGCGTCTCTGGCTGCTTCGAACGCCGGTCCGCGTCCGGCGCGAGTCGTCTCGGGTAGCGGGAGTTCGACGGAACCGATGCCGATGCCGACGCTCCAGTGCGGGGTGGCGACCAGTTCGAGAGCGATCGAGACGACGGTAGCGGCGTCCTCGCAGACGGCTTGCACTTCGTCTCCTGCGGTGCGCTCGAAGGGCCGGATCAGTTCGTGGTCGCGATAGCGTTCGAGCAGTTCGGGCACGCGATCGATATCGCGTCTACTGCGGCGTTGGTCCACGGTCAGCACGAACATCGGACAAGGCTAGATCGTTGATGTGGTCTAGTCAAGCTTCAAGGCTTGATTCGTCGGAATCAAGGTTCCCGGCCTGTCGACCGCCCGCAGGAGCAGGCACGGATCGCGAACCTCGCGAGAGCCGCCAATCCACCACCAGCCCACTCAGACCGATCGCGATACAGACCGCAGACAACACCAGCAGCGCCGGATGTGTCTCGCCTCCGATCGCTCCGCCGATCACGACGATTCCGAGCGTGCCCGGCAGCATCCCGACGGCCGTCGCCAGGGCGAACGGGACGAGCCGAACCGCCGACACCCCACACGCGTAGTTCACCAACGAGAACGGCACCGGCGCGATCAGGCGCAGGGAGCCGACGGCCAGCCATCCTCGTCGACGCAGACTCTCGTCCACCGAATCGAGAGCCGAGTGCGACATCCGCGCTGCCACGGCGTCGCGACCGATGGCACGGACCAACAGCAGCGCCAGCATCGCACTGACGGTCGACGCGCCGATGGTGACCGCCAGACCGGTCAGGGGCCCGAACAACACTCCTGCACTGAGCGTGAACAGCGTTCTCGGGACAGGCGCAACGGTCACGATCGCGTGCACACCGAAGAACACGAGCGGAAATGCCGGACCGACGGACGCACCCCAATCACGAATCTGTTCGACACTCGGATGGGGTGCGAACACCGCTACCACAGCGAAGACGGCAATCACCGCCAGCAGCGCGATCAGTCGAACGTCACGCAGGTGCCGGGTCACGAGAGGCCAGCGTACCGGCGTGAGACGACACCTCGTCGCCTCCCGAGTCCGAGAGCCACTGCACGATCGAACGTGAGGTGATCCTCACGATAATGTGCAACTCGGTGGGGTTAGCATCACTTCACGTCGGGCGAAGGACTACCCGGCCGAACCGAGGGAGCAGCACACGTGTCCATCGCGTCGCACGAAGATGCCGCACGCAGCGCTCATGCGGCCTGGCAGAAGGCAGTGGCAGGTGTCCTGGCCAAATCGCGTCGGGTCGAGGTGTCCGATCTGCCGGCCGATGCCGAACACCTACTCGATTCCACGACGTACGACGGGATCACCGTGTCCCCGTTGTACACCGCCTTCGACGAACGACCGGAAGGTCCGCTGCCCGGGCAGTTCCCCTACCTGCGGGGACGCGACCCCCACCGCGACGTCAACGCGGGCTGGAAGGTGTGCACCCGCCACGGCTCGGTTCGGGGCGACGGTGTCGACGACGCGGCGACTGCGAACACCCAGATTCTCGATTCGCTCTCCAACGGCACCAGCGCCCTGTGGTTGACGGTCGGCAACGGTGGCGTCGACCCGACCGCTCTGCCGGAGGTTCTGCGTGGGGTGTTTCTCGAGCTCGCACCGCTGACGATCGATGCGCGCGGGGACGTGTCCGCAGCGGCAGCGGCGGTGTTCGAGGTGCTCGACTCCGCCGATATCGACGAGCGCGCCGCCGTCGACATCCGGCTGGGCGTGTCCACTCTCACAGCCGGGTTGAGCGGAACCGAGTCGATCGAGATGACCGAGGCGCTCGAGCTGGCTCGCAAGTCGATCGGTCGTGCCGAGACGATTCGTGCGATCACGGTCGACGGCACCGTGTTCCACAATCTCGGTGGCAGCGACGCACAGGAGCTCGGTGCGGCGATCGCCGCAGGGCTCGAGTACCTCCGGTCCATGACCGATGCCGGTATCGGCATCGCCGATGCCCTGCGGCAGATCGAGTTCCGGTTCTCGGCCACCGACGACCAGTTCCAGACCATCGCCAAGTTCCGGGCCGCTCGCACGCTGTGGGCGCGCATCGCGCAGGTGTGCGGAGTCCCCGACGCCGGCGACGCTCCTCAGCATGCGGTGACCTCGGAAGCGATGATGTCGCAGCGGGATCCGTGGGTGAACATGCTGCGGACCACGCTGGCGTCGTTCGGAGCGGGAGTGGGCGGTGCCGATTCGGTGACCGTGCTCCCGTTCGATGCGGCACTCGCCGGGGGCGCAGCCGGGGTGTCGAAGACATTCGCGGCCCGTATCGCCCGAAACACCCAGCTGCTGCTGCTCGAAGAAGCGCATCTCGGACGGGTCCTGGATCCCGGTGCCGGGTCCTGGTACATCGAGGAGCTGACGGCAGCGGTCGCGGCGAAGGCCTGGGAGTTCTTCCAGACCATCGAAACGTCCGGAGGTTTCCGCGCCGCCGTCGACGACGGTTCGCTGATGACTGCGATCGAGAAGACCCGCGCCGAACGCGATTCCGACATCGCTCACCGAGTCACCCCGCTGACGGGCGTCAACGAATTTCCCAACCTGGCCGAGGCTCCGCTCGATCCCCAACGAACCGCGCCGCAGGGCTCGACAACGGTGTATCGGTACGGCCGGGCATTCGAGTCGCTGCGAGACCGGTCTGATGCCTATCTGGCCGAGCACGATTCGCGCCCGACGGTGCTCCTGGTGCCGCTGGGCAGCGTCGCCGAACACAATGTCCGAACGACGTTCGCGTCGAACCTGCTGGCGTCGGGCGGAATCGAGGCCGTCGATCCCGGCCCCCTGACCGTCGACGGAATCGCCGGATCGGTAGAGACGTCCGGAGCTCGGATAGCGGTGGTGTGCGGAACCGACAAGCGGTACGCCGACGAGGCCGCCACTGCCGTGGATGCATTGCGGGCCGCAGGCGTCACCCAGGTGCTGCTTGCCGGCCCCGAGAAGATCTTCACCGGCACCGAGGGCACCTCGCGTCCCGACGGATTTCTGACCGCGAAGATCGACGCCGTGGCAGTGCTGACCGAACTTCTCGACACCCTGGGAGCCTCGAAGTGACGACCGACGAGAACCGAATCTCGCACACCATCGGCAGTTTCGCCGACGTGCCACTGGTCGACCCCGACGAGCCGACGCCGACGCCGCCGTCGGCCCAGGACGTCGACGCCCATGTACGGCAGGGCGCGAAGGCCAACTTCTACACGCCCGAGCAGGTGGTGTGGTCCACCCCCGAGGGCATCGACGTCAAGCCGGTGTTCACCGAGGCAGACCGTGCAGCCGCCGAGGCCGAGGGCTACCCGCTGCACAGCTACCCGGGTGCTCCGCCGTTTCTCCGCGGGCCGTACCCGACGATGTACGTCAACCAGCCGTGGACCATCCGCCAGTACGCAGGTTTCTCCACGGCGGCGGAGTCCAACGCGTTCTACCGCCGTAACCTGGCGGCCGGCCAGAAGGGTCTGTCGGTCGCGTTCGACCTGGCCACCCACCGCGGCTACGACTCCGATCACCCCCGAGTGCAAGGTGACGTCGGAATGGCAGGCGTCGCCATCGATTCCATCTACGACATGCGGCAACTGTTCGACGGCATCGACCTCGGTAGCGTGTCGGTCTCGATGACCATGAACGGCGCTGTGCTGCCGATCCTGGCGCTGTACGTCGCGGCCGCCGAGGAGCAGGGCGTCGGGCCGGAGAAACTCGCCGGCACCATCCAGAACGACATTCTCAAAGAGTTCATGGTGCGCAACACCTACATCTATCCGCCGAAACCGTCGATGCGCATCATCTCGGACATCTTCGCGTACACCAGCGAGAAGATGCCCAAGTACAACTCGATCTCCATCTCCGGCTACCACATCCAAGAAGCCGGAGCCACAGCCGATCTCGAACTCGCCTACACCCTCGCGGACGGTGTCGAGTACATCCGGGCCGGTCTGGATGCAGGCATGGACATAGATACCTTCGCACCGCGACTGTCGTTCTTCTGGGCCATCGGAATGAACTTCTTCATGGAGGTCGCCAAGCTGCGTGCCGGGCGTCTGCTGTGGGCCGAGCTCGTGCAGCAGTTCGAGCCCAAAAGCGCCAAATCCCGTTCGCTGCGCACTCATTCGCAGACGTCGGGCTGGTCCTTGACGGCACAGGACGTGTTCAACAACGTTGCCCGCACCTGTGTGGAGGCGATGGCGGCCACCCAGGGGCACACCCAGTCGCTGCACACCAACGCCCTCGACGAGGCACTCGCCCTGCCGACGGACTTCTCGGCGCGCATCGCCCGCAACACCCAGCTGCTCATCGCGCAGGAGTCCAACACCGTGCGCCCGATCGATCCGTGGGGCGGCTCGCATTACGTCGAATGGCTCACCCACCAGCTCGCGAATCGGGCTCGGGCACACATCGCCGAGGTCGAGGAAGCAGGCGGCATGGCTCAGGCCATCGGCGAGGGCATCCCCAAGTTGCGCATCGAGGAGGCTGCGGCCCGCACCCAGGCGCGGATCGACTCCGGCCGTCAACCCCTGGTTGGCGTCAACAAGTACGTTCCCGACGAGCCCGACACCATCGAGGTGCTCAAGGTCGAGAACTCCAAGGTTCGGCGCGAGCAGATAGAGAAGCTCGAGCGGCTGCGGGCCGAACGGGACACCGCCGAGGTCGAGGCAGCCCTGGCGAACCTGACCAGAGCGGCGGCCTCGGACCAGCCGGGGATGGAGAACAACCTGCTGGCTCTCGCCATCGACGCGGCACGCAAGATGGCCACCGTCGGCGAGATCTCCGATGCACTGGAGAAGGTCTACGGGCGCCATCAGGCCGAAATCCGGACAATCAGTGGTGTGTACCGCGACGAGGCAGGCAAATCCGAGAACATCACCCGCGCCACCGCGCTGGTCGAGCAGTTCGTCGAGGACGAGGGCCGTCGGCCTCGCGTCCTGGTGTGCAAGATGGGTCAGGACGGACACGATCGAGGTCAGAAGGTGATTGCCACGGCGTTCGCGGACATCGGCTTCGACGTCGACGTCGGCCCGCTGTTCCAGACCCCCGAGGAGGTGGCCCGGCAGGCCGCCGACAACGACGTGCACGTCGTCGGGGTGTCGTCGCTGGCCGCAGGCCATCTGACGCTGGTGCCCGCCTTGCGACAGGCCTTGGCCGAAGTCGGCCGTGAGGACATCATGATCGTCGTCGGTGGCGTCATCCCGCCCGGTGATTTCGACGAGCTCTACGCGGCGGGCGCTGCGGCGATCTTCCCTCCGGGCACCGTCATCGCCGACGCGGCGATCGGGCTGGTGGAGAAGCTGTCCGTTGCGCTGGGGCACGCACCACGCGAGGCCAACGCCTGAGTATGGGTTCTCCGAACGACAAGACGGGTTCTCCGACCGGTGCACCGTCGCCGAGAGGCCGAACCATCGATATCGACGCGGTGGCCGATTCGGTCCGTGCGAACGAGCGATCCGGGCTGGCGCGTGCCATCACGCTGGTCGAGTCCACTCGCTCGGATCATCGTGATCTGGCTCAGCAGTTGCTTCTTCGGGTTCTGCCCGATGCGGGTGGTTCCCATCGCGTCGGTATCACCGGCGTGCCGGGGGTCGGCAAGTCGACCTTCATCGACGCGCTGGGGATGCGCTTGATCGAGAAGGGGCACCGGGTCGCGGTGCTCGCCGTCGATCCGTCGTCGACGCGTACCGGTGGTTCGATCCTGGGTGACAAGACCCGGATGTCGCGTCTCGCGGTGCAGGAGAACGCATACATTCGGCCGTCTCCGACCTCGGGAACCCTGGGTGGTGTCGCACGTGCGACGAGGGAGACGATCGTGCTCCTCGAAGCGGCAGGCTTCGACGTCATTCTGGTGGAGACGGTGGGCGTCGGGCAGTCCGAGGTGACGGTCGCGAACATGGTCGACTGCTTCACGTTCCTGACGCTCGCGCGTACCGGAGATCAGTTGCAGGGCATCAAGAAGGGCGTTCTCGAACTCGCCGATCTGGTTGCCGTCAACAAGGCCGACGGCAAGCACGCGACCGACGCGAAGAACGCGGCGCGGGAATTGGCGGGCGCGCTGCGGCTGATCTATCCGCACGATGCGATCTGGAAGCCCCCGGTGTTGACCATGAGCGCCATCGAGGGCACCGGACTCGACGAGTACTGGGACACCGTGCTGCGCCATCAGCAAGTGCTCAGTGACGCAGGCGAATTCGCGGAGAAGCGTCGCAAGCAGCAGGTCGATTGGACGTGGACGATGGTCAACGACCAACTGCTGCGCCGGCTGGCGCAGAACCCGTCCGTCAAGGCCATCCGCGGCGACGTCGAAGCCCGGGTACGCGACGGTTCTCTGACGGCCGCGCTGGCCGCCCAGGAGCTACTCGACGCGTTCGACTCCTGAATCTGCCCCGGCGGCCGGGAGCGCGGGATAGAGCCGGTCGGCAAGAGCTCCGACGCGTTCGATGAGTCGATCGAAGAATGCCTCGGGATCGGTGTGTGTTGCGATCGCCGCATTGGGGGCCTTGCCCCACATACCGCGCCAGTCCGCGACCGTCGTTCCGCGCGTGAGGGTTCCGACGAGTTCGACGTCGACGGTCGCATGACGGTAGGTGGCGATATCGGCATCCAGTGCGACGGCCGCCGCGAAGGGGTCGTGCATGTGCGCCAAGAATCCCTGATCGTGATCGCGATGGAATTCCATGTAGAACCGCACCGCATCGGAGAAGTGCCGCACGATCGGGTTCGACGCCGTCGATCGAACACCCGGTGCGTCGTCGGGCGAGATCACCTCGGGCGGAAGGCTCCGCGCTCGCGCTGCCAGCCGTCGGATGTGATCGGGGGTCATTTCGATGGTCTCGGTGATGTCGAGCGCGCAGACGATGGGATGTCGTTCCGGCGGTAGTCCGGAGAAGGCTGCGAACACTTCCGCTGCGGCCTCGGGGTCGACGGCGATGTTCCATTCGGTAGTCGGTGTCGTGTTGCCCTGGTGCTGAAATGCGCCGCCCATCAACACCAGTCGCTTCAGCAGTCGAGGTAGCTCGGGATCCCGACGGATCGCCAGCGCGAGATTGGTCAGCGGACCGGTGACCAGTCCGGTGATCTCACCCGGTCGCGAACGAACCAGCTCCACCCACATCGTGGTGGCGTCCCGGCCGGACAGCGACCGCGTGGACACCGGAAGCTCCGCGTACCCGATGCCTTGCGGGCCGTGGGTGTCCTCGGTGGTCATCAGCGGCGCCACGAGGGGTACCTGTGCGCCGAGCGAGACCTCGACGTCACCCGCGCGGCACAGGTCGAGCCAGGCGAGATTGTTCGCAGCAACCTGGTTCACCGGCACATTGCCCGCGGTGGATGCGATACCGAGGATCTCGGCATCGTCGCTGGCCAGCAGGTACAGCAAGGCGAGAGAATCGTCGATTCCGGTGTCGACGTCGACGATCATGGGGACGGTCACGATGCGACCTCGGTCGTCGGGGTGTGCCGCACCGGGAAGTTGACCGATCGCGCGATGAAGCACTTCGACGACGCAGACGCGTGCAGTTTCTCGGCGCGCGGCACCATCGACGGGTCGACAACGGTCACGACCGGAGCCAGGGTGACCTCGACGAACTGACCCGAACCATCGGATTGTTCGGTCATCACTCCGGTGGGGGAGTCGGTGTATTCGGTGACCACCACTCCGGATGCGGCCGCGAGTCCGAGGTACCAGAGCATGTGGCAACTGGACAGCGAGGCGACGAGCATCTCCTCGGGATTCCAGCGTTCGGGATTGCCGCGGAAGCTCGGATCGGAGCTCGCGTGCAGGTCGGGTTTCCCGGGTGCCGACACGATGTGATCGCGGTCGTAGGCTTCGGCACCGGTGGTCCCAGCACCGCGGTTGCCCGTCCAGTTCAGCGTGAGTCCGTAATCGTGGTTCGGCACTGGTCCATCGTGCCAGTACCCGCCCGTTCGGTGACAATCCGCCGCGGAAACCGTTGTCCGCATTGACCGTAATGCCTCGATTGCCAAAGCGGTGTGGCACATTCGTCGTTGCGCGCGTTCACCTGGGCATTCGCCCGAGTGTGTGCGTCGATCTGCACAGCGGTCGTTTGAAAACGAATCGTTTGTCTGGCTAACGTTGAACGAATGACATCAGTGCCCAGTCTCGAACCCGGCCGAGAGCAGGCCACATGGGGACGCCGCCACGTCCAGCATCTTCGCCGCGTTGCGTTCTCGAAACGGATGCGCACGAAGCCGGCGCTCTCGGAGGAGGGCATCACTGTGGTCGATCAGCCGATGCTCAAGCGCGCCGTCTCGGCAGCTGCTCTCGGCAACACGATGGAGTGGTTCGACTTCGGTGTGTACGGCTATCTGGCGGCAACGTTGGGCAAGGTGTTCTATCCCGATGCCACGCCTGCGGTGCAACTCATCTCGACGTTCGCCACGTTCGCGGCAGCGTTCGTCGTTCGTCCGCTCGGCGGCCTGTTCTTCGGGCCGCTCGGTGACCGGATCGGTCGGCAGAAGGTATTGGCCGCCACCATGATCATGATGGCGATCGGCACTCTGGCTGTCGGCCTCATCCCCAGTTACGCGACCATCGGCATCTGGGCACCGATTCTGCTGCTCGTCGCCCGCTTGGTCCAAGGCTTCTCCACCGGTGGTGAATACGGCGGTGCAACGACGTTCATCGCAGAATATTCACCCGACAAGCGGCGCGGGTTCCTCGGAAGTTGGCTCGACTTCGGCACCTTCGTCGGTTACGCGATGGGCTCGGGCCTGGTGACGATCCTCAACGCGGTGTTGGGCGACGCCACCATGATCGAATGGGGTTGGCGCATACCGTTCTTCGTCGCGGGTCCGATGGGGCTGATCGGGCTGTACCTGCGGCTCAAGCTGGAAGATACGCCCGCGTTCCGCAAGCAACTCGACGAACACGACAACAAGGTCAAGGCGCAGGAGAGCGGCCGGAGGTCGATCGGGAAGATCTTCACCGATCATTGGCGGGCGCTGTTGATCTGCATGGGAATCGTGTTGTTGTACAACGTGACCAACTACATGGTGACGTCATATCTACCCACGTACTTCACCGAGGTCGTCGGTCGAAGTCAGCTCAGTGCGGACTTGCTCGTCCTGTCGGCGATGGTCGTCGTGGTGAGCGTCATCGTGGGTGTCGGCAGGCTCACCGACCGAATCGGCCGCAAACCGGTGTTCGTCTTCGGTGCCGTCGGGCAGATCGTTCTCGCGGTGCCCTGCTTCTTGCTGCTGCGCAGTAGCGGGTGGTTGGGTCCGCTGATCGCGTGCTTGCTCCTCGGCCTCGTTCTGGCCTGTTTCGCGGCGCCGAGCGCATCGACGCTACCGGCCCTGTTTCCCACCCGGATTCGTTACGCGGCGCTGTCGATCGGCTTCAACCTGTCCGTGTCGATCTTCGGGGGTACGACGCCGTTGGTGACCTCGGCGTTGGTCAGCTCGACCGGTAGCCCGATGATCCCTGCGTACTACCTCGTCGTGAGCGGTCTCGTCGGCCTCGTCGCCGTCGGATTCCTGCGCGAGTCCGCCACCCAACCTCTGGAAGGCTCACCGCCTCAGGTCGACTCGACCGAGGAAGCCAAGGAGCTCTATTCCGAGGCAGCGGCGACCGCCGGACGCCACTGATCCGGCCTCGGCTCGCCTTCACCCCCAGGTTGCCTCATCGGTGCCCCACGGGCGTGCGGGAAACGGGTAGTCGGCATGATCGTCGAAAACCGGCCGTGCTGTCGTGACACGCCCGTGGGTCACGACACAGTCGGGCGGCGGCGTCGCCCGAGGGCCGTGATGCGGATCCCGCCCTGGTAGTTGCAGTAGCCATGCGGCCGTCCGGGCCAACGACACCTCGACGGAGGCGGTCGAACCCGTTCTGTTCGCGCGATCGGCCAGCTCGCCGACGATCCCTGCGGCCAGTAGATACCCGCTGGCGTGGTCCAGCGCCTGGGCCGGCAGGTGCCCGGGTTCTCCACCACTGCCTTCGAGTACCGAGATGCCGGTGGCAGCCTGGACGAGACTGTCGAAGCCCCGCCGATCCGACCATGGTCCGTGGGTACTCCACGCACTGACCCGTCCATGCAGGACGTCCGCTCGGTGTTCTAGTCCGAACCGTGCGAGAGCGCCCGGGCGGTACCCGGTGACCAAGACATCGGCGGACTCGAGCAGTCGGTTCATCACTGCACGCCCTTCACGCGTGTTCAGGTCCACCGTCGCCGAACGCTTCCCCTGACCGTTTTCCATGTGCTGCCAGCTGATCTCGGGGCGGTGGGGCGGATCCACGCGGAGCACCTCGGCACCGAACAGGGCGAGCGCGCGGGTGGCCACCGGTCCGGCGATGACGCGGGTCAGGTCCAACACCCGGACCCCGGCCAGCGGAGCAGCGGTAGTCCCTCGGAATCGGGGAACTCGACATGTGTCGGAGCCCGTGTCGTTCGAGCGTGCAATCACCGGACCGGACTCGGCTGCACCACCTGCGGGCTCGGCGGGCCACTGGTCTTCGGTGCGGACCCGCACTGCGAGAGCGCCGTTCTGTGCGCACGACCATTCGAGCTCGACAGCGGTGATCCCCGCCACCCGCTCCGCGAATTCTTCAGTGCCGCAATCTTCGTCGAGACCGACCGTCTCGAGCAGCGCAGTCCGGTGGTGCGGATAGTTCGCGTGAGTTCTCACCCAGCCGTCGGACACGCGGAAGAAGCCGGACAGATCTGCGAACGGCTGCACCGGTGCACCGTCGAGGCGCACCATCGAGTCCCCCATGAACGATGCTGCTATCCGCTCCGCCGATGCCGTCGGGACCGCGCCGGTCGAAGACGGTTCGAGAACACCCCTCAGCCTGCCGACTGCGGTACCCAGGGCACCGACCGATTCGGCAGCGATGGTCGCCACCGGCAGTGTCGCCGCGAGCCAAGCACTCACGGGTGCGGGCACCGCGCCGAGGGGACTGCCGTTCCCGACATCAACTGCGCTTGGCCCAGATCTCCATACCGGCAGCATTGAGACGGTCCACGAGGACGTCGCCGATCGCAGTGGCCGGAGTGAGGACTCCGCTGGCCTTCGGCAGGGCGTCACCGCCGTGCACGAGTGCGAGTGCCGACTCGGCCAGCATGACTGCGGTGGCCTTGTAGCCGGGATCTCCCGAGGCCTTGACCCGGGCCCGGTAGCGAGCCCCCGATGTGGTGAGGGTGTACAGGTCGACCGTGAAATGTCCCTTCTCGCGGGCTTTTTCACTGGGGCCGGTGCCCGGCTTGGGCAGAATGCGATCGAGCACCTTGCCCGGAAGCACGGTCATCGCGGACACGCCGACGAAAAGCCCAGCCGACAGAGCACCGGCGAGGACGGGGCTGGCGAACGACGAGCCGACACTCATCACCTCGCTGTAGCGGAACTGCTTTCCGTAGGCCCAGTCGCGAAGTGCGTTGGTCCGCCGGACGACTCGTGTGTTGTACGAGGCCATCACGAACGGTGCTTTCCAACCGCGCAGGCTCGGGTCGATCTTCTTGCCGTCGATCAGTACGGTGTCGAGTTGGCGACCGAGTTGCGGCTCGAGACCGCGATCGGGACTGAGCGAGTACGGCCGCGCGGCGATGCGTCGGGCCCGCTTGTCTTTCTTCATCGCCTCGATCTGCCCTCGCAGCGAGTCGATGGTGCCACCGCTGACCCCACCGGACATCGACGTGACCACCAGGGTCGTGTCGGTCAGCTCACCGGCGTTGTCCGCGGTGACGGCCTCGTACAGGGCGTGTACGCCGATGTCGGACGGGATGGAATCGAAGCCGCACGAGTGGACGATGCGGGCCCCGGTGCGCTGAGCGATCTCGTGATTGGTGTCGATGCTCTCGCGAGCGAACAGCACCTCGCCGGTGAGGTCGACGTAATCCGTCCCGGCCTCGGCGCACGCCGTCGCCAATTCCAGGCCGTACTTGGCGTAGGGGCCGACCGTGGTGATGACGACGCGGGTCGATCGGGCCATGGCCTCGAGCGATGCGACGTCGGTGGCGTCGGCCTCGAGAACGGACCATTGCTGAGCCCTCGAGCCCAGGTCGTTCCTGGCGGCCTCCACCCGCGCCGTCGAGCGCCCGGCGAGGGCGATCCGGGTGTCGGCCGGTGCATGCTCGGCGAGGTATTTCGCCGTCAGTTTCCCGACGAAGCCGGTGACGCCGTAGACGACGATGTCGTGAGTGCGATCGGGGCCGACGGTCGAGTCGGATGCTGGCGAGTTCATACCAGCGACACTAACGCGGGTCACCCCCGTGAGTCGACGCGCCGTCAGTTCGTCCAGGTGTGCACGGGTTCTCCGGCGTTCATGAGGGTGACGTAGTCGCCGAGCATTCCGGCGAGGGCGCGATCGCGCTTCTCACCGGCGCGTTCACGGGCGACGACGGCGTTGCGCTGCCACACCGAGCCGGACTGCTTGGCCAGGCACCGCGCTTCGATCACCCCGAGATAGCGGTCGCGGACCGGCGCGTCGACGCCGTAGGCGGCCAGTCCGGCGTCGGCCAGTGGCAGCAGCCGGCGCAACACCAGTTCCTGCGGACTCACCCAGCCCACCTCGGGCCAGTAGAGCATCGAATCGAACCCGCCGCGGGCGGCGGAGTGCACGTTCTCCTCGGCCGCGTCGAACGACATCTGGGACCACAGCGGGCGGTCTGCAACGGCCAGTGCGCGGACGGTTCCGTAGTAGAACGCCGCGTCGGCGAGGGTGTCCACCACCGACGGTCCGGCCGGGAGCACACGATTCTCGAGCCGAATGTGGTGGCCGTCGCCGGACCGGTCGTAGATCGGTCGGTTCCACCGGTAGACGGTTCCGTTGTGCATGCGCAGTTCGGACAGTGACGGTGTCTTGCCCTCGGCCAGCGCAGCTTTGGGGTCCTCTTCGCTGCAGACGGGAAGCAACGCAGGGAAGTAGCGCGAATTCTCCTCGAACAGATCGAAGATCGAGGTGATCCACCGTTCGCCGAACCACACCCGTGGTCGGACTCCCTGATTCTTGAGCTCCTGCGGCCTGGTGTCGGTGGCCTGCTCGAACAACGGGATACGAGTCTCGTGCCACAGCGCGCGACCGGCGAAGAACGGCGAGTTGGCGGCGAGCGCCACCTGTACGCCCGAAAGAGCTTGCGCTGCATTCCAATACGATGCGAACTCGTCCGGAGCCACCTGCAGGTGGAGCTGAACCGAAGTGCAGGCTGCCTCGGGCAGGATCGTGTCTGTCACGATGTCGAGGTCCTCGGCGGCAGCGGCACCGGGCAGCCGCACTCCACCGATCTTCAGTTCGATGTCTTCACCGCGCGCGGCGAAGATCTGTTGATTGAGCAGGTCGTAGCGCGGATTCGCCGAGAGCCACCGATGCTCGAAGTGTTCCTCGTCCAGAGTCGGGAGCATGCCGATCATGGCCAGACGGCTACCGGAGGTGCGGGCGCGTTCGTCCGCCGCATTCAGCGATCTGCGCAGGTCCGTCTCCAACTCGGCGATCGACGCACCGCGCAGTGGCCGAGGGTCGACGTTGATCTCGATGTTGAACTGTCCGAGCTCGGTTTGATAGTCGGGGTCGGCGATGGCGTCGAGCACGGCGGCGTTGGCCATCGACGGCTCCATGTCGTCGTCGACGAGATTGAGCTCGATCTCCATGCCGATCTGCGGTTCACCGACGTGGAAGGTCTCGTCGGCCAACATGACCGCCAGGGCGTCGAGACAGTCCTGGACCTTCTGGCGGAACTCGTGCCGATCCTGCCTGGTGAACTTACGGCGCTCGACGTCCTCGCCCATGGTGACCGCCTATCGGTGCGTGAAGATGGGCCGTTCGCTCACGCGCAACGACTTCGAGTTACGAGTATCGCAGTACGCGTTCGCCGAGGGGGACGCACGCGAAAATCACCAGGGTGAGGGCTGATAATCCTTGAGGAACGAGCCGTACAGATCGTTTCCGAGCTCTCCCTGCACGATCGGGTCGTACACCCGCGCGGCCCCGTCCACCAGGTCGAGTGGAGCATGGAAACCCTCGTCGGCGAGCCGCATCTTGGTGGGGTGCGGCCGTTCGTCGGTGATCCAGCCGGTGTCGACGGCGGTCATCAAGATTCTGCTGTCGAGCATCTCCTTCGCGCTGGTGCGCGTCAGCATGTTCAACGCGGCCTTGGCCATGTTGGTGTGGGGATGGCCCGGCCCCTTGTATGCGCGGCCGAACTGGCCCTCCATGGCAGAGACGTTGACGACGTACTTTCGTCGAGCGTCGGAGGCCTCCATCGCGGTGCGGAGCCGCGAGACCAGGATGAAGGGTGCGACGGAATTGCAGAGCTGCACCTCGAGCAGTTCCACCGGGTCGACCTGCTCGACGGTGTGGATCCAGCTGTTGGTCTCGGCGAGATCGGGTACCAGACCCCCGGCGTCGATGGCGAGCCCGCTCTCGATCCTCTCGGCCGTGACCGAGCCGGCGACCATGGCGAGGGAGGCCACGTCGTCCGCGCTCAGGGCAGCAGTCGATCGGCCGCCGATCGCCGTGGCGGGTAACGAACTCGCCAGTGACGCGGGGTGCGCATCGCTGGTCTTGCCGAACGTGATGCGCTGCGGTCCTGCCCCCTCGGTCAGGGCGGCGGGCAATGGTTCGGCTTCCGCATCGGCCAGTGCACTGTAGGAACCGGGGGAGCGTTTGACGGTCTGTGCGGCGTTGTTGATCAGGATGTCCAGAGGCCCCTCGGCGGCGACGGAGTCGGCAAGTGCCACCACCTGAGCCGGATCGCGAAGATCGATACCGACGACGCGCAGACGGTGCAGCCACTGATCGCTGTCGTCCATCGCTGCGAAGCGACGTACGGCATCGTTGGGGAAGCGAGTGGTGATCGTGGTGTGAGCACCGTCGCGGAGCAGTCGAAGAGCGATGTACATGCCGATCTTCGCTCGCCCGCCGGTCAGCAACGCCCGACGTCCGGACAGGTCGGTTCGAGCGTTGCGCTTGCCGCGATTGAGCGTCGCGCACTCCGGGCACAGCTGGTGATAGAACGAGTCGACGTGGGTGTAGCGCTGCTTGCAGATGTAGCAGGGGCGGGCCTTGATCAGCGTGCCCGCGATGTCTCCCTCGGCGCGGGAGGTGAGGGAGAGGCCTGCTGTCTCGTCGTCGATCCGGTCCGGGGATCCTGTTGCGGTGGCGGCGACGACGGCGCGGTCGGCCGCGTTGACAGCGTTGCGTGCCGCGACGCGTCGAGCACGCTTGAGGTCCTTGAACATGGCACCGGAGGCGCGCTGGACAGCGATCGAATCGGGATGGTTCTTGTCCAGCTCGGCCGCCTGCTTCAGCACGCGCAGGCACGTCTCGAGATCGGTCGGGTCGATCGCGTTCATCGTCGGTCTCCTAGCATCGGCCCCTTCGAGCCGAAGGGAGCGAGTGCAGAACGAAAAAGACCCCGATTCCGAAGAATCAGGGTCCGTTTCGTCTGTCTCAACTCAGATCTGTGAAAATTTCTGTCTGGCTACATCTTTCAGACGGTGTCCGAGGGGGGACTTGAACCCCCACGTCCGTTAATAGGACACTAGCACCTCAAGCTAGCGCGTCTGCCATTCCGCCACTCGGACAAGTGCGACCGCTGCCGCATATTCTTTTGTTGCTTTCACAGCCGGCCGCTGTGTGCTGCGTAAGATTATCCGACGGGTTCCCGATAACCCAAATCCCCACGTCAGTTCGTCCTCGAGGCCGTTTCTCATGGTGCCCGGAGCGGATTCTGGTGGTAGGAACGACGTGTGCCCAACGATGTGAGCAATCCCGGAAACCCGACCGATATCGACGCCACCGTTGCCCTCGACGAGGTCGTGGATCTCGTCAGTTCCCTCATCCGGTTCGACACCTCGAACACGGGGGAGCTCGACACCACGGTCGGCGAGAAGGAATGTGCCGAGTGGGTGGCGAGCAAACTCGAGGAAGTGGGCTACGAGACGGAGTACGTCGAGTCCGGGGCCCCCGGTCGAGGAAACGTGTTCGCCTGGCTGCGCGGATCGGACTCCTCTCGCGGCGCGCTGCTGCTCCACGGACACCTGGACGTCGTGCCGGCCGAGCCCGCCGACTGGAGCGTGCATCCGTTCTCCGGGGCCGTCGAGGACGGGTACGTGTGGGGCCGGGGCGCGGTGGACATGAAGGACATGGTCGGCATGGCCCTGGCGCTGGCCCGACAGTTCAAGTCCAACGGAACCGTCCCACCGCGCGACATCCTGTTCGCGTTCCTGGCGGACGAGGAGGCAGGTGGCAAGTACGGATCGCACTGGTTGGTCGACAACCGACCGGACCTGTTCGAGGGCGTCACCGAGGCAGTCGGCGAGGTCGGCGGTTTCTCCCTGACCGTCCCCCGCCCGGACGGCACCGAGAAGCGGCTCTACATGGTCGAGACGGCGGAGAAGAGCCTGGCGTGGATGCGGCTGACGGCGAAGGCGCGAGCCGGGCACGGATCGTTTCTGCACGACGACAACGCCGTGACGTACCTGGCCGAAGCAGTGGCGAAACTGGGCAATCACACGTTCCCGCTGGTGCTCACCGAGTCGGTCTCGCAGTTTCTGCAGGCGGTCTCGGAGGAATCCGGGCTCGATTTCGATCCGACGTCACCGGACATCGACGGCACCCTGCTCAAGCTCGGCAGCATCGCCCGCATCGTCGGAGCGACCCTGCGCGACACAGCGAACCCGACGATGCTCTCGGCCGGCTACAAGGCCAACGTGATTCCGCAGACGGCGACGGCAGTGGTGGACTGCCGAGTGCTGCCGGGGCGGCAGGCGGCCTTCGAGAAGGAGGTCGACGAGTTGATCGGCCCGAACGTCGAACGCGAGTGGATCACGAAACTGGAACCGTACGAGACCACTTTCGACGGTGATCTCGTCGATGCGATGAACGACGCAGTGTTGGCACACGATCCGAACGGTCGAACCGTTCCCTACATGCTCTCCGGTGGAACCGACGCAAAAGCATTCGCGCGCATCGGTATTCGCTGTTTCGGCTTCGCTCCGCTGAAGTTGCCGCCGGAACTGGATTTCGCGGCGTTGTTTCACGGCATCGACGAACGAGTACCCGTGGAATCGTTGGAGTTCGGTACACAGGTACTCGAACACTTCTTGCTGCACAGCTGATACGAAAGGAACCATCGTGGCGTACAACCCATACGACTCGCTTCCGGACCTACCGTCCTTCGAGTTGACGTCCGAGGACGTCGAGGACGGCAAGACACTGGCCGCTCAGCAGGTCAGTGGAATCATGGGAGCCGGTGGGCACGACAACTCCCCGCAGCTGTCCTGGTCCGGATTCCCCGAGGGCACCAAGAGCTTCGCTGTCACCGTCTACGATCCCGACGCGCCGACGGCATCCGGCTTCTGGCACTGGGCAGTGGCGAACATCCCCGTCGAGACGACATCGCTGGTGTCCGGCGCGGGCGACGACGGCGGGACCGGGGTGCCCAGCACCGCGGTGACGCTCAAGAACGATGCGGGCCTGTTCCGCTACATCGGTGCTGCACCGCCGGCAGGCCACGGCCCGCACCGCTACTTCATCGTGGTTCACGCGGTGGACGTGGAACGGCTCGAAGTGGACGAGACGGCCACCCCGGCCTACCTCGGTTTCAATCTGTTCTCGCACGCCATCGGTCGTGCGGTCCTCACCGGCATCTACGAGGCCTGAGCTCGGTCGTCGGGTGCCGGACTTATGTTCCGGCACCCGGCGGTTCAGGGCTTGTTCGCCGAGCCCACCGCATCGGCGATCGTGGCGAACCCGTGTTGCTCGAGCCGAGCGGCCAGTCCGCGGTGAATGTTCTCGATCCACAGCGGGCCGCCGTAGACGAACCCGGTGTAGCCCTGCACCAGTGACGCGCCCGCGGTGATGCGTTCCCATGCCTGCGCCTCGGTCTCGATTCCGCCGACGGAGATCAGCGCCAGATGCGTACCCACTCGGCGGTACAGGCGTCGCAGTACCTCGAGCGAGCGGTCGGCCAACGGAGCACCGGACAGGCCGCCGGCTCCCATTCCGGCAACCAGTTCTGCGTCGGTGCGCAGACCGGCGCGGGAGATCGTCGTGTTGGTGGCCACGATCCCGTCGAGACCGAGTTCGACGGCCAGATCGGCCACGGCGTCGATGTCCTCGTCGGACAGGTCGGGGGCGATCTTGACCAGTACCGGGACCGTCACCACCGACTGCACCGCCACCAGGATCGGTCGCAGCGATTCCACGGCCTGCAGGTCACGCAGTCCAGGGGTGTTGGGGGAGCTGACGTTGACGACGACGAAGTCCGCCAACGGGCCCAGAAGTTGGGCGCTGGCCGTGTAGTCCGCGGCGGCACCGTCCGGCTCGACGATCTTGGTCTTGCCGATGTTGGCGCCGATCGGGATACCGGTGCGCCTGGCACGGACGCGCTGGGCCGCGTGCTCGGCACCGTGGTTGTTGAAGCCCATCCGGTTGACGATGGCCCGGTCGAGAGGCAACCGGAACAGTCTCGGAGTCGGATTGCCCGGCTGGCTCTGCGCGGTCACGGTGCCGATCTCGGCGAAACCGAATCCGATCGGCCCCCACGCATCGATTCCGTCGGCATTCTTGTCGAA
Source organism: Rhodococcus sp. 15-725-2-2b (assembly GCF_002259075.1). Classification (NCBI taxonomy): domain Bacteria; kingdom Bacillati; phylum Actinomycetota; class Actinomycetes; order Mycobacteriales; family Nocardiaceae; genus Rhodococcus; species Rhodococcus sp. 15-725-2-2b. Next base: position 231,657 of record NZ_NPFL01000019.1, on the reverse strand, counting down.
ACCGGCCGCGAGACCGAGCGGAGCCGGGAAGTCGACGCCGAACACCGTCGAGCGCAGTCGGGGATCGTCGACCACGAACATCTTCTCGGCCAGAAAGCGGAGCGGAGGCACCGCGGCGACAGCGCGAAGCACACCGAACGCCAGATGGTGAATCCTCTCCGGTGGCACGAGGAACATCAGGCGCAACAGGACGCGGTACAGGCGGTCTCCCACGGTCTTCTCTCCGGTCGATCTGGCAGGGTAGAACTCGTGCTGTGATTCAGCGATCGTGCGGTCGAACAGTACTGCGAGGCGCTCAGATTCCGGGCTCGGGGATGTGATGCGCGGTCTTCTTGCGTTTGAGCAGCACACGCCTGCTGCCGTCGGTGTAGAGGCGAACCCGCGACAGTTCCCAGCCGCCGAACTCCGCCTGAATCGCCAGACGCATCGAGGCCGTCACACGGGTCACGTCCGGTGGCAACCGCAACGGCACGTACTCCCAGTCGTCGGACGGCGACACTTCCCATCCGACGGGCATCTTCGCGCGGCCAGGTGCCGAACTCTCGTGTGCGTTCACATGCCTCCTCCGTCCTTATCGGTCGTTCCTGCAGGCTCCACTCCTGCCCTATCGGTCGTTCCTGCAGGCTCCACTCCTGCTTCGAGCTCAGCGACCCGCAGCGGGGATACGCTGCAGCCCGTCGCCGGTTGCCGATCCCACGTACAAGTCGCCCGTGTCGGCGTCGACGGCAACCGAATTCGGCTGCCGCACAGTGGCCAACCTCGTGACCTCGACCGGAATTCCGGTGTCGAGTGTGTACCCGACCACCTCGTTGGACGCGGGAAGCGTCACCCATGCGACACCGGACTGCTCATCGTAGGCGATCGCCCACGGCTGCGACCCGACCGGAAACCGTTGCCGCATCAGCAGGTCGTGCGAGGTGAAGACGAGCAACTCGGTACCGGTCGAATCGGTGACCAGAAGGCGGCCGAACTCGTCGCTCGTCATCTCCGCGGCACCTTCGCCTGCGCGCAAGGCCACTCCGAGGGTGCCGTCGTCCAGATTCAGGTCGGTCACCGACGTCTGTCGTCGATCGAGGACCGAGACACCGTTCGGTGTACTGGCCAGAGCATCGGCTGAGGTCACGCTGCCGCCGGAGATCGTGGTGGTGACCTGACCGTTCGGATCGAGCACGCGCACCGCGCCGGTGTCGTCGCCGACGGCCGTCGTGCCGTCGGGCAGGTCTGCTGCGGACAGCGCGTCGGCGTCGACCGTCAGGTCGGTGCGCTGTCCGTCCGCGACGGCGATCCTCGCGACGGCGCCGTCCATCGGGACGAGCACTGTCGAGTCCCGTCCGGCGACGAGTTCTGCTGCCGTCGAGCCCAGGTCGACCACGCGGGTCTCGGCTGCGGTGCCGTCGCGGACGAGGGTCACCGTCGTCGATGCGTCGGTCAGCGCCACCAGGGTTCGCGTGACGGGGTCGAAACTGAGTGCGTCCACGGGCGCGAACGCGCCGACGGTACCGGCGGGGGTCACGGTCGGTTCGGGGGACTCCGCCGGCGGTAGGGGCTCGACGGTGATGTCGTCGGCGTTCTCGTCGTCGTTGGAGCACCCGCCGACCGACAGGACTGTGACGACGGCGAGCGCGGACGCGACTGCCGCCCGAATCGAACGGGTCGACGGTGTTCGCATGAGGCCGAACCTACTTCCTCGAGAAGATGCTGCCGGTGGAGGCGCTGCCACATCTGTACCAGCGTGCGGCGATCTCGGCGAAATCCACCACGGCGGATTTGGTCGCCGCTCGGTCGCGGCGGAGGACGCGGTAGCGTGATCGTCCGAGGTCAGTGCACGACATGGGAGTGGACGTGGGAACCGAGGAAACACACTTCGTCGTCGAGGAAGTGAACGCGGGAACGCATGCGAACGGCTTCGGGCGCACCGACGACGGCCGGGCGTTCGCGTTTCGGGTGCACAGGAGCACCCTGTACGTGGAGATATACCGCGCCGATGTGCAATCCCCGGTACCGGACCGGTCCGAGGTCGAAGCGGTGGCCGAGCATTCGGTCACCGAAGTCGATCTGACGGACGAGCGCAGCATCGTCGGAGTGGTGCGTGATGCGGTCGCCCACGCGCAGCAGCTGTCCGATGCGTCACAGCGCGACACCACGGCAGTGCGGTCCTTCTTCAACCGGGTCAATTCCGTGTTGGAGGGTTTCTGACACGGTGGGGAACCACCAGCTGTTCGCCGGTGTCGGGATGATCGAACACGTCGACGGGGTGTCGATAGACCCGGGCCAGCGTTGCGGCGGTGAGCACCTCCCGCGGCGGACCGGTTGCGATCAGTTCACCCGAGTCCAGGATCGCGACGCGATCGGCGTAGGCCGCCGCGAGGCCCAGATCGTGCAGCACGACGACCACGGCGCGGCCTGCGGCGGCGAGTGAACGCACCACGGCCATCACCGACTCCTGATGTCCCAGGTCGAGTGCTGCGGTGGGCTCGTCCAGCATGATCGTCGCCGTGTCCTGGGCGATGACGCGGGCCAGTGCGACCCGGGCCTGCTCGCCGCCGGAGAGCGATGCGAACGGTCGATGCGAGAAGGCCGTCACGTCGCATGCAGTCATGGCCGCTTCGATGCGGTCGTCGTCGTGGCGTGCCGCCGAGGTACCGGCCCAGGGGGCTCGGCCCATCCGGACGATCTGGCCGGCCGTGAACGCGAATCCGACGCTGTGCTGCTGAGGCAGCACAGCGCGTCGCCTCGCCACGTCCACCGAGCGGATGCGGGACAGCGGTTCGTCGCCCAGCAGCACCGATCCGGCGCTGGGCTCGGTGTCTCCCGCCAGGACCGACAGCAGCGTCGATTTGCCTGCGCCGTTGGGTCCCACCAGCGCCAGTATCTCGCCGGCCACCACGTCGAGGTGGACCCCGGACAACACCGTCGCGTCCCCACGTCGTGCGGAGACTCCGCGGGCGACCAGGGCGTTCGAACCCGGTTCAGGGATGACCGGGATGTCGCGGCGTGCTGTGCGTCCCATCATGCCCAACCGCCCTGGCGAGCCCGGGTACGGCGAAGCAGCCAGAAGAAGAACGGGGCACCCGCCAGCGACGTCACCATGCCGAGTGGCAGGTCGACGTTCGCGACGAGAGTCCGCGTCACGAGGTCTGCAGCAAGAAGCACGACCGCCCCGGCGAGGGCGCTGGCCGGAATGAGGAGTCGATGCGCGGGGCCGAGCACCATCCGCATGGCATGCGGAACCACCAGACCCACGAACAGGATGATTCCGGTGAAAGCCACCCCGGACGCAACGAGCAGGGCGACGACGACGATCGCGAACTGTCTGAGTCGTTCGACGTTCACACCCAGATGGCGTGCCACGTTCTCACCGAGCGCAAGCAGGTCGAGTCGGCGGGCGATCGCCAGGGAGGCGCCGATCCCGAGCAGTGCGAGCGGGCCGACCACCGCCACCGACTGCCAGGTTGCGCCCGCGAGCGACCCCAGTTGCCAGAACACGATCCGATCGCGGGCGGCGGGACTGGCGACGAAGGTGAAGAACGCGATGACACCGCCGGCGAAGGCGTTGACTGCAACGCCGGTGAGGATGAGCGTCACCACTTCGGTGCGGCCTGCGTTGCGAGCGAGAAAGTACACGGCGACCGTGGTGACGAGCCCGCCGACGAAGGCGGCGAACGCCACGCTCCACACTCCCGCGAAGCTGCCGCCGAGCACGATGACCGAGCTGGCCCCGACAGCAGCGCCCGAGGAGACCCCGACCACACCCGGCTCGGCCAGTGGATTGGCGAACACCCCCTGGAGCAGCGCACCCGCGCAGCCCAGACACGCGCCGACGAGAATTGCCAGCGTCAGCCGTGGGAATCGGACCTGCCACAGCGTCACCTCGCCGCTGGGATGTGCAGGCATCGGGCCGATCTCGAGTCCCACCCGATGCGCGAGGCTGCCCAACACTTCCAGCGGAGTCGTCGGCACCTGCCCCACAACGGCCGAGATCAACGCCAGGCCGACCAGCGCCACAACCAGGGCTCCGAAAATGGCAAGAACCCGTCCTCGGCCCGTGGCTCGTTCGGCGGGTGTGCGGTCGGTCATGACGCCGGGTCGTACACGGCCTTCGACAGTGCGACCAACACCTTTCCGGTGTTCGGGCCGAAACTGAGGATGGTCCCGTCGTCCATGTCCACCACCCGGCGTTCTCGGCCTGCGGGGGTCTGGGCAATTCCGGGGATCTGCTCCAGACCCTCGATTCCACCGATCGATTCCAGGCCCTTGGTCATCATCAGAATCACGTCGGGTGCTGCGGCGATCAGGGCTTCGCTGGTGATCGGCACGAATTGCTCGGTCAGACCCGATTCGACACCGGCGTCCCTGGCTCCGAGAGCCTCGATCAGTGCATCCGCTCCCGAGCCGGGCCCGGCGAGCATCGTGATCGCAGGCCCACGCATGTACAGAAACGCGATCTTCGGTGGTTCGGTGGACTCGGGTGGCTCGTTCGCCGCTGCCGAAATCTCGGCGTTCGTTCGTTCGGCGAGGGCAGCCCCGGCGTCGGGCACACCGAGGGCGGCCGCCACGGCCTCGATCTGGGTGGCGACGCCTGCCAGAGTGCGGGTGGGATCGAAGTACACGACGGGAATGCCGGCGGCTCGGATCTGATCCTGCACGGCGCGTGGACCGATGCTGGTATCGGTCAGGACGACGGTCGGCGACAGCGCCAGAATCCCCTCGGCACTCAGAGAATGGCCGGTAGGGGTGACATCGGGCACGTTCTCGGCCGCGGGAAATGCGGCCGAGGTGTCGCGCCCGACGAGGTTGTCACCGAGTCCGAGCGCGAAGACGGTCTCGGCCAGCGTGCCGTACTGGTCGGCAGCGACGATGCGGCTGTTGTCGGTGACCGTGACGGCGACGCCGTCGAATCCGGTCACGGTGACGGGCAGTACCTCGGCCGGATCGTCGGCGATGGGTTCCGGATTCGGATCGTCGACGACGGCGGTGCGGGGGCCGATCGAGTCCGCGGGTCCTGCGCCGGGGGTGTTCGCCGAGCAGCCGACCAGGAGTCCGGCGACGAGGAGCACGGCGGCGAGACGGTTGACGGTCACCACCGAAGGTTAGCCTGTCCGATGTTCGCAGGCGATCAGGCGCTGACGTCGTCCAAGGCCGACGCGATCGCGGGCGGCAGCTCGAGTTCCTCGGCCATCAATGCGCCCATCAACTGAGCCAGATCGCGAGCCCCCACGATCGCGCTGCTCACACCCGGCCTGTCCCGGGCCCACGCGAGCGCGACGACCAGGGGAGAGGTCGCCAGCCCGTCGGCGGCAGTGACGGCGGCGTCGACGATGCTGACGGCAGAGTCGGTCAGGTACGTCAGCACGGACTCTGCGTGCACCTCGTCGGCACCGCGTGAGTCCGCCGGTATTCCGCTGCGGTACTTGCCTGTCAGCACGCCGCCCGCGAGGGGAATCGCGGCGAGGACACCGATGCCGTGGTGGTCTGCGGCGGGAATCAATTCGTCCTCGATCCCGCGGGCCAGCAGCGAGTACTCCGCCTGTGTGGCCACGATCCGTCCGGTCCCTGCTGCTCCTGCCGCCGTCGCCAGTTGCCACCCGAGGTAGCCACGGGCTCCGGTGTAGCGGACCCGTCCACTGGTGACGGCGTAGTCGAGTGTGGCGGCGACCTCGTCGACCGGAGTCATCGGGTCCCAGGTGGCCACCTGCCACAGATCGAGGTAGTCGGTTCCCAGTTCGCGCAGCGTGGCGTCGAGTTGTCCGAGCAGTCCGCGCCGCGAGCAGTCCACGTGATAGCGGCCGTAGCGCGAACTGAGACCCGCTGCGCTGCTGATCACCAACTCGTGCCGCGGGACCACGTCGTCGAGCAACTCGGCCAGCACTCGTTGCGCGCGTCCGTCCCCGTACGCCGGAGACGTGTCGACGAGCGTGCCGCCGGCCTCGGCGAACGCCGACAACTGCGCCGCGGCGTCGTCACCGTCGGTTCCGCTACCCCATCCGAGGGTGCCGAGGCCGAGTCTGGAGACTCGAAGTCCGCTGGTGCCGACCGATCTCTGCTTCATATGTGCCGAATGTCCTTTTACGTGTGATCGTCGGTGTCGAACTGCACTGCCGCCAGTGCACAGTAGTGCGCCGCGCCGCCCGGTGCGTACGTGCCGCGCCGGGTACGGTCGTGCCCGTGAATCGCGAACTCAGGGGGCGGGCCGGCGGCCGCGCATCGACAGTGATCAGTCCATCGACACCGATCTCGGAGGGTGACGCCGCATGATCGACATGACGTGGCTGCAGGCGATCGTCCTCGGTGCGGTGCAGGGCCTGACCGAATTCCTGCCGATCTCCTCGTCCGGGCACCTGCGCATCGTGTCCAGTGTGTTCTGGAACGAGGACGCAGGTGCCTCCTTCACCGCGGTGACCCAGCTGGGCACCGAAGCCGCTGTGCTGCTGTTCTTCTGGCGAGACATCGTCAGGATCGTGAAAGCGTGGTTCGTCGGTCTGACGAAGAAGGACGAACGCGGACTCGACTACCGCATGGGGTGGTACGTGATCATCGCCACCATTCCCATCGGCGTTCTCGGACTGCTGTTCAAGGACCAGATCCGAACCGGTGCCCGAAACCTGTACCTCATCGCGTTCATGTTGATCGCGTTCGCCGTCGTCATCGCGGTCGCCGAGAAGGTCGGCCGGAAGGAACGCCCGATCGAGAAGTTGACCACCCGGGACGGCATTGTCATGGGTCTGGCACAGTGTCTCGCTCTGATCCCGGGTGTGTCCCGTTCCGGGGCGACGACCAGCGCCGGCCTGTTTCTCGGACTCGAACGCGAGGCAGCGGTGCGATTCTCGTTCCTGCTCGCCATTCCGGCGGTCACGGCCTCCGGTCTCTTCTCGCTGCCCGACGCCTTCGAGCCGGTGGGCTCGGGACTGGCCGCGTCGGGTCCGCAGCTGCTGGTGGCCACGATCATCGCCTTCGCCCTCGGCTACGCCTCGATCGCCTGGCTGCTCAAGTTCGTCGCGAACCACTCGCTGTACTGGTTCGTCGGGTACCGCATCGTGCTGGGTGTCGTGGTGCTCGGTCTGTTGGCCGGCGGGGTCGTGTCCGCCACCTAGTCGTTCGGCACAGTGGCCTCCGGAGCGGAGTGGGAAGACCCCGGTCGTTAGGCTCGGTGCAATGACAGTCATCTTGCTTCGGCACGGCCGCTCGACGTCGAACACCGCAGGCACGCTCGCGGGTCGGAGCGCGGGAGTCGAGCTCGACGATCGTGGTCGTGAACAGGCGCAGGCGGTCGCCGACCGTCTCGGCGACCTGCCGGTCGCGGAGATCGTTCGTTCGCCGCTGCTGCGGTGCGAGCAGACCGTCGGGCCGTTGGCTGCCAGGCTCGGGCTCACGCCGCTGGTCGAGGACCGGTTGGTCGAGGTCGACTACGGGCAGTGGACCGGTCGAACGATCAAGGAATTGCTGGCCGAGCCGCTGTGGAAGGTGGTGCAGCAGCATCCGTCGGCCGCAGTGTTTCCCGAGGGTGAAGGACTGGCCACGGTGCAGCAACGGGCCGTGCAGGCCGTGCGCGAACACGACGCACGGCTGGCCGCCCATCACGGCCGTGACGTGTTGTGGGTGGCGTGCTCGCACGGGGACGTCATCAAGTCGGTGCTGTCGGACGCGATGGGTGCCCACCTCGATTCGTTCCAGCGCATCGTCGCCGATCCGGCATCGATCAGTGTCGTTCGCTACACCTCGACGCGACCCTTCGTGCTGCGGACCAACGACACCGGGTCCGACCTGAGCGTGTTCGTACCCAAGGCCGAGGAGCCCAGCACGCCGGAAGCGGGCAACGCGGACTCTTCGGACGCCGTCGTCGGTGGTGGGGCAGGCACCTAGAGCTCCGATTCGGCGCTGACACCCCGATCGGTGGCAGGCTGGAGGGCAAGCAATACCGTCCACGGTCGATCCGTGGCCGATAATGAAAGTTCCGCGAATCGCTTCGCGGAGCTGTTCGAGTCGTTAGGAGGTGCAATGCCGCGCGCCATACACGTTTTTCGCACCCCTGATCGTTTCGTTGCCGGGACCGTTGGTGAACCGGGCGACCGAACGTTCTTCCTGCAAGCGGTGCACGACGCCCGCGTGGTGTCGGTTGCGCTGGAGAAGCAGCAGGTCCAGGTACTGGCCGACCGGATGGGGCTTCTCCTCGAAGAGGTGCACCGTCGTTTCGGGGCAGAGGTACCGGCCGAGGAGGCCGATACGGTCGACACGAGTCCGCTGCTGACTCCGATCGACACCGAGTTCCGTGTCGGCACGATGGGGCTCGGCTGGGACGCCGATGCCAACGCCGTCGTGGTGGAGCTGTTGGCCGTCAGCGAGGTCGAGGTGGACGAATCGGTCGTTCTCGACGACACCGACGAGGGCCCCGATGCCGTTCGGGTGTTCCTCACCCCGGTACAGGCCCGTGAATTCGCGGTGCGGTCCGAACGCGTCATCGCGGCGGGCCGTGCTCCGTGCCCGCTGTGCGGACAGCCGTTGGCTCCCGAGGGACACGTCTGCATCAGAACCAACGGTTACCGACGCGGCGCGACGTTCGGTCCGGTGACCGAGGTCGACGAGTCTTGACCGTCGAACTGCCGCCGTTCGAAGGCCGCGAAACCATGGAGACCGGCGACCTGACCGTCGTCGGTCGGGTGGTGTCGGCCAGCAACGCCACGCTGGTGTGCGAGGCGGGCGAGGGCGAGAAGGCCGTCCGGTGCGTGTACAAACCGGTTCGCGGGGAAGTCCCGCTGTGGGATTTTCCGGACGGCACTCTTGCGGGCCGGGAAGTGGCGTCGTACGAAATCTCCGAGGCCCTCGGTTGGGGCGTCATCCCGCCGACGGTGCTACGCGACGGCCCGTTCGGTCCCGGCATGGTGCAGAAGTGGATCGACACGCCCGACGATCACGCCGAGGGACGCGTCGACCTGGTCGATATCTGCCGTCCCGATCTCGTACCTGCGGGCTGGATTCCGGTACTGCAGGCGTACGACGGCGAGGGCGAGGAGATCGCGCTCATCCACGCCGACGATCCACGGCTGCAGCGGATGGCGGTGCTCGACGTGATCCTCAACAACGCCGATCGCAAGGGCGGGCACGCGCTCGAAGGTCTCGACGGCTACGTGTACGGGGTCGATCACGGCATCTGCCTGCACGCCGAGAACAAGTTGCGCACGGTGCTGTGGGGCTGGGCGGGCCAGGCGGTGGACGATGCGTTGATGACCGACGTGGTGCGATTCGTCGAGACGTTCGACACGGTCACCGCTCCTCGATTGGTCGACAAGATCACCCTGACCGAAACGGTCGCGGTTCTCGACCGGGCGCAGGAGTTGATCGCCCGCCCGATCATGCCGGAACCTCGCTCGAGCAGACCCATACCCTGGCCCGCCTTCTGATCGGGCTCGGATAGGCTCGACCGCATGCATTCTTGGTCGAGCCCGGAGATCCCGACAATTCCCGGACAGGGTCCAGCGCTTCGATTGTTCGACACCGCCGACCGCCAGGTCCGTCCCGTCACCCCCGGTTCGACGGCTCGGATGTACGTCTGCGGAATAACCCCGTACGACGCCACCCACCTCGGGCACGCGGCGACGTACCTGACGTTCGACCTGATCAACCGGCTGTGGCGGGATGCGGGCACGGACGTGCACTACGTGCAGAACGTCACCGATGTCGACGATCCACTGTTCGAGCGCGCCGACCGCGACGGCGAGGACTGGCGCGATCTGGGAGCTCGTGAGATCGAACTCTTCCGCGCCGACATGGAAGCGCTCCGGGTGCTCCCTCCGCGCGACTACATCGGTGCCGTCGAGTCCGTCGACGAGGTCGTCGAACTGGTGGAGAAGCTGGTCGCGTCCGGTGCGGCGTATGTCGTCGACGACGCCCAATACCCGGATGTGTACTTCCGTGCCGATGCCACCGAGCAGTTCGGCTACGAGTCCGGTTACGACCGAGCCACGATGGACACGTTCTTCGCCGAACGCGGGGGCGACCCCGATCGGGTCGGTAAGCGGGATCCACTCGATGCGCTGCTCTGGCGCGCAGTACGGCCGGGCGAGCCGTCGTGGCCGTCGCCGTGGGGTCCGGGGCGGCCCGGGTGGCACATCGAATGCGCAGCCATCGCGCTCAACCGCATCGGTACCGGCTTCGACATTCAGGGCGGCGGAAGCGATCTGATCTTCCCGCACCACGAGTTCTCGGCCGCGCACGCCGAGGCGGCGACCGGTGATCCGCGCTTCGCCCGGCACTACGTGCACACCGGGATGATCGGGCTCGACGGCGAGAAGATGTCCAAGAGCCGCGGCAATCTGGTGTTCGTCTCCAAGCTCCGCGCCGAGAACGTCGACCCCGCAGCTGTCCGACTCGGTCTGCTCGCCGGGCACTACCGCCAGGATCGACCGTGGTCCGACGAGGTTCTCGAACGCGCTCACACTCGGCTCGCACTGTGGCGTCGGGCCGCGGCGCTCGACAGCGCTGCATCGGCCGACGACGTGATCAACCGGTTGCGGCAGCACCTGGCCGACGATCTGGACACCCCCAAGGCTCTCGATGCGCTCGACGCGTGGGCGAGTTTCGCAGTCGAACGCGGCGGATCGGATGCGGGCGCGCCCGGTGCCTTCGCCGATGCGGTCGATGCTCTGCTCGGGGTTGCGCTGCGCTGATCTGGTCCCGAACTAGGTCGCAGGTCCCAGCCGCAGATCCGTCAGCAGATCCGGGATCAGTCGATCCTCCGTGACTGCTCGGCCCGAGTCACGGAGGGCGGCAGCGAGTTCCGGATCCCACGGGCTGTCCGTTCGATGGCCCTTCAGCGGTTCGGAATTGCGTGCATCGAGTGCGCGTCGGTAGGAATCGACGTCCATCCGCCACGGCACCGCGTCGTATCGGGAGATGGCTCGGGTCACCATCTGCACTCCGGCCCAGTCGAAGTCGGCTCGCCACCGAATCGTGGTGCCGGGCGCTCGGGAGGCCAGCAGCCGGTGCACCGCTGCGGAGGGTTGACCGTCGGTGCAGATCAGGCTCGCGCAGTTCGAGCCGAGGGTGCGGGCTGCGGCGGCGAGCACGGCGACGTTCTCGCAGACGAACACTGTGGACGAGCTGTTGGTGAGCGGGCCGCGCGAGAGCATGTCCACGGTGACGGGGAAGGGGATGCCCTCGTCCGCTGCGTCGTTCAGCCAACGAGCCACCGTGTGGGCCTCGTCGACGCGGTAGCCGAGCACCAGCACCCGGCTGGACACCGAGTCGACCGACACGCCCGCGGTCTCCCACAATGCCCTGATTCCCACCGGATCGACGGGCCGAGGCACGTTCTCGCGCAACGACAGAGCGTCGAGGACGAGCTTCGGGGCACCGCCGCCCGAGAGCGCCTTCGTATCACCGCAGGCCAGTTCCGCGAGTTCGGTCAGCGACATCCCGTCGACAGGAAGCAGCACCAGGACCTGTGTCGCCACCGCGAGCGCGTCGACGGCGACGCGGCCCCCGAGAGTGCCGTCCTGATTGAGCAAGGAGGCGATCCAGTACTCGACCCACTCGCGATCGGTCCCGCCACCGAGAACCTCCCTGGCCCGATCGAGTGCCTCGGCACGTACCCGAGCCTTGTCGGCTGCGATCTGCTTCTTGTCCTGCAACGGAGCCTGCCGCGAGAGGGTGTCGATCAGTCCGAGGCCACCGTTGAGCGGATGGCTCAGCCACGCGTCGAACCGCTCGAGGTCGAGTCTGGCGCTGCGCGCCCGAGAATGCAGACTGGAGTTGGACCGAGAGATCGCGCTGCACAGACGCCACAGTTCCGGGGCCTCGCTCAGGTCGACGGTGATGTTGCCACCGACGCGAAGCCAGTTGGACTCCAACTTCTTTCGTGCCGCATCGAGCAGTGCAGCCAATTCGGCGCTGCCTCGCCATTCGCTGTTACCGGTCAAACTCCAGCCCACCTTCGGTTCGGGTCGGCACACGGCGTGTCAGCGGTGACCCGAGTGCGGCCGCGAGGTCGGTGCCGTCGTGCTCGGCGAACAGTTCGCCGTTCTCCCACACCAGAAGAGCTGCGCTGACGGTGTTCTCGGCTGCCGAATGCGCCAGATCGTAGTGCGCGCAACCGGGCACGTCACCGTAGGTGATCCACAGGTCGTATCCGGTCATGAACAGATCGAGATCGAATTGCACACTTAGGCCGAGCAATTCGCTGCGGCCGTTGTCGTCGACTCCGGCGAAGGCCTCGTCCAGCGCCAGCAGCCGAGGTGAATGTGGATCGGCGGACGAGAGCATCACGTGCGCAGCGGCGAACAGGGGCAGGTGCAGCGACACCGACTGCTCACCGCCCGAGAGCGCACTGTGGCGTGCGACGGTGAGACGATCCTCGTTGCCGTCGCCGCTGATGAGGGTGAAGGCGAACACGCGCCAGCGGCGATAGTCCAGTGTCGTGGATAGGATCTCGGGGTAGGACCGTTCCGGATGCGCCGCGCGAGCGATCCTGATCTCCGACGCGAAGTGCGCGCGCATCGCGGCCAGATCGTCCTGGTTCAACGCCGAGGCGTCGCGGTCGAGCAGCTTCGACACCGCCCTGGCACCGTCGTCGAGGTTGTCCGCGAGCACCCAGTGCACACCGATCGTGTTGCCCGAGGACATGCGGCGCTGCTTCATCTCGGCGGACATCTGCGCGATCAGCTCGCGTGCGTCGACGGTGCGCTCGTGAATCTGCTGCGCCAGGCCGGTCAGCAACGCGTCTTCGAGAATTCGGCGCTCCTGCTCGGTCAGCAACAACTCCTGATCGGCTCTCGCCGCACCGATTCGGTCGGCGAAATCTCCGACCGACGAGTAGCCCTGCTCGTCCTGAACACGGACGACGGTCAAACCGTCCGGCGCATCCCACTGCAGTCGATAGTCCTGACCCGACGCAGCGAGTTGCGAGTCGAACTCCTGCAGCGCACTCGTCAGGGCTGTCCGGGTCGACTTTCGGCTCGAGTCACTGACCTTCACCGACGCCGTCGCTGCATCGAGCGCCGAATGCAGAGCGCGCACGACGGGCGGAAGTACTGGGACCTCGTCGTCGGGACCCTCGGCCTGCTGCACTCGATACAGAATCTGCTCCACGCTCAACCACGCCGAGTCGCTCGCCGGCCAGGTGTATGCCTCGTGGACGCCGAGAATGCCGAGAAGGTCCTTGCGAGCGTAGGGCGCGAGCCGCACGGCGTCACCCAGGGTTTCGGTGACGGCACCGCGCAGGCTTTCCAGTGCTGTGTTGCAGGCCCCCTCGGCCTTGCCGATCGCTTCGCCTGCTTCCTTGTCCGCTTTGCGTGCGGCCCGCTGCTCGGCGCGGCACTTCTCGATGCGTTCGCGTGCGTTCTCGAGATCGGTGTCGATCTGTTCGGCGGTGGCACCGAGCTTCTCGCTGAGGAGCTCGAGGCGTTGCACCTGCTGTCGGTAGTTCTCGTCGGCGATCGCGGCTTCCTCGGCGAGCTCCTCGGCCAGGCCACTCGCTTCTTCGAGTCGGTTGGTTGCTTCGCGGGCGCGTTCTGCTTCGCGCGTGTGATCGCCGCGCTTGCGGATCACCACCGAGCCCTGGTGCTCGAAATGCCTGATCGCCGCGGCGAGGGCATCGATGTCTCGACCGATGTGTGGGGTGCGGTGAGCCACGGCGACGGTACGCAGCTGCTTCTCCTTCGCGGACAGGTCTGCGATCGCCTGGTCGAACTCTCGGTCCGCTGCTGCCGAACTCTGCGTCGAGGTGCGCAGCGCCCCTGCGGCGGCGGTGACGGCGCGTTGCGCTTTCACGATGGCCGAGACACGAGGCAGTTGCTTGGCCGCCGCGGCCAGTGCCTGTACCGATTCGCGGGCAGTTCGCTCGTCGGCCGCCGCGGCCTCCAGTGCGGCTGTCGCGGCATCGATCGCGGCACCGAGTTCGGTGATCCGTTGCTCTCGGCGCCGTGCACGGGCCGTCGCGCCGATGTACTCGGCATCGGTCTTGATGTGTTGGCCCTGCTGCACCCCCTGCCGGTACCGACCGTCGACGCTCATCGAGACGGCACCACCCGAGTCGGCACCTCGATCCTGCTGCAGTGCAACCGAATTCAGAACGTCCAGGATCCGCGATTCGGATACGGCGGTGCCGGGCTCGGGTTCGAGGACGGACGCCAGCGTGGTTCCGGTCGGCCTCGAGGCCTCCGGCAGCGGCGACAGATACTGCTCCGAGCTCGAGTCGACGGGGAAGTCCGCGATCGGGTGGATCCAGCCGTCGAGCAGATTCGCCGCCTGCAGTGCGGATTCGATCCCTGCCGCATCGGCGGGGGAGACCGAGTCGGCAAACCGAACCAGCTGCCACAGAGGCGCACCGGCGAGGTCGGCGCGAGAGTCGGTTCGTGCCGCGAACGGCGGCGGCGCGTCGTCGTGTTCGGCCCGAACCAGAGACAGTTCGTCACGCAGCGAGTTCAGCTCGGCCGTGCGGGTCGACACATCCACGTGCGCCTGGGCCTGGCGGGCACGAAGGGTGTCGACCGCGTCTGCGGTCTGGTCGGCCAGCACCGATTCCAGGCTCGGGGCATCGTCGTCGCCGATGCCCGCCAACGCGGCATCGAGGGCCTCGAACGCTGCGGAGGTGATACCCGCCGAGGAGTACAGCGCCGAATTGTTCGACCACCAGGCCCGCAGTCCCGATGCGAACTGCGCCTTCTCCAGGTCGACGGTCGCCTCGGCCTCGGTGACCGCAGCCGACGCCGCCTCGAGCATCTCGCGAGCCTTCGATGCGGCCTTCTCCGCACGGGCGCGCTCGGTCGACGCCTTCTCGACGGTTCCCAGCGCCTCGCGAACCGCCCGCACGTCGCCGTCGCGTTCCTCGGCATGGCCGCGCAGAGCAGTGCCGATCTGATCGCTGCGGGCTGTTCCGGGCAGTGGTGTCCAGGCGATGCCCGCGTCCTCGGCGGCGGTCTGCAGTTCCTCTTCGGCACGGGTAACCGCGGCGACGGAGTCCCGGAGTGCGGCGTCGGCACGCGCCGCCTCGGTGGTGCGCTGTTCCAGTTCGGCGTGCGCCTTGCGGGCGCGGTCGGCCTGCTGGGCGGTCGAGATCTCCAGCTTCGCGGCGGATTCGGCCAGGTCGTCCAGTTGCTGCTTGCCCTCGTATGCGCTCGAGCGCTGCAGAGTCTCGCGGTCCGCAACGGCCTGATCCAGTGCGCGTTCGGCCTCGTCGAATCGGGTTTCCGCAGCCGCCCGTTCCAGCAGGCGCCGGTCCTTCAGGGCGGCAGCGGCGAAGTGTGCGGTGGTCGCGTGAGTCACCGCCTCCAGCCGGCGCGAGACCTGCTCGACATCCGATCGAGTCTGCACCCGAAGGTATTTGGAGTACACCGAAACGAAGTTCCTGGCGGCGTGATCGGCCTGCGCCAATCCTTCGAGCGCCCGGCCCACCTCCTCCATGTCACTGAAGGAGCGAGCAGCCTCGAGTACCAGCTGCTCGTCCAACGGTCGCAGTCCGTCGGTCAACGCCTGCGAGAGTCCCTTGGGGTCGAGGTTCTTCGCCAATTGCGGGCGGCGAAGCGTCAGAATGAGATTGATCAGCTGGTCGTATCGCTGCGCGCCCAGCCCGAACATGCGGGCATCGATCGCGGCGCGATAGTCCACCGGGCGATCGGTCAAGGCGTCGGTGCCCAGCTGCTCACCGAGCTGCTTCTTCGTCAACGGTCGGTCGTCGGAACCCAGCAACGAGAAGTCCACGCCCACTCGGCCGTCGGCCACGAAGTACCAGCGGGTCACCTTGTCGTTGTGGCGGCTCGCCCGCATTCCGATTCCGACAGTCACCGATTCGGGATCCTCACGAGATCCGCGGCCGAACTCCATCCACACGTACGAATGCGCGCTTTCCTGCCCCCGGTAGAGCAGGTTGGACTTCATCGTCCGTTCTTCTCCCGCAAAGGGATTGAGCCGGCGTGGTTCGATGCGGCCGTCCAGGACGAAGGGAAACAGCACTTCGAGTGCCTTGGTCTTGCCGGATCCGTTGGGGCCGCGCAGTACCAGGCGACCGTCGGCGAACGAGAACTCCTGATCGCGGTAGTCCCACAGGTTGACGATCCCTGCTCGTGTCGGCCGAAAGCGTGTCGAGTGTGCGGTCATCTACTCAGGCCTCTACTTCGGACGATTCGTTACTGACGGACTGTGCGGTTCTGGGTGCTTCTGCGGTGCCGGTGGTTCGTTCGGTGCCGAACAGTGAGTCCTGTGGAGTTCGATCACGCACGCTGACCATCACGTCGCGGTAGCGCGCGATCACCGGCAGCACCAGTACGCCGCCGGAAACGCTGTGTATCAGGCGAAGTCGGTGCAGCAGCGCGATCGCCCGCACTCGTAGTCCATCTCGATCGGTCTGCCACTGAGCTGCGAAGGTGCGGCCGAAGCGTTCGACGAGATCGTCGACGACCGTTGTCAGCCAACTGTCCTCGATCAACGGATACAGCTTCTTCTCGTCCGTATCTTCCAATGCCGTTGCATCGGAACCGAACCCGAATTCGGCGAGATCGCCGAAGATCCCGCCGTCGGGTATGGCGCCGTCCAGCTGCTCGATCAGGGCGTCGCCGTCGGGAAGGGGATGGGTTGCCAGCGCAGGTGCATCCGGATCGATCACTCGGTCCGAGATCTCGCCCGCAATCAGAAGTGCGACCTGGGCAATGGTTCCGGTGCTGGGGAACCGGTGGTCCGACAGTCGTCCCGAGGTGTCGATGAGGGCGACTCCCTCGGCGCGACGCTCGGCAACGAGGCCGGTCAGCAACTCGACGTCCGCAACGGTGCGCGACGCGGCCAGGGCGGATCGGCCGTTTCGGTCGAGATCGTCGTGATAGACGACCGGTTGCTCGACCAACGCTCGGCGAACCGCGCGCAGCGTTTCCTTCGGATCTGCCTCACGCCCGGAGTCGGCCTGTCCCGGGTCCGAATCCTCGGGATCGATCGGGGAGTCCGAGCCGGCCAGTAGACCACGAATCGATCGCAGGTGCTGCACGGCGCGCGGCGGCCGGAACATGGCGACGACGACGGGACGGTCGATGTCGTAGAGGGCCTCGCCTGCGGACGGGTTGTTCGCCCAGCCGGTCGCATCACCGTCGGCCAACGCGATGGCTCCGCGTGTAGCGAGCCACCCGATCGCGTCGACGAACGCGTCTCGGTCGCTTGCTCGGTCGGTCGTCAGCTCTACTCCGTCTACTTGACTTGCTTCTGCCGCAACATGATCGGCCAGCTCGGAGAGGGTGATCTGGTTGCCCGCCCGGCCGAGGGCCGCCAGTGCCAGTGCCAGATACGCGTATCTGCGGCGGTCGAAGATTCGGTCGGTGGACGTTCGCGCGGGCTGGCTGTCGTCGAGCCGATCGATCACCGGGTACAGACGTGCCGTGGTCTCGGTGACCTCGAGGCGATATCCGAACAGTTCGAGCAGGTCCTCGCGCAGTTCGGTCGCCCATCGACGCAGCAGAGGCAGCGCAATCCTGTCGGGATACGTCGTGGTCACCAGGTGGTTCGACAGCGCGACTCGGGCGGCCCGCTGGTAGGAATCCAGTGCGAGGGTGGAGATCTCACGAGCTCTCATCGGCGTGCCACCTCGCTGACCTCGAGCGCGAGGCGGTCCAGATGCAGTCGGCCTCTGCTGGTCCGCACGACCGTCGAACGGTCGCTGTCGCTGAGCGTCAGGCGCACGCCGCTGTCCGATCCGGACGAGTCGGAGGTGCGACCGCTCACGCGCACCCGCGCGGTCAACGCAGCGTTGAGCAGGCTCAAGAGCACCTCGGTTTCCTGCTCGTTCAGAATTCGGTCGTGGATTCCGGTCGACGCAAGCGACTGCGCTGCGGCACTTCGTGATCGCTGCGATTCGAGCTGCTGTTCCCTGAGCCGTCTGATGCCGCCGTCGTTGCGCTGTACCCGACCCGGAACGCCGGGCGTGGGGGTGCGTCCGGTCTCGGCCAGGGTGCGCGAAATCTCGACCGGCGGTGCCTCCCACCACGATCGGGACGTGGAGATGATGTCGGCGTCGGGATGCACCATCGACAGGTGTCTGGGTCTGCCGAGGCCGAACACGGCATGGAACAGGGCGTGCGCGCTGTCCTCGGTAGGCGTGGCAGCGAACCAGCCGGCCAGATGCCGCAGTTGGCTTTCCCTGCTCACGCCACCCCTGCGGGTTTCGGTGACGCGGCGCAGCAGCGACAGCACGGCGGCAATCGCGCTCATCGTGCCCTCGCGGAGTCGCTCGGACTCGCTGAGTTCGGACTCGGCCGAGACGAACCAGTGCGACAGGCCCGCCCAGCGATCGGTCCAGTCGGCGCGGCGTTCGGCGACGGTGAGGAAGACTCGTTCGTCGCTGATCGCGGCTCGCTCGACCAGTTCCTCGATCCCGGTGCTCTCGACGAGTGCTATCGCCTCGGCGAGCTTCGGTGCGTAGCGGGTCAGATCGGAGCTGAATTCACGCATGTGCGTCAGCAGGGCGTCCTTGTGGACCAGAAACGACTCCGGCGTGATCTCGGTGGTGCGCACGAGGTCACCGAGGACGAGATAGAAGTGGGCAGCGCGGGTCGCCATCTCCGACAGCGTCGAATCGAGTCGGCTGAGCTTGCGGTAGATGCGATCGCCGTCGGCCTGACGGTTCGCCTCGGCCAGCTCGTGCATGTCGGCCAGCAGCTCGGGCAGCACCAGCCGCGAAAGCGCGGCGTCGTCCAGGCGGGCTCCGAGCACGTCCTCGACCGCGCGGTAGGCCTTGTAGCCGGCTTGACCGAACTGGTAGACGAAGTGACGGTTGCGGTACTCGGCGAGTGTCGCGGCGCGGGTGCCGTCGTAGCTGCGTTCGAGCAGACCCCAGGCGTGGAGCTGATCGAGCAGGGGTGCGATGTCGAGGGTGGTCAGTGCGTCGTGCCGACCCGGGCTGCGTGCGATGAGGTCGGCCACGTCTCCTGAGTGCAGCAGGACGACGTAGTTGGCTCGTGCGGTGTCGAATGCCCGGAGAACGGCCAGGTACTCGGATCGCTTCTCGGCAACGGCGAAGGAGAACAGACCGAGACGATCTTCCTCTACGAACGCGTTCGCGACTCCCCGCCGCGCGTCCTCACCTGAATCGCTCACTGGAACAGGGTAGGGGGTAGGAGTGCCAGTCGTTCAACCGTGCCGGTCAGAGTTCGACGGTCACTTTTCCGTCCACCACTGCGGCGGGGTAGGTGCGCACGGAGCGGATGCCGCTGGGGCAGGTGCCGTCGTCGAGCGAGAACGTGTACTGATGCAGTGGGCACACGACGATGGATCCGTCGATCTGACCGTCTGCCAGTGGCCCACCCTTGTGCGGGCACACGGCATCCATCGCCCGCACCGAGCCGTCGCTGAGCAGGAACACGGCAACCTGCTTGCCGTCCACCACGTAGGCGCGTCCCTCGCCGGGTGTCATGTCCTCCACGGCCCCGACCGGCACACTCATCGGACCGGTACCTGTGGGAGCGGAAGCAGGGGCAGCGACGGGGTGAACTGGGCCGGCGACTTCGGTGCCGCGCGGTCCTGCCAGGGGTCGACGTACCCGTCCACCGATGCCTGCACCCGCTCGTCGAGTCCGGCGACGATGCCGTCGCGGTCGTCGATCAGCACGGCCTGCAGTTCTTCCAGGCCGACACGCGGGACCCATGCGTACGTTCGCTCGAGCCACTGAGCGTTCTCGCGGTAGTGCTGGATGAACCTGCCTGCCACGGTGAGAACCTCCTCGGCCCCTGTCACGGTGGCCAGTAGATCACCCTTGCGGATGTGTGCGCCTGCCGCGCCACCGACGTAGATCTCCCATTTGTCCTCGCCGACCGAGACGACGCCGAAGTCCTTGCACAGTGCCTCCGAGCAGTTGCGCGGGCAGCCCGCGACCGCAAGCTTCAACTTCGCGGGGGTCTCCAGGCCCTGGAACCGCTCTTCGAGGGCGATGCCCAGGGCTGTCGAGTCGCCGAGGCCGAAGCGACAGAAGTCGCTGCCGACGCAGGTTTTCACCGTGCGCATGCTCTTGCCGTAGGCGAAGCCGGAGGGCATGTCCAGATCGCCCCACACCTTCGGTAGATCCTCCTTCTTGATGCCGAGAAGGTCGATCCGCTGTCCGCCGGTGACTTTGACCAGCGGAACGTGGTACTTGTCCGCGACGTCGGCGATCCTGCGCAACTGATCCGGGGTGGTGACGCCACCCTTCATCTGCGGCACCACCGAGAACGTGCCGTCGCGCTGGATGTTGGCGTGGACGCGGTCGTTGATGAACAGTGCGCCGCGCTCGTCGACCCAGTCCGGGCCCCACACCGTCCGCAGCAACGATGCCAACGGCATCTTGGCGGCGGCGTCCTCCGTTCCCTCGGTCGCCAGCGCCGCGAACACCGCGGATACCGCCCGAAGATCCTGCGCCCGAACGGCGTCGATCAGCTCGGGCTTCGTCATGGGGATGCAGGGCACGTACCAGTCGGCGGTGGGATCGGCCTCGACCGCACCGCCCGCAGCGCACGCGATGATGTCCTGGACCAGACCCTTGCAGGATCCGCACCCTTTGCCCGCACGGGTCTTCGCGGTCACGTCGCTCAGGTTCTTCGCGCCCGCGTGCACGCAGGCCACGATGGCACCCTTGGTGACACCGTTGCAGTTGCACACCTGCACGTCGTCGGCCAGTTCGGCGGCTCCCGTTGCCGCGGAGGGAGTTCCCATGTCGAAGAGCATGCTGATGCGCTCGTCGGGCAACGGCACTTTCTCGTCGAACGCCTGCGTCAGGAAGTTGGCCTTGGAGATGTCGCCGAGCAGGGTGGCACCGACCAGCTTGTTGTTCCGGACGATCACCGATTTGTAGGTGCCACTGCGCGGCTCGTAGAACTGGACGAACTCGTCGTCGTCGCGTTCGGGCGCGGTGATCCCCATCGAGGCGACGTCCACGCCTGCCACCTTGAGCTTGGTGGTCAGCCGCGAACCGTGATACGCCGCAGTGGGATCGGCTCCGGTGAGCACGTCGGCCAACACGACGGCCTGCTCCCACAGCGGCGCGACGAGACCGTAGACCTCGCCGCGATGCTGACAGCATTCACCCACGGCATAGATGGAACCCTCGTCTTCGCAACGCAATTGGTCGTCGACGACGATTCCTCGTTCGATCACCAGACCTCCGGCGCGAGCGAAATCGACACTGGGACGAATGCCCGCGGTGACCACGACCATGTCCGCGTCGAGTGAGGTGCCGTCGTTGAACCCGACGCCCGTGACGACGCCGTCCTCGGATCGCAACACCGACGTGGTCCGCTTGGAGGTGTGCACGCCCACGCCGAGGGACTCGATCTTGTTGCGCAGCACCCGTCCGCCACGCTCGTCGAGCTGTTGGTTCATCAGGTGACCGGGGGAGTGCACCACGTTCACCTCCAGACCCTGCGTGCGCAAGCCGTAAGCGGCTTCGAGTCCGAGGAGTCCGCCGCCGATGACGACCGCCGATACGTCGTCACGCGACTGCGCCATCTGCAGCATGCCGTTGGTGTCGGCGATGGTGCGGAAGCCGAACACGCCGCGCGCCAGCCTGCCGTCGGACTCGCGCAGGCCGTCCATGTTCGGGAAGAACGTGTTGCTGCCGGTGGCGATGATCAGCACGTCGTAGTCGACGGACCGCCCGCTCTCGCAGACGACGGTCTTGGAGAACCGGTCGAGCGTGACCGCGCGGTCCCCGGCGTGCAACGTGACGCCGTTCTCGCTGTACCAGCTCATCGGGTTGAGGATCAGATCCTCGTCGTCGACGGTGGCCTCGCCGGACAGCACGTGCGAGAGCATGATTCGGTTGTAGTTGCCGTACGGCTCGTCGCCGATCATGGTGATCTCGAACAGCGAACTGCCGTCGCGTTTGATGATTTCTTCGACGGCCCTGGCGCCGGCCATCCCGTTACCGACCACCAACAGTCGCTGCTTGCCTGCGGTCATCAGATCAGCACCAGACCGAAATCGACGACGACCTCTCCGCTGGTTCCGGCAGGGGCGGCAATCACCAGTTCGAGCACCGTGTCCGGGTCCACGTCCTCGACCACGCGCAGCGGAATGTTCACTCCGCTCTTGGCACCCATCGGGAACATGCGCATCGGGCTGCCGTCGCGTAGCAGGGTCACGACCACCAGCTCGTCGCTCGAGTTTCCGCCGCGAAAGTACAGGGGCTGAGCAGTCGCACCCTCGGGGACGACGAAGCTCAGGCTGGGATCGATCAGCTCTGGCTTGTCCAGACCGTGCCCGGTGAAGGAGAAGATGCCGTGCAGGAATCGCGGTGTGCTGGCCATACCCACGAGGTTGCGGGGTCGGGGTGACGTCACCGCTGCGGTGACGTTACGTCGGGATCAGAAAGACCTCACCGGCTCCCGGTCCCTCGTGTGCGGTCGGTCAGAGTCCGAAGTTGCCCGGACCGCGTCGCCTCAGGTATTTCTCGAACTCGGCCGCGATGGCGTCGCCGTCGATCTTGGCGATCGCATCGGACATGTCCACCTCGGCGTCGCCGCGCTCCTCGAGGCTGCGGACGTATTCGCTGATCTCCTCGTCTTCCTTCGTCATCTCGGTCACCGCCTCTTCCCATTCCTCGGCCTGGGTCGGCAGTTCGCCGAGAGGTACCTCGATGTCGAGCACGTCCTCGACCCGCTGCAGCAGCGCCACGGTCGCCTTGGGGTTGGGCGGCTGAGAGACGTAGTGGGGAACAGCAGCCCAGAAGGAGACCGCGGGCACCCCGGCCTTGACGCACTCGTCCTGCAGTACGCCGGTGATTCCGGTCGGTCCCTCGTAGCGGGTCTGTTCGAGGTTGAACTGTTCGGCCGACTCGGTGCTGTAGGCGGTGCCGGTCACCGGAACGGGCCTGGTGTGTGGGGTGTCGGCCAGCAGGGCTCCCAGGATCACCACGGTCTCGACGCCGAGCTGTTCGACGAATTCGAGCAGGTCGTCGCAGAAGCTGCGCCAGCGCATGTTCGGCTCGATTCCGCGCAGCAGCACCACATCGCGTGAGCTGCCGGGAGGCGAACACACCGACAGCCGCGTCGACGGCCACTCGATCTCGCGAGTGACGCCGTCCACCTGGCGGACGGTCGGGCGGTTGACCTGGTAGTCGTAGTAGTCCTCGGAGTCCAGCTCGGCCAACGGGCTGGCGTCCCAGATCAGCTCCAGATGTTCGATCGCACCGCTGGCCGCATCGCCTGCGTCGTTCCACCCCTCGAAGGCAGCCACCAGGATCGGGGAGCGCAACTCGGGAATGTCGTCGTCGAGATCATCGAGATCGTCGGGATCTGTGGCGTTGGCCACAGCGTCGTGGACGGCCTCGATCAATGCAGCATCGAGAGGCACATCCGATCCGGCACCTGAAATGTCCGTATTTTCGGTACCGTCGTCGATCGGGGACTGGCCATCGAGGTTTCGGGGACTCACCACGACAGCCTACGACCCGACGTAACTTCGGTGCCCACTACTCTGTAGTGATGCCCGCTGAACACAAGCCCAGTCTGCTCGATGCGATTTCACGTCGCGTTGTCATCGGCGACGGCGCGATGGGCACGATGCTCCAGGATGCCGAGCTGACTCTCGACGACTTCATCGGTCTCGAAGGCTGCAACGAAATCCTCAACGACACCCGGCCGGATGTCCTGCGGGAGATCCACCGCGAGTACTTCGCGGCAGGCGCGGACGCCGTCGAGACCAACACCTTCGGGTGCAACCTGCCGAACCTCGCCGACTACGACATCGAGGACCGCATCCGTGAACTCGCGGAGAAGGGCACCCGTCTCGCGCGCGAGACCGCCGACGAGATGGGCCCCGGCCGCGATGGAATGGGCCGCTACGTGCTGGGCTCGATGGGCCCGGGCACCAAGCTCCCCACCCTCGGACACGCTCCCTTCGCCCGACTGCGCGACGCGTACACCGAGGCCGCCCTCGGCATGATCGACGGCGGTGCCGATGCCATCCTGGTCGAGACCTGCCAGGATCTACTGCAGGTCAAGGCTGCGATCATCGGCAGTCAGCATGCGATGGACCGCCTCGGCGTCCGCATCCCGATCATCACCCACGTCACCGTCGAGACGACGGGCGCGATGCTCGTCGGCAGCGAGATCGGTGCCGCACTGACCGCACTCGAACCCCTCGGTATCGACATGATCGGGCTCAATTGTGCGACCGGTCCGGCCGAGATGAGCGAGCATCTGCGGCATCTGTCCAAGCATTCACGACTTCCGGTGTCGGTCATGCCCAACGCCGGCCTGCCGACGCTGGGCGCGAAGGGTGCCGAGTACCCCCTGACCGCCCCCGAACTGGCCGAGGCTCTGAGCGGTTTCGTCAACGAGTACGGGTTGGCTCTGGTCGGCGGTTGCTGTGGCACCACGCCCGAACACATCCGCCAGGTTGCCGACATGGTCCACGGGGCAACGAAACTGGAACGTCGGCCTGCACCCGAGCCGGGCGTGTCCTCGCTGTACACCGCCGTTCCGTTCGAACAGGATGCGAGCATCCTGATGATCGGTGAGCGCACCAACTCCAACGGGTCCAAGGCATTTCGCGACGCGATGCTCGCCGAGGACTACGAGAAGTGCCTCGACATCGCCAAGGATCAGACGCGCGACGGTGCCCACATGCTCGATCTCAACGTCGACTACGTCGGTCGCGACGGTGCCGCAGACATGGCCGCGTTGGCCAGCCGCCTGGCGACCGCGTCGACCCTGCCGATCATGCTCGACTCCACCGAACCTGCCGTCCTGGAAGCAGGGTTGGAGCACCTCGGTGGCCGCAGCGCGGTCAACTCGGTCAACTACGAGGACGGCGACGGGCCCGACTCGCGGTTCCAGAAGATCATGCGTCTGGTCAAGGAGCACGGTGCCGCTGTCGTCGCTCTGACCATCGACGAAGAAGGACAGGCACGTACGGCCGAGTGGAAGGTGCGAGTCGCGGACCGGTTGATCACCGACATCACCGAGAACTGGGGCCTGCGCCACGAGGACATCATCGTCGACACCCTCACCTTCCCGATCTCGACGGGCCAGGAAGAGGTGCGACGCGACGGCATCGAGACCATCGAGGCGATCCGGCAGCTCAAGGAGAAGTACCCGAAGGTGCACACCACCCTCGGGCTGTCGAACATCTCGTTCGGCCTCAATCCCGCTGCACGCCAGGTGCTCAACTCGGTGTTCCTGCACGAATGCACGCAGGCCGGTCTCGATACCGCCATCGTGCACGCGTCGAAGATCTTGCCGATGAACAAGATTCCCGACGAGCAGCGCGAGACGGCACTCGACCTGGTGTACGACCGCCGCAGCGAGGGCTACGACCCGCTGCAGAAGCTCATGCAGCTCTTCGAGGGCGTCTCCGCGGCCTCCGCTCGCGAATCCCGCGCCGAGGAACTCGGCCGACTGCCGCTGTTCGAGCGACTCGAACGGCGCATCGTCGACGGTGAACGCAACGGCCTCGACGCCGATCTCGACACCGCGATGACCGAGAAGCCGCCGCTCGAGATCATCAACGAGACGTTGCTCTCGGGGATGAAGACCGTGGGCGAGCTGTTCGGCTCCGGGCAGATGCAGCTGCCGTTCGTGCTCGCCTCCGCCGAGGTGATGAAAGCTGCTGTGGCGTACCTCGAGCCGCACATGGAGGCGACCGACGACGACGGCAAGGGCCGCATCGTGCTCGGTACCGTCAAGGGCGACGTGCACGACATCGGCAAGAACCTCGTCGACATCATCTTGAGCAACAACGGCTACGAGGTGGTCAATCTCGGTATCAAGCAACCGATTTCGACCATTCTGGAAGCCGCGATCGACAAGCGCGCCGACGTGATCGGCATGTCCGGGCTGCTGGTGAAGTCGACGGTGGTCATGAAGGACAACCTGATCGAACTCAACTCGCGCGGTGTCGCCGAGCAATTCCCGGTGCTCCTCGGCGGAGCCGCGCTGACGCGGTCCTATGTCGAGAACGATCTGCAGGACGTCTACGAAGGCGACGTGCACTATGCGCGAGACGCGTTCGAAGGTCTTCGGTTGATGGACACCATCATGACCACCAAGCGTGGCGGCGGTCCGGCTCCGGACAGCCCCGAGGCACTCGCCGCGAAGGCCAAGGCGGCCGAGCGCAAGGAACGTCACGAGCGCTCCAAGCGAATCGCCGAGAAGCGCAAGGCCGCCGAGGCACCGGTGGTCGTGCCCGAGCGATCCGATGTCGCTGCCGATATCGACATCCCGGTGCCACCCTTCTGGGGCACGCGCATCGTCAAGGGCGTGTCGCTGTCGGAGTACTCGGGGCTGCTCGACGAGCGGGCTCTGTTCCTGGGGCAGTGGGGTCTGCGCGGTGCACGTAAGGGCGAAGGCGCCACATACGAGGATCTGGTGGAATCGGAAGGCAAACCGCGCCTGCGTTATTGGCTGGATCGCCTGAGCACCGACGGCATCCTCGCGCATGCGGCGTTGGTGTACGGATACTTCCCGGCGGTGTCCGAGGGCGACGACGTCGTCGTGCTCACCGAACCCGAACCCGACGCGCCCGAACGCTTCCGATTCACGTTCCCGCGTCAGCACCGCGACCGGTTCCTGTGCATCGCGGACTTCGTTCGATCGCGTTCGGCTGCGCGGGAATCGGGCCAGGTCGATGTTCTGCCGATGAACCTGGTGACGATGGGTCAGCCCATCGCGGACTTCGCCAACGAGCTGTTCGCTGCCGATTCGTACCGCGACTACCTCGAGGTCCACGGAATCGGAGTTCAGCTCACCGAAGCCTTGGCCGAGTACTGGCATCGCCGGGTACGCGAGGAACTCAAGCTGTCCGACGGCAATTCCGTTGCCTCGGAGGATCCCACCGAGGCCGAAGGCTTCTTCAAACTCGAATATCGCGGTGCGCGTTACTCGTTCGGCTACGGAGCCTGCCCGGATCTCGAGGACCGCATCAAGCTCGCCGCGCTTCTCGAACCCGAGCGGATCGGCGTGAAGCTCTCCGAGGAACTGCAGCTGCACCCCGAACAGTCGACCGATGCATTCGTGCTTCATCACCCGGAGGCCAAGTACTTCAATGTCTAGTCCAACTCACCTGCACGGTGTCCTGTGGGACATGGACGGCACACTGCTCGACTCGGAGAAGATCTGGGACGTCGCTATCGGTGAGTACTCCCGCTCCCTGGGAACCGAACTCAGCGCGGAAGTACGCGAGAGCACCCTCGGTAACTCGATGCGGGACGCGCTGAGCAAGGTGCTGGCCAACGCCTCGGTGGAGGTCACCGACGATCATCTGGCCGAGGGGCGCGAATGGCTGACCGCCCGCGTCGGAGACCTGTTCGCCGAGGGGATTCCGTGGCGACCAGGTGCCAAGGACGCCCTTGCGCTCGTGCGCGAGATGGGCCTGTCCACTGGGCTGGTCACCAACACCGAACGCGGTCTGGTCGAGCGGGCACTGGACACCCTGGGCCGCGAGTACTTCGACATCACCGTCACCGGCGACGAGGTCGAGGCAGGCAAACCGCACCCGGCACCGTACCTGCGCGGTGCTGCGTTGCTCGGACTCGAGGCCGCGTCGTGCCTTGCGGTCGAGGATTCGCCCACCGGATCGCTCTCTGCCCACACGGCGGGGTGTCCGGTGTTGGTGGTTCCCTCCGAGATCGCAGTGCAGGCGGCACCCGGATACACGATTCGCGACGGTCTCGTCGGACTCACTGCCGAGGACGTTCGCCGGGCCTGGTCGGGCCGAACGCCCTAATCTCGACCGTATTCGTGTACCCGAGTGACGACGTGAAAGAATATCCAGTCGTGAAGACTTTCGATTCGCTGTTCGCCGAGCTCACCGATCGCTCGAAGACCCGTCCCGAGGGTTCGGGCACCGTCGCAGCGTTGGACGCTGGAGTTCATTTCCAGGGCAAGAAGGTCCTCGAAGAAGCAGGTGAAGTGTGGATCGCTGCCGAGCACGAGAGCGACGAGGCGCTCGCCGAGGAGATTTCGCAGCTTCTCTACTGGGTCCAGGTGATGATGGTGGGCAGAGGCCTCGAACTCGAGGACGTCTACAAACATCTGTGAGTTCGATCCGCTTGTCGCTCACGAACTCGTCGAACAAGGACACTCCATGCTGCGCGTAGCCGTACCCAACAAGGGCGCTCTCTCCGAGTCCGCCGCCGAAATTCTCAGTGAAGCCGGCTACCGACGCCGAAGCGACTCGAAGGACCTGACGGTTCTCGATCCGGCGAACGGCGTCGAGTTCTTCTTTCTCCGCCCCAAGGACATCGCGATCTACGTCGGATCCGGGCAATTGGATCTGGGTATCACCGGACGCGACCTGGCGCTCGATTCCGGTGCCGCGGTCGAGGAACGGCTGGCACTCGGGTTCGGCCGATCGACCTTCCGCTACGCCGCACCCGCGGGCAAGCAGTGGGTACCCGAGGACCTGGGCGGACTGCGCATCGCCACGTCCTATCCCAACCTGGTGCGTAAGGATCTGGCCGCCAGAGGACTCGAGGCTACGGTCATCCGCCTCGACGGTGCGGTCGAGATCTCCATCCAGCTCGGTGTGGCCGACGCGATCGCCGACGTGGTGGAGTCGGGACGTTCGTTGCGTCAGAACAATCTCGTGGCCTTCGGCGAATCTCTCTGCGATTCGGAGGGTGTGTTGATCGAACGAGCAGGCGCTCCGGGCACCGACTCCGCACGCAAGCAACTCATCGCCCGTGTCCAGGGCGTCGTCTTCGCGCAGCAGTACCTGATGCTCGATTACGACTGCCCCAAGGCGATCCTCGACGAGGCCGTGAAGATCACCCCGGGAATCGAATCGCCGACCCTCGCCCCGATGGTCGACGACAACTGGGTTGCCGTGCGCGCCATGGTTTCTCGCAAGGTCCACAACAACGTCATGGATCAGCTCGCCGAGCTGGGTGCCAAGGCGATCCTCGCGTCCGACATCAGGTCCTGTCGAGCATTCTGAGTCCGGGTAGCCGACGGGTCGTGTCGCGCGTTGCGTGCGCGCCGCGGGTGCCCCGATCGTTGTCGCTCGTCAGGTGCGACGCCGAACCAATACCGTCTGCGCGATGCGCCCGACCGGTCCCAGTTCGTCACTGAGCGTGCCTGCACACATGGCGATACCGTCGGGACCGGTGGAGGTCTCCGCCGAGACTCCTACCCATTCACCCTGCGGCACTCGGAACACGTGCACGGTCAGGTCGGTGTTCAAGAACGTCCATTCGTCGATCGGCAGTTTCGCACCGATGCCGTTGGCGATATCCGCAATCGAGAAGAGTCGTTCCAGGGGTGTCATCGATTCACCCTGCACGAGAACGGGTGTGGGCCTGGCCCAGATCTCACCCGGTCCGTCGGCTCCGAGTCCGGTGAGGATCTTGAACTCGACGGCGTCGAGATAACCCGACGACCAGGTGCCACCGAAGGTGTAGTCGACACCGTCGCTCACCGGTCGCATCACCGGATCGCCCGAGTGAGCCACGTCGTCCGTCGGCGTGGTGCGCATACGCCATGCGCTGCCCCGGGCGACAGCGCGCGCAGTTCCCGAGGCACCGGCCGCCCAGAGTTCCGCCACGACGAGCTCGATGTTGGTACCGGGACGCTCCGTCCATGCTCGGATCTCGATGTCGCCGACCGGAACCGGTCCGAGGATGTCCACGGCCACCCGACTGATCCGGGTGTCCTCGCGCGCGTCGACGCGCTCGAGTGCACGGACCAACAGGGCGGACGGCGGTGCCCCGTGCTGCATCGTCGGTGCCCACAGGCTGACGGTGTGCTCGGTGGCGGTGACCCTCTCGTGGCCTTCACTGCCGACACCGGCGGGGACGAAGAAGGCGTTCGGAATCGTCACTGCTCGGACACCGTAGAAGCCTGGGCCGTCTGCGGCCAACCCGGATACGGCGGGGGAGTGCCGCCGAACTCGGGGCACAGGGCCTGGTGGTCGCACCACTTGCACAGTGCGCCCTTCTTGGCGCGGAAGTCGCCGGTCTCGCCTGCGGCCAGAATCGCTTTCCAGATGGCAGACAGCATGCGCTCGAACCTGCGCAGCTCGTCTTCGTCCGGAGCGTAGGTCAGTTCCTGCTTGTCGGCCAGATACATCAATTTCAGTTGCGCCGGAACGACGCCGCGCATGCGCATGATCATCAGGGCGTAGAACTTCATCTGGAACAGCGCCTTGGACTCGGTGAACTCCCGCGGAGCCCGGCCCGTCTTGTAGTCGACGACGCGGATCATGCCGTTGGGTGCGACGTCGATTCGATCGATGAATCCCCGAAGCGGCGTGCCGTCGTCCAGATCGATCTCCACCCGTTGCTCGCAGGACTCGGGCTCGAAGTGAGTCGGGTCCTCGAGTTCGTAGTATCCGGCGACCAGAGCCCGAGCGCGATCGAGAAAAGCCGTCCGCTCGTCGGCAGGAACCAACGACTCGATGGCGGGCGACTGGGCAACCACTCGCTCCCACGCCGGATCCACCAGGTCGCGCGCAGTCGTCGGCACTCGGTCCTGCGCAGGCAACGCGTAGAGAGCCTCCAGTGCGGCATGCACCACAGTTCCCTTGACCTGAGCTTCGGTGGAGACCTCCGGAATGCGGTCGACCGCGCGAAAGCGGTAGAGGAGAGGACACTGCTTGAAATCGCCTGCGCGGGAGGGCGACAACGCCGGCGTGCTGCGGGGGCTCGGCACCGCCAGCGGCGGTCGCGCGCTGTCGCCGAGGTCGAGTAGAGGCAAGTCGATGGGCGTCGACACGGAAATACTCACGACTGCGAGACTATGCCGTTGGTCCGACATCTTCGGTCAAGGCCGTAGTCTGGCACGTCGAGTCGTCCCAGGTGTCGGACCAACAGGTCGGGCGTCGAACAGAGCAACGAAAGCAGGTTCCGCTGTGCCGTCCGGTGATGCTGTGTCCTTCGGTGATTCCGCGTCCGCGGCGAGCGACGGTTCCAAGGTCGACGCGATCGTCGACGTTCCGGCTCCAGGTGCAGACGAGGTGGTCACCGCGACCGTCGACGAGATCGAACTCGACGACGCTACGACGATCGACGACGGGATGCCCGTCGAGCCGGTACCGACCGGACCCGCCCGCAGCGGTCCGTTCCGCGTCGGAGACCGAGTCCAGCTCACCGACGGCAAGGGCCGTCACTACACGGTGGTGCTCGAGGCGGGCAAGGAATTCCACACGCACCGGGGCGGGATCACGCACGACAAACTGCTCGGGGCCGACGAGGGCAGCGTCGTCACGTCCGTCAACGGCACCCCCTACCTCGCGCTTCGGCCGCTGTTGACCGACTACGTGCTGTCGATGCCGCGTGGCGCGCAGGTGATCTACCCCAA
This sequence comes from Rhodococcus sp. 15-725-2-2b, assembly GCF_002259075.1. NCBI lineage: Bacteria > Bacillati > Actinomycetota > Actinomycetes > Mycobacteriales > Nocardiaceae > Rhodococcus > Rhodococcus sp. 15-725-2-2b. Next base: position 200,425 of record NZ_NPFL01000019.1, on the reverse strand, counting down.
GGATGCAGCCCAGATCGTCCACGAGGGCGATATGTTCCCCGGGGCGCGAGTGCTTGAGGCCGGTGCCGGATCGGGCGCTCTGACGTGCTCGCTGCTGCGTGCGGTGGGTACGGAAGGAACGGTCATCTCCTACGAGATCCGCCAGGACCATGCCGACTACGCGATCAAGAACGTCGAGACGTTCTTCGGCGAGCGGCCGTCCAACTGGCACCTGACGGTGGCCGACGTGGATCGGTTCGGTGTCGATCGACCGGGGGAGCAGGTGGATCGGGTGGTTCTCGACATGCTGGCCCCCTGGGACGCACTGCCCGCCGTATCGAAAGCTCTCGTTCCGGGCGGAGTGCTGTTGGTCTACGTCGCGACGGTGACGCAGCTGTCCAAGGTCGTCGAAGCCCTACGCGCACAGGAATGCTGGACCGAACCCCGTTCGTGGGAGTCGATGGTGCGCGGGTGGCACGTCGTGGGACTGGCGGTTCGGCCCGAGCATCGGATGCAGGGGCACACCGCATTCCTCGTGAGTGTTCGACGCCTCGCCGAGGGCACTGTCACGCCGAAGCCGCAGCGTCGATCCGGCAAGGGATGACGATCGGCGTCGGCGAGGATTCCGACCTCTCGGTCTAGGCGCAGGGAGCCTGCCCCATAGCGAGAATCCGGCAGGTGCTGGCATCGGAGAGCTTCCAGTCGCCATCGATCAGCACCCAGGTCTGAGGGGACGGAGCTGCCGTTCCCCGAGGGGTGGCGATCGCGACGTCGGCGGTCGACGTCTCGCCCTCGACCGTCGGTTCGGCAACCTCGAACGTGATCGCGCCGTAGTTCGCCAGGGCCGCGGTCATCGTTTCGAGGTTGGTCAGGCGTGCCTGCCCGTTCTCGACCGACGCCGCCTTCGTCGCCGCGTCGACGTTCGGGGCCACCAATTGCAGCAGAGATACTTCGAGATCACCGGATGTCGGCGGCGCGACGGCGGGCGCATCGGCTGCCGGAACGCTGCTCTCCGCGGCCGACGTCGAATTGTGATCGGTCTGATCGGATTCATCGGCCGAGCTGCACCCGGCTACCGACATCACCGCCGTCGCGAGCGCGACAGCTACCGAGAAATTACGCATCTTCACTGGTGAAGCCCCTGATTCCATGGTCGGTCTGCCATTTGGTCAGGTGAGGCTAACATGAATTCGACCGACGCTCGGTGCGGTCGAGACGCAGTGCTCACACGACCCGATCGTGGTGTCGGTCCGCACATTCGGGCCGGTGCCGGTAGCGTTGAAAGATCGTCACTGGGAGGAGTCGCTCATGAGCTCAACAGACAATCCGGATGTGGCCGCGGCCAGAGCCGAACTGGACGCCGTGCGAGCCGAAGCTGCTTCGCTGCGCCGTCAACTGGGGGAGTCCCCCGAGCAGGTACGCGAACTCGAAGGTCGCGTCGATTCACTGTCTCTGCGCAACGCAAAACTGATGGACACCCTCAAAGAGGCGAGACAGCAGCTCATCGCGCTCCGGGAGGAGGTGGATCGCCTCGGCCAACCACCGAGCGGCTACGGCGTTCTGCTGAGCGTGTTCGAGGACGGAACGGTCGACGTGTTCACCTCGGGACGCAAGATGAGGCTGACGTGTTCACCGAACATCGAGGCCGATTCACTCGCACCGGGACAGACGGTGCGACTGAACGAAGCGTTGACCATCGTCGAGGCCTGCACCTTCGACCAGGTCGGCGAGATCAGCACTCTGCGTGAGCTTCTGGGCGATGGATCGAGGGCACTCGTCGTCGGTCACGCCGACGAGGAACGAGTCGTGTGGCTGGCCAAGCCGTTGATCGACATGGTCAACGACGAAGGTCCGATCGACCCGGACGAACCGTCCCGCAAACTTCGCCCCGGCGACTCCCTGCTCGTCGACACCAAGGCCGGCTACGCCTTCGAACGTGTCCCCAAGGCCGAGGTGGAGGACCTGGTCCTCGAAGAGGTGCCGGACGTCGGATACGAGGACATCGGTGGTCTCGGGCGACAGATCGAGCAGATTCGCGACGCCGTCGAACTTCCGTTCCTGCACAAGGATCTGTTCCGCGAGTACTCCCTGCGTCCGCCCAAGGGTGTGCTGCTCTACGGCCCTCCCGGTTGTGGAAAGACGTTGATCGCCAAGGCCGTTGCCAATTCGTTGGCCAAGAAGATCGCCGAGGCCCGCGGGCAGGACGCCAAGGAAGCGAAGTCGTTCTTCCTCAACATCAAGGGCCCCGAACTGCTCAACAAGTTCGTCGGCGAGACCGAGCGGCACATCCGCATGATCTTCCAGCGCGCACGGGAGAAGGCGTCCGAGGGCACCCCGGTCATCGTGTTCTTCGACGAGATGGACTCGATCTTCCGAACCCGCGGTTCGGGCGTCTCGTCCGACGTCGAGACGACGGTCGTTCCGCAGCTGCTCGCCGAGATCGACGGCGTCGAGGGGCTGGAGAACGTCATCGTGATCGGTGCCTCCAACCGTGAGGACATGATCGACCCCGCGATCCTGCGGCCCGGTCGCCTGGACGTCAAGATCAAGATCGAGCGGCCCGACGCCGAATCGGCACAGGACATCTTCTCCAAGTACCTGACCGATTCGCTGCCGGTCAACGCCGACGACGTCGCGGAGTTCGCTGGAGACCGCGCAGCCTGCATCCGAGGGATGATCGACCGCGTCGTCGAGCGCATGTACGCCGAAAGCGACGACAACCGCTTCCTCGAGGTGACGTATGCCAACGGCGACAAGGAGGTTCTGTACTTCAAGGACTTCAACTCCGGGGCCATGATCCAGAACATCGTGGACCGCGCGAAGAAGTACGCCATCAAGTCGGTACTCGAAACCGGAAACAGCGGTCTGCGGATTCAGCATCTCTTCGACTCCATCGTCGACGAGTTCGCCGAGAACGAAGACCTGCCGAACACCACGAACCCGGACGACTGGGCTCGAATCTCCGGCAAGAAGGGCGAGCGGATCGTCTACATTCGCACGCTGGTCACCGGCAAGAACGCCAGCGCGAGCCGGGCGATCGACACCGAGGCCAACACCGGCCAGTACCTGTAGCTTCGTCGAACACCACTTTCGGGGCGCGTCCGCACAGGGCGCGCCCCGAAAGCGCTCTTCGGTCGACGTCTAGGCTCGACACATGCAGCGCATCATCGGTATCGAGGTCGAGTACGGCATTTCTTCGCCCACCGAACCCACCGCCAACCCGATCCTGACGTCGACCCAGGCAGTGCTCGCCTACGCGGCGGCCGCCGGAGTTCCCCGGGCCAAGCGCACGCGCTGGGACTACGAGGTCGAATCGCCTCTGCGTGACGCTCGCGGCTTCGACCTCGGACGCTTCAGTGGCCCCGCACCGGTGATCGACGCCGACGAGATCGGCGCAGCCAACATGATTCTCACCAACGGTGCTCGCCTGTACGTCGATCACGCCCACCCCGAGTACTCGGCTCCGGAGGTACGTGACCCGCTGGACGCAGTCATCTGGGACAAGGCAGGCGAGCGGGTGATGGAAGCCGCAGCCCGCCATGCGTCGAGCGTCCCGGGAGCGCCGCGCCTGCAGCTGTACAAGAACAACGTCGACGGTAAGGGCGCGTCGTACGGCACTCACGAGAACTACCTGATGTCGCGCGAGACGCCGTTCTCGGCGGTCATCGCGGGTCTGTCGCCGTTCTTCGCTTCGAGGCAGGTCATCACCGGGTCCGGACGCGTCGGAATCGGCCAGTCCGGCGACGAAGCAGGCTTCCAGCTCTCGCAGCGGGCGGATTACATCGAGGTGGAGGTGGGCCTCGAGACCACCCTCAAACGCGGCATCATCAACACGCGCGACGAACCGCACGCGGACGCGGACAAGTATCGCCGCCTGCACTGCATCATCGGCGACGCCAATCTCGCCGAGATGTCGACCTACCTCAAGGTCGGCACCACAGCGCTCGTGCTCGACATCATCGAAGCCGGCGTCGACCTGTCCGATCTGCAGCTGGCCAGGCCGGTGACCGCAGTCCATCAGATCAGCCACGATCCGACGCTGCGCAAGGCCGTCGCTCTCGCCGACGGCCGCGAACTGACCGGGCTTGCGCTGCAGCGGATCTACCACCAGCGCGTTGCCAAGTTCGTCGCTGCCGAGGGCAGTGACGATGCGCGCGCACTCGACGTGCTCGACAAGTGGGCCATGGTCCTCGACCTTCTCGAGCGGGATCCGATGGAGTGCGCCCATCTGCTGGACTGGCCCGCGAAACTGCGCCTCCTGGAGGGATTCCGCCAGCGCGAGGGGCTCGGGTGGTCGGCTCCGCGACTGCATCTGGTCGACCTGCAGTACTCCGATGTTCGGCTGGACAAAGGCCTGTACAACCGGCTGGTCGCTCGTGGGTCGATGGATCGACTGGTCACCGAACAGCAGGTGCTCGATGCCGTCGGCACGCCGCCGGAGGACACGAGGGCGTACTTCCGCGGCGAGTGCCTGCGCAAGTTCGGGGCAGACATCGCTGCGGCGAGCTGGGACTCGGTCATCTTCGATCTCGGCGGTGACTCCCTCGTTCGCATCCCGACTCTCGAGCCGCTCCGGGGCACCAAATCGCACGTCGGTGCACTGCTGGAGTCGGTCGACAGCGCCGCAGAGCTCGTCGATCAGCTCACCAACTGACGCACCCCGGGACCGACGCCGACCAAAGGCGGTGTCTTGTCGACCGGCGGAGTCGGTCAGTCGGTAGGGTAAAGGTCCGTGCACTTTCGGCGGAACGTTCGGTTGCACTTGCACATCCACGACGGTGCACCTCGGATCGACCGGTGAGAGTGCAGTAGATCTGTTTTCTCGATACACGGAGGAGGTCGGCGACTATGGCACAGGAGCAGACACGGCGCTCTGGCGGCGGCGACGACGATGAGGTTCCCGGCGACACCGGAGCCGGTGGTCAGGAACGACGCGAGAAGCTGGCCGAGGAGACCGACGACCTTCTCGACGAGATCGACGACGTGCTCGAGGAAAACGCCGAGGACTTCGTCCGCGCCTACGTTCAGAAGGGCGGCCAGTGACGGTGGATCGTTCGGACCCACGGTCGGCAGGCGACGGAACGGCGATCCCATTCGGGACGAGCAGCTCGTCGTTCTCCGATTATCTTCGTCGGCACGCCCCTCATCTGTTGCCCGAGAGCGGTATCGCGGCGGATCTGGCGACCAACACTGCGAACGGCGGCTCGGACAAGTCCGGGATCGCTCCACACGGAACGACGATCGTTGCACTGACCTACGCAGGCGGTGTTCTGATCGCGGGTGACCGGCGAGCCACGCAGGGCAATCTGATCGCCAACCGCGACATGCAGAAGGTCTACGTCACCGACGACTACTCCGCCGCGGGTATCGCCGGAACCGCGGGCATCGCGATCGAGCTGGTTCGGCTCTTCGCCGTCGAACTCGAGCACTACGAGAAGATCGAAGGCGTGCCGCTCACGTTCAACGGCAAGGCGAACAAGCTGTCGTCGATGGTGCGAAGCAACCTCGGTGCCGCGATGCAAGGGCTCGCCGCCGTCCCGTTGCTGGTCGGATTCGACATCGACATCTCGGACCCGGATCGAGCCGGACGCATCGTCTCCTACGACGTGGTCGGCGGGCGATACGAGGAGCGTTCGGGTTACCACGCCGTGGGATCGGGATCGTTGTTCGCCAAGTCCGCGCTCAAGAAGCTCTATCGCCCCGGAATGACCGAGGAGGAGGCGATTCGTGCAGCGGTGGAGTCGCTGTACGACGCCGCCGACGACGACTCGGCCACAGGCGGTCCTGACGTCACCCGCGGGATCTACCCGACGGCAGTTGCCATCACCAGTGTTGGGGCGGACGACGTTGCACACGAGAGGATTTCGGCTGCAGCTCGGTCGGTTCTCGCGGAGCGGACGGAGAGTGCAGCGCATTCCGGTGGTGCCGAGCACCACACTCGGGCCGGCCAGCAAGTGAGCGAAGGGGGTAGCGCACCATGACGATGCCGTACTACGCATCTGCCGAACAGATCATGCGCGATCGTTCGGAGTTGGCGCGCAAGGGAATCGGCCGCGGCCGCAGCGTCATCGTGCTGACGTATGCGGACGGGGTCCTCTTCGTCGCCGAGAACCGTTCGACCGCGTTGCACAAGGTGAGCGAACTCTACGACCGGATCGGCTTCGCGGCCGTGGGCAAGTACAACGAGTTCGAGAACCTGCGCAAGGCCGGTATCCAGCACGCCGATATCAAGGGCTACACCTACGATCGGCGCGACGTGACCGGCCGTTCGCTTGCCAAGACGTACGCGCAAGCACTCGGCACGATCTTCACCGAGCAGCTCAAGCCGTACGAGGTCGAGATCTGTGTCGCGGAGGTGTCGCACCAGGACGAGCCGATCGCCACGCAGCTCTACCGCATCACCTACGACGGATCCATCGTCGACGAGCAGGATTTCGTCGTCATGGGCGGGACGACCGAGCCGATCGTGGCCGCACTGAAGGACACCTACCGCGCCGGGCTGGACCTGGCAGACGCGGTACGTGTGGCCGTCGACGCACTCACGGCAGGTCCGACTGCGCCGCCCGCGGCGGGCGGCGAGCCGGAGAAGAAGGTTCTCGAGGTGTCGGCGCTCGAGGTCGCTGTGCTGGACCAGGCGCGGCCGCGACGAGCGTTCAGACGCATTGCCGGGGCTGCGCTGGAGGACATGTTGCCGGCGCCGACTGCAGCGGTCGAGACGGCACCCGACATCGAAGGTGCACCGCCGTCCTGACCGATGGTCCCGACACTCGTTCGGCCTCGCGCGCTATCGCTTTCGGTAGAGCGCGAGGCCGTTCTTGTCACTGGTGAACTCGAACCTTCGTCCGTCGCCCACCACTTCACCGTCGGCCGCGAGGGCAACGGGGGCACCCTCCACCTCGACGGTCAACTCCTTCACCGCTCGACGGACGTAGGCGGGCGAGGACCCGAGGGTGCCGGTCAACGTTGCCCACAGCAGTCTGGTCCTGGACGCTTTCGGCTCGGACGGAAGAAACCGGACATCGAGGGTGCCGGTGTGAATACTGCTGCGAGACATGGGTACTTGGTTGGCCGGTACATAGTTGCCGTTGCCGACGAAGAGCATCCAGACCGACTGCTCGGTGCCGTCGAGCCCGATGTTCAGTGGTTCCGCAGCCGCCAGGACCCGCGTCATCGCGATGGCGGCCGCGGGCCATTTGCCGATTCGGCGTTGCAATTTCTGACGTAGCCGAACCGAGTCGGGGTAGCCACCGAACGTTGCGGTGTTGACGAACGACACACTGCGGCCGTCGACGGACACCTCGGCGATGTCGACCAGTTCGGCGGTGCCCGCTTCCACGGCGGCAGCGGTGTCCTGCACGACGGTCAATCCGGTGTCGCGCGCGAAATGGTTGAGGGTGCCACCCGGAAATGCTGCGAGCGGTAATCCGTTGCGCACCGCGGATGCGGCGACGCTGACCACGGTTCCGTCACCACCGCAGACACCGAGGGCACGTGGGGACGTGTTCCGAATGCGCTGCTCCAGTTGTTCGTTGAAGTCCTGATCGGCATTCGGCACGAACAGATCGGCATCGGGAAGTGCTCGACGGATCGCGTCGGGCACCGCGTCCGAATCGGTGCCCGACCCCGGATTGACGAGTACCAGTAGCCCCCGGCCGCCCGGCAGTGGCTCGACCTGGACCGGGGAGCCGAGATCGGCAGGCTTTTCCGATCGCACGGCCCACCACCGACGAGTGGACAACGCGATGGCCGAGCCGAGAGCGGCGCCGGCGATGACGTCCGTCGGCCAGTGCACGCCCACGTGGACCCTCGAGTAACACACCGCGGCCGCAACGGGTGCCAGCAGCACGCCTGCGACGGGGGATTCGATCGCCACCGCTGTGACGAACGCAGCTGCGGACGCCGAGTGGCCCGAGGGAAACGACGACGACACCGGCGGAGCCAGAACCTGACGCAGGACGGGAACGGACTCGGAATCGGGACGAGTCCGCGGGAACAGCGGTTTGAGCAGCCCGTTCGCCACGGAGCTCGCACCGGCCAGCGCCACCAGCCCCCGGACGCCGCCGCGTCGGGCCGGGCCACCTGCGGCCACGAGAAGCGCAGCCGCCCCGAGCCACAGACGACCGTGATCGGCGGCGTTGCTCAGGGCACGCAGTCCACCGTCCGCTCTGCTCTGCCGCAGGGCGGCGCTTCGTGCCACCAGGGACAGATCCCACGCGTGGACGGCCGTTGAGATCGGGGTGCGCGTGGATGTCATGACGCCCAGCCTAGGCACGTGCGACGGCATCCTCACGGACGGACGACATCGGGGCGCTCCGACACATCGATCCGCGGGTTGCGTTGTAGTGTCGAAGTGTGCAGCGACGAATTATGGGCATCGAGACAGAGTTCGGTGTCACATGTACTTTCCACGGACATCGACGGCTGAGTCCGGACGAAGTGGCTCGCTATCTGTTCCGCCGAGTCGTTTCGTGGGGTCGCAGCTCGAATGTATTTCTGCGCAACGGAGCCCGCCTGTACCTCGACGTGGGCTCGCATCCCGAGTACGCCACCGCCGAGTGCGACAGTCTGTTGCAGCTGGTAACCCACGACCGCGCAGGCGAGCGGGTACTGGAAGACCTGCTGATCGACGCCGAGCAGCGCCTGGCCGAAGAGGGCATCGGGGGCGATATCTATCTGTTCAAGAACAACACCGACTCGGCGGGTAACTCCTACGGCTGCCACGAGAACTTTCTCGTCCAACGTGCCGGCGAGTTCTCCCGAATCTCGGACGTTCTGCTGCCGTTCCTGGTCACGCGTCAGTTGATCTGTGGCGCTGGCAAGGTGCTCCAGACGCCGAAGGCTGCGACGTTCTGCCTGTCGCAGCGCGCCGAGCACATCTGGGAAGGCGTCTCCTCGGCCACCACTCGTTCGCGGCCGATCATCAACACGCGCGACGAGCCGCACGCCGACGCCGAGAAGTACCGCCGACTGCACGTCATCGTGGGCGACTCGAACATGGCCGAGACCTCGACGATGCTCAAGGTCGGTACAGCAGCCCTCGTTCTCGAGATGATCGAGGCGGGCGTGTCCTTCCGAGATTTCGCGCTGGACAATCCGATTCGCGCAATCCGCGAGGTCAGTCACGATCTCACCGGACGTCGCCCCGTTCGACTCGCCGGGGGACGACAGGCCAGCGCCCTCGATATCCAGCGCGAGTACTACTCGCGAGCCGTCGAGCATCTCAAGACTCGCGAGCCGAACACTCAGGTGGAGCAGGTCGTCGACCTGTGGGGACGAACGCTCGACGCCATCGAGACACAGGATTTCGCGAAGGTGGACACCGAGATCGACTGGGTCATCAAACGCAAACTGTTCCAGCGTTACCAGGACCGTTACTCGATGGAGCTGTCCGATCCCAAGATCGCTCAGCTGGACCTGGCCTACCACGACATCAAGCGCGGCCGCGGAGTGTTCGATCTGCTGCAGCGCAAGGGTCTGGCCAAGCGAGTCACCGAGGACGAGCAGATCGACGAGGCCGTCGACCTGCCGCCGCAGACCACCAGGGCCAAGCTGCGCGGAGAATTCATCACGGCCGCTCAGGAAGCGGGTCGCGACTTCACCGTCGACTGGGTACACCTGAAGTTGAACGACCAGGCTCAGCGAACCGTGCTCTGCAAAGACCCGTTCCGATCGGTCGACGAGCGAGTGGAACGGTTGATCGCGTCGATGTAGTGCCGGACGCAGTCGGGTCGTTACCGCTGCGTCCACCGGTGAGCAACTAGGCTCGACTGTCGTGGCCACCACCAAAGTCGAACGCCTGATGAATCTGGTCATCTGTCTGCTGTCGACACGTCAGTTCCTGACCGCGGAGTGGATCCGCGAGAGCGTTGCCGGATACGACGACTCCACCAGCCACGAAGCGTTCAGCAGAATGTTCGAGCGAGACAAGAACGAACTGCGTGACCTCGGTGTCCCGTTGGAAACCGGTACCGCCACCAGGTTCGGCGGCGTCGAGGGCTATCGCATCAACCGCGATGCCTACGAACTTCCCGACATCGACCTCACCAGCGAGGAATCGGCCGCCGTCGCAGTAGCGGTCAAACTGTGGGAATCGCCGGAGCTCACCTCGGCGGCACAGAGTGCGTTGCTCAAACTCCGCGCCGCCGGAATTCAGGTCGACCAGAACGAGTCCGCCGCAGCGGTGACCGCGGTTCCCGCCCGTACCCGAGGCTCCGAACCCGCCCTGGGTGCCCTGCTGGCCGCGATCGACGACGGAAAGTCGGTACGGTTCCAACACCGCCCGTCGTTGACCGAGCCGTTCACCACCCGAACCGTCGAGCCGTGGGGCGTCGTGACGTTTCGCGGCCGCTGGTATCTGGTGGGGCACGACGTGGACCGCGACGACACCCGCACGTTTCGCCTGTCCCGAATCGGCGACGAGGTCAAGTCGTTCGGCACCCCGCAGAGCGTCCGCAAGCCCGACGGTGTCGATCTGCAGGAGATCGTCCGCCGAGTGGCGGGCACGTCCTCGGTATCGGGCACGGCCCGAGTGTGGCTGCAGGACGGAAGGGCGCTGGAATTGCGCAGAATGGGAACGGTGGTGGGCGTGCAGAGTCTCGGCACCCGAAGCGGCACGGTCGTCGAGGTGCCCGTGCGGTCCTGGGATTGGGTCTCGCGGTTGATCGCCGGTCACGGCGCGGATGCGGTGGTTCTCGAACCCGCGGAATTGCGCGCCGACGTGATCTCGACCCTGCAGACAGCGGCCGACGTGGAGAACCAGCGATGAGCGCGCGACTGTCGGTTCGGCTGGCCAGGTTGCTCAACATGGTGCCGTTCTTCATGGCCAATCCCGGCTTGAGTGCCGAGGAGGCCGCGCGTGAGCTGGGGGTGTCGACGGCGACTTTGATGGCCGATCTCAATCAGCTCTGGATGTGTGGTCTGCCCGGTTACGGTCCGGGTGATCTCATCGATCTGTCGTTCTCCGAGGAGAGCATCGACGTCACGTTCTCGGCCGGAATCGATCGACCGCTGCGCCTGACGTCGACCGAGGCGACGGCCCTGTTGGTTGCGCTTCGATCCCTGACGTCCATGCCCGGCATGGTCGACCCGTCCGCCGCTCAGCGCGCTATCGCGAAGATCGAGACCGCAGCGGGCTCGGCTGCGGCCAACGTGCCGCTCTCGTCGGATCACGACAGCGCAGGTGCCGAGGAGGGACCGGTCTCGAGTACCGTTCGTTCTGCGCTGCGTCACCGGCATGCCCTGCAGCTGACCTACTACTCCGCATCGCGGGATGTCGTCACCGAACGGACCGTGGACCCGATCAGGACGGTCGTCGTCGACGACAACAGTTACGTCCAGGCGTGGTGCCGAAGCGCCGAGGGAGTGCGGCTGTTCCGATTCGACCGCATCGACTCGGCAACCGAACTCGACGAACCCGCCGCGCCTCCGGAATCGGTGCAGGACGAGGACGCCTTCGAGATCTTCAACGACGATCCCTCGCTTTCGCAGGCCCGGCTGAAGGTGTCGCCGGCCTTCACCTGGATTCTGGACTACTACCCGATGACGCAGGTCGCCGCGGATGCCGACGGTTCCATCGTGGTCACGATGAGGTTCGCGACGCTGCAGTGGATGACTCGATTGACCTTGGGCTTCGGCGGCGGCGTCACGGTACTGACACCTGAATCCTTGGTGAACTCCGTCCGCGATCGTGCCCGCTCGGCCCTGGATGCGTATGCCGAGCTCGATGCCACCAGCGCGGACGGCACCGTCCCGACGTGAACACGGGGCAAACCGACACCCGCTGCTGCCGGAGGCGATGCCCGCGGTCGGGTACGCTCGATTCATCTGATCTGTAGGAGGTTCGCATGGGATTCACCAGTCCTTGGCACTGGGCCATCGTTGCGGTGGTCGTCATCATTCTGTTCGGTTCCAAGAAGCTGCCCGAGGCTGCTCGCGGACTCGGCCGGTCGTTGCGCATCTTCAAGAGCGAGGTGAAGGAGATGCAGAACGACGGCAAGTCCGACGCCGACACCGCGACGGCGCAGCAGCCGACCGCTCCCGCTCAGCTGCCTTCGCCTGCGCCTGTCGTGCAGCCGAACACCGAGACCCAGCACGACGCGAAGTCTGCCTGAGCGCACGGCCGCTCAGCACACCTTCGGTGCCAGGTGGCACCGAAGGTTCACTGCTGTCGGTGACGGCTCCGCGCCGTCGTCCGACCGAAGAAGGCTGACCGTAGAACACCATGCGCATTCCGTTCGATCCGCGGCGTAGCAAGCGCCGAGTCAATCCCGACGGCACGATGTCGTTGGTCGATCACCTGTACGAGCTGCGAACCCGGCTCCTGTGGTCGTTGGTCGCCGTCGCGCTGACGACTGCTTTCGGGTTCTTCTGGTACTCGCACACCATCTTCGGCGTCGAGAGCCTCGGCGACCTCCTACGAGGTCCCTACTGCACGCTCGATCCGAGCCTCCGCGCGAATCTGAGCAACGACGACCAGTGTCGTCTGCTCGCGACCGGGCCGTTCGATCAGTTCCTGTTGCGATTCAAGGTCGCGTTCACCGCCGGTGTCGTCCTGGCCTGTCCCATCTGGCTGTATCAGATCTGGGCGTTCATCACCCCGGGTCTGTACGCGAACGAACGTCGATACGCGGTCTCGTTCGTGACCGGAGCCGCGGCGCTGTTCGTCACCGGAGCCGTCCTGGCCTACTTCGTGGTGGCCAAGGGCCTGCACTTCCTGCTCTCGATCGGTGACAACGTCCAGATCACCGCGCTCAGCGGTGACCAGTACTTCGGATTCCTGATCAACCTCCTCATCATCTTCGGCGTCAGCTTCGAGATTCCGTTGCTGGTCGTCGCCCTGAATTTCGTCGGCGTACTCACCTACGAGCGACTCAAGGCGTGGCGTCGAGGTCTCATCTTCGGGCTGTTCGTCTTCGCGGCCATCGCGACTCCGGGGCAGGACCCTTTCTCGATGCTGGCCTTGGCCTTGGCGTTGACGGTGCTCTTCGAGATGGCAGTGCAGATTGCGCGGATTCACGACAAGCGTAAGTTGCGCAAGAGAAGAGACGAATGGGGTGATGTGTCAGATGACGAAGCAACGCGCATCGACGGCGCAAGTTCGATCGAGTCACCGGATGCCGTCGCTCCGACACCGCCGTCCAGCGGCTTCGGTACCGCGACCCGAGTGCAGGCACAGTACGACGACACGATCTGACCGCGGCCGAACCGTCGGGTCGATCGCATGACCGAGCCGATCGTCGATACGGGGACGAGCCCCCGACCCACCCAGCTGCAACGCTTTTCGTCCGAACTCGGTTTCCCGCTCGATCGGTTCCAGGTGGACGCGTGTACGGCACTCGAGAACGGTCACGGCGTTCTGGTCTGCGCCCCCACCGGTGCAGGCAAGACCGTCATCGGCGAATTCGCGGTGCACCTGGCGCTCGCCGCCGGGCGCAAGTGCTTCTACACCACCCCGATCAAGGCGCTCAGCAACCAGAAGTTCGCCGAGCTGACCGCGCGGTACGGGCGTGACACGGTCGGGCTGCTGACCGGAGACTCGTCGATCAACCCCGATGCCCCCATCGTCATCATGACGACCGAAGTGCTGCGCAACATGCTCTACGCATCCTCGGACGCATTGCGAGGTCTCTCGCACGTCGTCATGGACGAGGTGCACTACCTCGCCGACCGTTTCCGAGGCGCGGTGTGGGAAGAGGTCATCCTGCACCTGTCCGACGACGTTCGACTGGTCAGCCTCTCGGCCACGGTGAGCAACGCCGAGGAGTTCGGTGCCTGGATGAGCACGGTCCGCGGAGACACCTCGGTCGTGGTCGACGAGAACCGCCCAGTACCCCTGTCGCAGCACATCATGGTGGGTCGCCGATTGTTCGATCTGTTCGACACGCGAGCCCAGTCGGCGGACGGCAGTCAGAAGATCGTCGTCGATCGGGAACTCGTACGACACGTCAAACAACGTCAGTCCCTCGACTCGATGGACCGCTGGCATGCACCACACAGCAGAGGCCGAGGCGGTCGGGCAGGCGGTCGGGCAGGCGGCGGAGGTCGCGGTGGCGGTCACGGCAGCGGAGCGAACAACCGCCCACTGGCCCGACCCGATGTGATCGCCAAACTCGACGAAGAAGGTCTGCTCCCGGCGATCACATTCATCTTCAGCCGCGCAGGCTGTGACGGCGCGCTGACCCAGTGCATGCGTTCGCGGCTGGTGCTGACCACGCCCGAGCAGGCCGAGGAGATTCGGTACATCGTCGAGAAGCACACCTCGGAGCTGCCACGCGAGGACCTGGAGGTCCTGGGCTTCTGGGAGTGGCGCGACGCGCTCGAGCGTGGATTCGCCGCTCACCACGCCGGGATGTTGCCGGTCTTTCGGCATACCGTCGAGGAGTTGTTCGTCAAGGGCCTGGTCCGGGCGGTCTTCGCCACCGAGACGTTGGCTCTCGGGATCAACATGCCTGCTCGAACCGTCGTGCTCGAGAAGCTGGTCAAGTTCAACGGTGAGACACACGCCGAGTTGACGCCGGGGGAGTACACCCAGCTGACCGGCCGGGCCGGGCGGCGCGGTATCGATGTCGAGGGGCATGCCGTCGTGCTGTGGCAGCCCGGTACGGAGCCGACCGAGGTCGCCGGTCTGGCGTCGACCCGCACTTTCCCGCTGCGCAGTTCGTTCGCGCCGGCATACAACATGTCGATCAACCTGATCGAACAGTTCGGTGCGGCCGATTCGCGTCTGTTGCTCGAACGGTCCTTCGCCCAGTTCCAGGCCGACCGGTCCGTCGTCGGGATGGTGCGCGGCATCGAGAAGAACATGCAGACGTTGGAGGCGCTCGGGGCACGCCTCGGCGGCCCCGACGGCGAGTATTTCGAGTATGCGCGGCTGCGTGAGCGGCTCAAGGATCGTGAGAAGACCCTCGAACGCCAGAACAGGTCCGATCGACGGGACAAGGCAGTCGATTCACTCCGTGCCTTGCGGCGCGGCGACGTGATCTCGGTGCCGACCGGTCGCCGCAGCGGTCTCGCGGTGGTCCTGGAGGCGGATGACGACCGGGCCGATCCGCGGCCGCTCGTACTGACCGAGGACAAATGGGCCGGGCGGCTTTCGGCCGCGGACTTCCCCTCGCCTGCAACGTCTTTGGGCACCATGCGCCTTCCGCGCTTCGTCGATCATCGCACCGCCAAGACCCGGCGCGATCTCGCGGCCGCCCTGGTCACACGCGGAATCTCGCAGCCGTCGGACCGAGTCCGCCGCAAATCGACCGCAGCGGACGACAAGGAACTGGCCACGCTTCGGAGAGCCATTCGATCGCATCCGGTGCACGCGCGCCCCGATCGCGACGAGCTCGGCCGCACCGGTGAGCGCTACAACCGGCTGGCTCGGGAGACCGAAACGATGCGCCAGAAGGTATCGGCGACGACGAACTCCCTCGCCCGAACGTTCGACCGTATCCTGGCGTTGCTCGCCGACCGCGGGTACGTGACGGCAGGCAAGGATCCGAAGGTCACCGACGATGGCGCACGGCTGAGTCGGATCTATTCGGAGTCCGACCTCCTGGTCGCCGAATGCCTGCGCGGCGGCCTGTGGCAAGGCCTTTCTCCGGCAGAGTTGGCGGCGGTGGTCTCGGCGGTGGTCTACGAGTCCAGGTCGGAGGGCGATATCACTCCGCACGGTCCGACGGGTCCGATTCGACACGCGCTGACCGAGACGGTGCGGGTGTGGCACGAGTTGAGGTCCGACGAAGTTCGGCACAAGCTTCCGCCGACGAGAGAGCCCGACATGGGATTCGTGAAGGCGATCTACAAGTGGGCGTCGAACCATTCGTTGGTCGATGCTCTCGTCACCGCGGGCGACAACGGCAAAGCACTGTCGGGCGGAGACTTCGTGCGCTGGTGTCGGCAGGTGATCGACCTATTGGATCAGGTTCGGCTCGCGGCCCCGGAGCCGGAACTCTCGCGCACTGCGGCGCGGGCGATCGCGGCTCTGCGCCGCGGTGTGGTCGCCGTCGATGCCGCATGACAGGAGCGAATCGGACTGCCGGGTCGGTACAGCGGAGAGTCGTACGGGCGGGATACTGTACCCCCGACGAATCCGAATTTTCAGTGGAGGCGAGATGAGCGGCCCATACGGTCCGACCGATCCGGACAACAGCTGGTCGCGCAAGCCCGATCAGCAGGACGGTGCCGCGAACGACACGCCGGAGACGCAACCCGGCGGCCCCTCGGCCGATCAACCGACGCCGTCGGCGTGGGGTCAGTACGGACAGCCGCCGGCCACGCCGTACGGGCAGAGCCCGCAGCAGCCCGGCGGCCAGTACCCGCAGGGGCAGTATCCCCAGGGCCAGTATCCCCAGGGCCAGTACCCATCTGCCGGCTACCCGCAGGGTCAATACCCCCAGGCCCCGAACGCGCAGGGTGGCTACCCCCAGGGCACGAATCCGCAGGGCGGCTACCCCCAGGGCACGAATCCGCAGGGCGGCTACCCCCAGGGCCAGAACCCCACCGGTCAGTATCCGGCCGGTCAGCAGTACGGCGCGCCCTATCCCGGTGCCGGCGTGCCTGCTTCGGGCGATGCGGCCTACCAGAACCCCTACGCACCACAGCAATTCGGTGGTGGGCAGTACGGACAAGGGCAGTACGGACAGCCGCCGCAGCAGCCCTGGAATCCCAACCAGCCGTATCCGAATCAGCAATACCCGAATCAGCAGGGGCCAGGGCGGGCCGGATCACAGTCCAAGAAGCCTCTGATCATCGCGGGTGCCGTCGTCGCCGTGGTCGCAGTGATCGCTGTGGTGTTGTTCTTCGCCTTCGGCCGCACGACCACCCTCGATACCGCGGCGGCCGAGGAGGGCATTCGCACGGTCGTCACCGAGTCCTACGGGGCGTCCGACGTCTCCGGTGTGTCCTGCCCCCAGAACATCGAGGTCAAGGCAAAGACCAGTGTCGATTGCACCCTGACGGTCGACGGTGCGTTCAAGACGGTGACGTTGACCTTCCTCGACGACGACGCCAACTACGAGGTCTCCCTACCCAAGTAGTCCCGCGTCGGTCGGCCGTTCAGGCTGTCGAGGCCGTGGCCGCCATGGCAGCGACGAGGCGGGCCACGGCGTTCTCGATACCGAGGGTTTCGGCGAGTGTGTTCAGCGCGTCGAGATCGGCGGGCTCGGCCGGAATCTCGTCGGATTTCGACAGGACGACATCGGCGTCGGTGACAACTCGGACGACGGGAAGTGCGGCGTCCAGGTACTCACTCGCATTGGCCAGCTTCGCCCGGATGCCCTTGGCCATGTCCGATGCCGGGTCGAGGGCCGCAGCGCGCAACGCAGCGACGGATTCGTAGTTCAGCATCAACGTCGATGCCGTCTTCTCACCGATCCCTTTGACACCGGGCAGGCCGTCCGAGGCATCGCCGCGCAGCAGGGCGAGTTCCGCGTACGCCGCACCCGCTCGATGAAAGGGAACACCGTAGCGCTCGGAAACCAGTGCGGGATCGAACAATTCGGCCTTGGCCAAACCGCGTCCCACGTACAGAACGCGCACCTCGTTCGGTTCGTCCGCGGCGACCTGAAGTAGATCCCTGTCCCCGCTGACCACGACCACCGGGTCCTGACGCTCGCGTGCTGCCAGGGTTCCCAGCACGTCGTCGGCTTCGAGACCGTCTGCGCCTGCGGTCGCGATCCCCAATGCGGCGAGCACATCCATGATCATGTTCACCTGTGGTGTCAGTGTCTCCGGAACTTCCTCGCTCTCGGCGACCTCCGGGGCAGCGTCGGCAACACGATGCGCCTTGTAGGACGGCACGAGGTCGACGCGGAACTGTGGGCGCCAGTCGAGATCGAGGCACACAGCGAGTCGGCTGGGTTCGGTGCGCGCAATCAACGCCGAGATCATGTCGAGGAAGCCGCGAACGGCATTGACGGGTCGCCCGTCGGGGGCCGTAATCGACTCGGGCAGTGCGTAGTAGGCCCTGAACCACAGGCTCGCACCGTCGAGGAGCAGCAACGGAGACTTTCCGGGGGCGGTCATGGGGCTCATCTTGCCGTACGGCATTAGCCTGAAGGTATGAGTGTCGATTCTTCGGTCAGTTCCTCACGTTTCTCCAGCGATGTCTACGCGTCCAGACTCGCCCGCGCGGCTCGCCTGACGTCGGAAGCAGGCTTGGATGCCCTGTTGATCACCCCGGGTCCCGATCTGCAGTACCTGATCGGATCGAAGGCCAGCTCGTTCGAGCGTCTCATCGCTCTGGTCGTTCCGGCAGACGGCAGCACCCCGACGGTCGTGGTTCCGCGGCTCGAGCTCGCCGCACTGGGTGATTCCGCGGCGCAGGAGCTGTCTCTGACGCTCGTCGACTGGGTCGACGGTGTGGATCCGTACGCACTGGTGGCAGCGGCAGTTCCCGGCGGAACGAGAACAGCCGTCGCCGACGCCATGCCTGCCCTGCATTTCGTGCCGTTGGCGGGTGTCTTCGGCACGGTCCCGGTGCTGGCCACCGACGTGCTTCGCGAACTTCGAATGGTCAAGGATGCGGCTGAGATCGACGCGTTGCGCCGCGCCGGGTACGCCATCGACCGCGTGCACGCCCGGATGGGCGAGTGGCTTCGAGTAGGCCGCACGGAAGCGGAGATCGCCTCGGACATCGCGGCCGCGATCGTCGAAGAAGGCCACACAGCACCGGAATTCATCATCGTCGGGTCCGGGCCTCACGGTGCCGACCCGCACCACGAGGTCTCCGATCGAGTCGTCGAGGCAGGCGACATCGTGGTGATCGACATCGGGGGACCCGTTGCACCGGGATACAACTCCGACTCGACCCGCACCTACAGTCTCGGCGAGCCCTCGGCAGAGATCGCCGAGCAGTACGCGGTACTCGAGCGGGCCCAGCAGGCAGCTGTCGATGCGGTGGTGCCCGGCGTCACGGCGCAGTCCATCGATACGGCAGCCCGCGACGTGCTGGTCGACGCCGGTCTGGGCGAGGCGTTCCTGCACCGGACCGGGCACGGGATCGGCCTGTCGGTGCACGAGGAGCCGTACATCGTTGCCGGCAACGACATCACGCTGACCGAAGGAATGGCGTTCAGCATCGAGCCGGGAATCTACTTCCGCGGACAGTGGGGTGCGCGCATCGAGGACATCGTCGTCGTCACCGCGGACGGGTGCGAGTCGGTCAACCTGCGGCCGCACGGCCTGGCCGTCCTGCCGGCGTGACGAATCGAGGCGAGCCCGAGTTCGTCTCGATCGTTCGATCCAATCCTGCTGTCGCCGAGATACTTCGACGTGCACCAGAACTGAAGCTTCCCGGGTGGTACCTGACGGCGGGTGGCCTGTTCCAGACGGTCTGGAACCACCTGGCCGGTAGGGACCTTCGTGCGGGTATCCGGGACTACGACTTCTTCTACTTCGACGACTCCGATCTGTCCTACGAATCGGAGAACGAGGTGATCGAGCGCGCGGCATCGGTGTTCGCCGACCTCGGTGTGGACGTCGAAGTACGCAACGAGGCGCGGGTACACCTGTGGTACGAGCAGCATTTCGGCACTGCGATCGCACCGTACCGAAGCACCGAGGATGCGATCGATCACTTCGTCTCCACGACGTGCTGCTTCGGCATCACCACCGACCAGGGCGGTACGGACGTCGTGTACGCACCGCACGGATTCGAGGATCTCTTCGCGGGAATCGTGCGGCCGAACCCGCGGTTGCCGATGCGGCACGTGTACGAGGCCAAGGCTGCCCGGTGGACGACCGAATGGCCGAACCTGACCGTGCTTCCCTGGCGGTGAAAGCAGACGGGACGGCCGCTACCGGTCGAGCAGCGAACGGCTACCCAGTACCCGCTGGACCTGTATCTCGATGACGACTCGGGTGGGGTTCTCCCTGGGTACGCGGTAGCGCTGCGCATAGCGGTTCTCCGCATCGACGACCGATTCACGATCGTTTCGGACCGACGCGGGGCCCTCCAACGTCAGCCAGCGGGCGCCGTCGATCTGGGTGACGGCGGCGTAGGCGCCACGGCCGGCGTTGATCGCCTTCTGCGATACGTCGTTGGTGATGACCCGAGCGCAGCGGGATTCGGCATCGTAGGTGAACCCGACGGCGACCACGTGCGGGGTTCCGTCGGGTCGCAGTGTCGTCAGAGTGGCCAGATGCCGCTCGGCAAGGAACTCGAATGCGTCGTCGGCGAGGGCAGTCGCGTCTGCGGGAATGGCGGCCATGCCCCGACTGTAGTGAATGCGATTTCATCGGCAAGACTGGTCGGCGTGAGCAGACGAGCAGAACCCGCGGCCGGAACGCTGTTGCTGTTGGGTGGGCGCAGCGAGATCGGACTGGAGGTCGCTACCCGACTCGCCTCCGGCCGAACCGTCGTACTGGCAGCTCGGCGCAGCAGCGACCTCGATGCCCAGCAACGACGAGTGCAGCAGGCAGGCGCGGACGCCGTTCACACCGTCGAGTTCGACGCGAACGCGATGGACACCCACGCCGAGCTCGTGAGCCGGATTGCCGAGCGATACGGTCCGATCGGGATCGTGGTGTTGGCGTTCGGCATCCTCGGGGATCAAGCGCGCGCCGAGAACGACGCTCAGCACGCTCTCGAGGTCATCACCACCGACTTCCTGGCTCAGGTTTCGGTGCTGACGCATGCGGCGAAGTTGCTCCGAGCGCAGGGGAGCGGCGACCTGGTCGTGTTCTCGTCGGTGGCGGGAGTTCGAGTGCGGCGCGCCAACTACGTGTACGGGTCGGCAAAGGCCGGTCTCGACGGGTTCGCCGGTGGACTGAGCGATTCCCTGCACGGTAGCGGGGTGCATCTCCTACTCGTTCGTCCGGGATTCGTCATCGGTTCCATGACCGAGGGGATGACACCCGCGCCCATGTCCAGTACACCGGATCAGGTCGCCGACGGCGTGGTCACCGCGCTGGGCAAGCGTCGGGCCACCGTGTGGATCCCCGGCACTCTGCGACCGGTGTTCTTCGGCATGCGTCTACTGCCGCAATGGCTCTGGCGCAGGATGCCGCGCTGATGGTGGCACCGGTGCCCAACCCGATCGTGGTCGTCGGAATCGGTGCGGATGGCTGGGACGGACTGTCTGTCGGTTCCCGCACGGCGATCGAGCACGCCGATGTGGTGTTCGGCTCGGCCCGCCAGATCGCGGAGGTGCGAGAGCACTGCACCGAGACCAGGACGTGGCCCAGTCCGTTGGTGCCGAATCTACGGCCGATGCTCGACGCCTGCGCAGGTGCTCGCGTCTGCGTGCTGGCCAGCGGGGATCCGATGTTCCATGGCATCGGGGTCACGCTGGTGCGGGAGTTCGGTGCCGATCGCGTACGGGTCCACCCGGCACCGTCCTCGGTGTCACTGGCATGCGCGCGACTGGGCTGGGCACTACAGGACACCTCGACGGTGTCCCTGGTGAACACCCCGGCCGAGACGGTGTTACCCGAGTTGGCCGACGGTCGCCGGATACTGGTGTTGAGCCGGGGCAGCAGTACGCCGGGCGAGATCGCGGCTGTGCTGTGCGCCAACGGCTTCGGATCGAGTGAACTGACCGTCCTCGAGCAGCTCGGCGGACCGGCCGAGCGGGTCGTCGGCGGAATCGCCCGAGAGTCGACGTTCGAGGGCGTCGATCCACTCAATGTCGTTGCACTGCTGTGTGTCCGAGATCCCGACGCGCCCCGCCACACCCGCAATCCCGGCCTCGCCGACTCTGCGTACACCGGAGACGGCCAGATGACCAAGCGGGAGGTTCGAGCACTCACTCTCAGCGCGTTGGCACCGGCACCCGGAGAGTTGCTGTGGGACATCGGAGGCGGCTCGGGAACCATTGCCATCGAATGGATGCGGACCGACCGATCCTGTCGCGCAGTGACGTTCGAGAGCTCGCAGGCACGCCGTGAGCAGATCGAGACCAATGCAATGCGCCTGGGAGTTCCGGGGCTCGTGGTGCACGGCGATGCCCCGGGGAGCTTCGCTGCGGTCTCCGACTCGGATTCGGTGCCGGATGCGGTGTTCATCGGTGGCGGGTTGACCGGGGCCGACATGCTCGAGACGTGCTGGAACGCGGTGCGCGCCGGCGGACGACTGGTCGCCAATTCGGTGACCGCAGAATCGGATTCGTTGTTGCTGACCGCGGCGGCGAAGTACGGCGGAGAGCTCCGCAGGTTCCAGATCTATCGCGGTGAACCGTTGGGCGCGTTCACGACGTGGAGACCGCAGCTGCCGGTCACGCAATGGTGTGCGACAAAACAATGGACTGCGACCGAACGGTGAGAGTCCTGATTCTCGGTGGTACGACGGAGTCGCGGGCACTCGCGGTCGCTCTGGGCGCGGTGCAGGGGATCGAGACGATCACCTCGTTGGCCGGACGGGTTGCCGAGCCGATTCTGCCCGTCGGACGGACGCGAATCGGTGGCTTCGGTGGTCCGGACGCCCTTGCAGTGTGGCTGCGAGACAACGCAATCGACGTGGTGGTGGACGCGACACATCCGTTCGCCTCCACCATCGGTGCACACGCCGAGCAGGCCACGCGGGAAGCGTTGGTCGCGCTGCTGGTTCTGACTCGGCCACCGTGGACCGCGGGAGAGGGTGATCGATGGACCTCGGTAGCCTCACTGCCCGGCGCGGCGTCGGCGATCACCCCCGGAAGCAGGGTGTTCCTCACGACCGGCAGGCAGGGTGTTCATCATTTCGCGAGTGTCGATCACTCGTGGTTTCTGGTCCGAGCGATCGACCCTCCGACCGGCCCGGTCCCGCCGCACATGACACTGCACCTGAGCCGTGGGCCGTTCGACGTCGACCACGAGGCGATGATGCTCGCGGACAACCGAATCGACCTGTTGATCACCAAGAACAGCGGCGGCGACATGACGCGGGCCAAGCTCGATGCTGCCCGAGCGGCATCGATTCCGGTGATCGTGGTCGACCGTCCTGCGCGCACCGGTTCGGCGCCGACGGTGTTCGACATCGCGGCCGCCGTGGACTGGCTGACGAATCGATTACGCTCCACCCTCTGACGGGTACCGGCGGGAGGTGAACACTTTCGGTCCGCTTCCCGTCTCGACCACCGTCGTCATCGACGATCCGATGATGAGCAGGCATCGCATGTCGATCGACTCCGGGTCGAGTTCGCCGAGAGTGACGGTGCGAACGGATTCCTGCGCGCTGCCAACTGCGCGTCCGATGACCACGGGGGTCTGCGACGAACGGTGTTCGAGCAGAATGTCTTTCATCGCCGCAACCTGCCACGTTCGTGATTTCGAGGCCGGGTTGTAGATTGCGATCGCCATGTCGGCTCCGGCTACCGCCGAGAGCCGTGCTGCGACGACGTCCCAGGGTTTGAGGCGGTCGGAGAGGGAGACGACGGCGTAGTCGTGGCCGAGCGGTGCGCCCACTCGACTGGCGACGGCGTTGGCGGCCGTCATTCCGGGCACCACCCGTACCGGTACCGAGTTCCACTGCTGCTCGGCTGCCACTTCGATCACGGCGGTGGCCATCGCGAACACCCCCGGATCGCCGGAGGAGACCACGGCCACTCGGCGACCCTGTTTGGCGAGATCGAGTGCGAAGGCGGCGCGTTCGGATTCGACCTTGTTGTCACTGGCGTGTCGAACCTGTCCGGGTCTCGGAGGTACCCGATCGATGTAGGTGACGTAGCCCACGAGATCGGTGGCGGCGGCCAGTTCGGCGCGCACCTCGTCGGTCGTCCATGCGTCGTCGCCTGGACCGAGGCCGACGACGACCACTTCTCCGGTGCCGGTGCGCGTTTCGGCTCGGTTGGACGGGCTCGGCACGACGATCATCGAGAAGTAGGGCACGTTGTCGGCGTCTGCGGCGTCGAGTACTCGCTGCTGGGGCGTGCTGGCGCGTTCGACGTAGCGCGCCTCACCCAACCGGCCGGAACGCTCCAGTGCCTCGAGCACCGTGGGGTAGGTCCGGCCCAGCTTCATGATCACGGCCGCGTCGGTGCCGCGCAGTCGGCGCGTGAGTTCGTCCGCGGGCAGCGTGCCGGGAAGCACGGTGAACACTTCGTCTCGCTCCACGAGCGGAGTTGCCAGCGCGGCCGAGGCCGCACTGACCGACGTCACGCCGGGCACGACCTCGACCTCGAAGCGGTCGGCCAATCGCTTGTGCATGTGCATGTAGGAGCTGTAGAACAGCGGATCGCCCTCGGCGAGAAGCACTACGGAGCGTCCCGCATCGAGATGGGCCGCCAGCCGTGCGGCAGCGGATTCGTAGAACTCGTCGATCGCACCCTGATATCCACCGGGATGCGCCGTGGTCTCGGTGGTCACCGGATAGACCAGATGTTCCTCGAGCTGCCCGTCCCGCATGTACCCGGCCGCCAGTCCGCGGGAGATGCTGCGACCGTGCTGCGCACTGTGGAAAGCGACCACATCGGCCTCGGCGATCACACGAGCGGCCTTGACCGTCAACAACTCCGGATCGCCGGGACCGACGCCGACACCCCACAGTTTTCCAGTAGTGGTCATTCCTGCTCGCTCGCGATGGCATTGACGGCCGCGACGGTGATCGGACTGCCACCCCGTCTGCCTCGAACGACCAGATACTCGACGCCGAGGTCCGCGGCGATCAGGTCCTCCTTCGACTCGGCCGCCCCGATGAATCCGACCGGGCCGCCGACGATGGCCGCCGGCTTCGGCGCTCCGGCCGCGAGCATCTCCATCAGGTGGAAGAGCGCAGTCGGTGCATTGCCGATCGCGACGACGGCACCGTCGAGCTTGTCGCCCCACAACTCCAGCGCCGCAGCGGTTCTCGTGGTGCCCATCCGCTTCGCCAGCTCCGGCACCCGCGAATCGGACAAGGTGCACAGCACCTCGTTGTCGGACGGAAGACGACGACGGGTGATACCGGCGGCAACCATGTTGGCGTCGCACAGAATCGGCGCGCCCGAGTTCAGTGCCGCGCGAGCGGAGGCCACGACCGCGGGGGTGTAGCCGATGGTCTCGGTCAGATCGATCTCTCCGACCGCGTGAATCATGCGCACGACGACCTGTGCCACGTCCGGTGCGAACCGAGACAGATCTGCTTCGGCTCGGATCGTCGCGAACGATTGCCGATAGATCTCCGCGCCGTCGCGGACGTAGTCGTGCATGCGTTTCACGATAGGGGAGAGGGACCCCTCAGCAGAAAACCGGTCGCACCTGGGGTGAAGGCACCCACTCAGGACACGCGGTAGCCGATTCCCGTCGCGATGACGTCGGTCACCTCGCCCTTGGGCCGTCCACAACGCCGTTCGCACCCGGACCAGTGTTGCCGCTCGTCGCGCGGCGTCATCCGGGCATCGACTGCCGCGGAGAGGTCGGCTCGCACGTCGGCCAACGACTTCTCGCACCCCGGCGATCCGGTGCACGCACTCACCCGAATCCACGGAGATGCTGCGTCGAAGATCAGTCCCATCGGGGCGAGCACGCGGACGACCTGTTCGGCCGGTTCCTCGTCCAGGTCGCACACGATCAGCGATCGCCACGGCGTCATGATCAACGGACGGTCGATGGCGGCGAGGAACTCGGCGAGCCGCGCCCCAAGAACACCGTTGGCCAAGCCTGCGGCCAGCACCACCAGACCGTCGTCCTGGTCGAGCCATCCGATCGGTGGCACCTCCACGGGTGCGGGCAACGTCAGGGCGTGGCCGGCCGAGAGCCCGAGACGGTCGATGATCTGCGCCGGGCCGTCATCCAGTTCGGCCACCCGCCACTGGGACTGCCGCAGTTCCACGAAGGCACCGGCGCAGTCCAGCAGCGTCGAGACGACCTTGTCGCGGTCCACGCGAACGCCGCTGTCCCGGCCCGCCAGCAGCACGGCGAACGAACCGTCGGGCTGGGCGTAGGCACCGAAGTCCGGTTCCAGTCCGCACAGGTCGCCGCGGCCGTCGTCGAGCGCGAAGAGCGTTCGCCCCGGCAGTTCGGCCAGGTCGGCTCGTGCGCACAGGCCTTCGTCCAGCGCGCCGATCAGCGCGCGCACGTCGGTGAGGCCGCCCACCCGGCCCGACAGTGGAGAGGCGAGTATGTTGCGGACCCTCTCGTGCGTCGAGGACGGAAGCAATCCTGCGTCGGCCAGCCTGCTCGCGAAGCCGTCCGGATCCGACACCGCGCGCACCTGGATGTTGCCCCGCGAGGTCAGTTCCAATGTGCCGTCACCCAGCTCCGCAGCGGCCTGCGCCAGCACCTGCATCTGGCCCGGCGACACGACTCCGCCCGGCAGCCGAACTCGTGCCAGCGGCCCGTCCGCGGCCAGATGGGTCGTCAGCGCTCCGG
The DNA here is from genome assembly GCF_002259075.1 of Rhodococcus sp. 15-725-2-2b. Classification (NCBI taxonomy): domain Bacteria; kingdom Bacillati; phylum Actinomycetota; class Actinomycetes; order Mycobacteriales; family Nocardiaceae; genus Rhodococcus; species Rhodococcus sp. 15-725-2-2b. The sequence goes on along the minus strand of NZ_NPFL01000019.1, from coordinate 174,193 downwards.
GGCAGCCGTCGGGCACCGACCTCTCTGGCGAACTCATGGTCACCAGGCTACAAGCGCAGCGGGTGGCCCGATTCCATGCTCGCCCCGGTAGCATTCGATGTCCACGGCTCAGGCCGAGAGGAAACCGGCGAGAATCCGGTACGGTCGCGCCACTGTGACGCCCCATCCAGTCCCTCGGGACGGGGCAGGAGTCAGACCCTCTCGCCGACGAGTCGAAGACCGACACACCGATTTCCAGGGGCGCGAAACCCCCGAGGAGGGCGTTACCCGTGTTCTTGCTGCTGTCCACATCGGACACCGATCTGCTCAGTGCCCGTGCCAGTGGAGCCGACTTCACCTGGGGAAACCCTTCTCGCCTTCTCGCCGAGGACATACCGGCGATGGCTGCGACGGCAGAGCTGATCATCGTGCGCATCCTGGGGTCTCGTCGATCCTGGGAGTCGGGCATCGACGCCGTCCTCGCCACCGGACTGCCCGTCGTCGTACTCGGCGGCGAGCAGGCACCCGACGCCGACCTGATGGAGATCTCGACGGTCCCCGCGAACGTCGCCGCGCAGGCGCACAACTATCTGGCCGAAGGTGGGTCCGACAACCTGCGTCAGCTGTACAACTTTCTCTCCGACACCGTGTTGCTGACCGGGCACGGTTTCGACGCCCCACGACACCTCCCGACGTGGGGTCACCTCGAGCGACACTCCGCCGCGAGCTCCGACGGTCCGACGGTGGCCATCCTCTACTACCGCGCCCAACATCTTGCCGGTAACACCACGTACATCGACGCTCTCGCCACCGCGGTCGAGAACGCCGGTGCCACCGCGCTCCCGATCTACTGCGCGTCGCTGCGCACCGCGGAAGCCGACCTGCTCGACACGCTGAAGTCGGCGGATGCCCTGATCGTCACCGTTCTCGCCGCGGGAGGCACCAAACCGGCCGGAGCGTCGGCAGGCGGGGACGACGAGGCCTGGGACGTCGCCGAACTCGCTGCCCTCGACGTCCCGATCCTCCAGGGACTGTGTCTGACGAGTTCTCGCGCGACGTGGTCCGAGAACGACGACGGACTCTCCCCTCTGGACGTGGCCACTCAGGTCGCCGTCCCGGAGTTCGACGGCCGGCTCATCACGGTTCCGTTCTCGTTCAAGGAGATCGACGACGACGGGTTGACCACGTACGTTCCGGACCACGAGCGTGCTGCTCGGGTGGCGGGCATCGCGGTGCGGCACGCCCGGCTGCGGCATATTCCCGCTGCCGACCGCCGCATCGCGCTGATGTTCTCGGCCTATCCCACCAAACATGCGCGGATCGGCAACGCCGTCGGTCTCGACACTCCGGCGAGCGCGATCGCGCTGATGTCGGACATGCGCGCCGCCGGCTACGACCTCGGACCGCTCGACGGCCCGGATTCGGTGCCCGGTCTGGCTGCTCGCGACGGTGACGCACTCATTCACGCGTTGATCGCCCGCGGCGGCCAGGATCCCAACTGGCTCACCGACGCCCAGCTCGAGGGCAATCCCATTCGCATCTCGGCCGCGCAGTACGGCCGGTGGTTCGAGCAGCTTCCCGCAGATCTGCGCGACGGCGTGATCGAGCACTGGGGCCCCGCGCCGGGCGATCTCTACGTCGATCGGTCTGCCGATCCGAACGGTGAAATCGTCATCGCAGCAATGCAATTCGGCAACGTGGTGATCATGGTGCAGCCACCTCGGGGATTCGGCGAGAAGCCGGTTGCGATCTATCACGACCCGGACCTGCCGCCGAGCCATCACTATCTGGCGGCCTACCGGTGGATCTCGGCCACCGAGGCCGACGGCGGCTTCGGTGCGGACGCCATGGTCCACCTGGGCAAGCACGGCAACCTGGAATGGCTGCCGGGCAAGACACTCGGTATGTCCGCCTCCTGCGGAACCGATGCGGCGTTGGGCGACCTGCCGTTGATCTACCCGTTCCTCGTCAACGATCCGGGGGAGGGCACGCAGGCCAAGCGTCGAGCGCACGCCACTCTCGTCGATCACCTGATTCCGCCGATGGCGCGTGCGGAGAGCTACGGTGACATCTCCCGGCTCGAGCAATTGCTCGACGAGCACGCGAACATCTCGGCACTCGATCCGGCCAAGCTGCCTGCCATCCGCCAGCAGATCTGGACGCTGATGACCGCGGCGCAGATGCACAAGGACCTCGGACTGGAGGAGCGCCCCGACGAGGAAGTGTTCGACGACATGCTGTTGCACGTCGACGGCTGGCTGTGCGAGATCAAGGATGTGCAGATCCGCGACGGCCTGCACATTCTCGGCCAGGAACCCGTCGGCGATGCCGAGGTCGAGTTGGTTCTGGCCATGCTGCGTGCTCGGCAGATGTGGGGCGGGGAGCAGACGGTTCCAGGTCTGCGCGAGGCGCTGGGTCTGAGCGAGGACGGAGACGAGGATCGCACCCGCGTCGACAGTATCGAGGCCGTCGCCCACGGATTGGTCGCGGCGATGCAGGCAACTCAGTGGGATCCCGCAGCGGCCGCGCGAGTGGCGGGCGAGCACGGCGGCGTGGTTGCACAGATTCTCGAGTTCGCCGCAGCCGAGGTCGTTCCGAGACTGCGCGGGACCTCACGCGAGATCGCCCAGGTACTGCACGCGCTCGACGGCGGTTTCATCGCGGCAGGGCCCAGCGGTTCACCGCTGCGCGGGCTGATCAACGTTCTGCCCACCGGCCGCAACTTCTACTCCGTCGATCCGAAGGCCGTGCCGTCGAAGTTGGCGTGGGAGACCGGTCAGGCGATGGCGGAGTCACTGCTCGCTCGCTACCGCCAGGACCACGGCGAGTGGCCGAAATCGGTCGGGCTGTCGGTGTGGGGCACGTCGGCCATGCGGACCTCCGGCGACGACATCGCCGAAGTCTTCGCACTGTTGGGCGTGTCACCGGTGTGGGACGAGGCGTCGCGCCGAGTCACTCGGCTCGAGGTGATCGATCTCGTCGAGCTCGGCCGACCCCGCATCGACGTGACGGTCCGCATCAGCGGGTTCTTCCGTGACGCATTTCCCCATGTGCTCGCATTGCTCGACGATGCGGTTCGGATGGTCGCCGCGTTGGACGAGCCGGCCGATCAGAACTACGTTCGAGCGCATGCGCAGGCCGATCTCGCCGAGCACAGTGACGAAAGGCGTTCCACCACACGCATTTTCGGATCGAAGCCGGGGACGTACGGTGCCGGGTTGCTGCAGCTGATCGACAGCAAGACCTGGCGCAGCGACGACGACCTGGCGCAGGTCTACACCACCTGGGGCGGCTTCGCGTACGGCCGTGGTCTCGACGGCGTTCCCGCCTCGGACGACATGCGCACCGCCTACAAGCGCATTGCCGTTGCCGCCAAGAACACCGATACGCGTGAGCACGACATCGCCGATTCCGACGACTACTTCCAGTACCACGGAGGCATGGTCGCAACCGTGCGTGCGTTGACCGGGAAGTCGCCCGAGGCGTACATCGGTGACAGCACGCGGCCGGAATCGGTTCGCACGCGCACGCTCTCGGAAGAGACCGCGAGAGTGTTCCGCGCCCGGGTGGTGAACCCGCGGTGGCTCGAGGCGATGCGCAGGCACGGGTACAAGGGCGCGTTCGAGATGGCGGCGACCGTGGACTATCTGTTCGGCTACGACGCGACGACCGACGTGGTGCAGGACTGGATGTACGAGAAGCTGGCCGAGACGTACGTGCTCGACGAGCAGAACCAGAAGTTCATGCAACAGTCCAATCCGTGGGCGCTGCACGGTATCGCGGAGCGGCTGCTCGAAGCGGCCGAACGGAAGATGTGGGCCGAGCCGGACAAGCAGGTTCTCGACGGGTTGCGCAAGGTGTATCTGGAAACCGAGGGCGAGCTCGAGGGCGAATAGCGACGTATTCTGAGCAGTATGGCTGCCACCTTCGAAGACATTGCCAAAGGCAAATACGTACTGCTGACGACGTTCAAGAAAGACGGCACAGGGGTTCCGACTCCGCTGTGGGGTGCCCTCGACGGGAATCGGCTGCTGGTCTGGACGGTGGCCGATTCGTGGAAGGTGAAACGGATTCGCCGCAACCCCGCAGTCACGCTGGCACCGTGCGACATGCGCGGTAACCCTCAGGGCGACGCGGTCGACGCGCGGGCCGAGATTCTCGACGGGGCCGAGACGGAAAAGGCTCGCTCGGCGATCGCGTCGAAGTACGGACTCATCGGATGGCTCACGGTCAAGGGAAGTGTGCTGCGACGGGGCAAGAGCGGTTCCGTCGGATTGGCGATCACCGCCGCCTGAGTCGCGATTGGTGCCATCGTTCGCATGCGCGGTTCCGAATGCTTCGTGAGGCAGCTTCCCCTGCTGCCGGAATGGAGCACCACGTGCCAATCGCAGTGACCGATTACAACCATGTTCGCCTCACCGTCAGCGACATCGAACGGTCCCGGTCGTTCTACGACTCGGTGTTCGGCTTCGACGTCGCGTACGCCTGGGATCCCGACGCGGACGAAGAGACCAAGAAGGCGCTGTGGTTCCTCTTCGGCGGCGTCATCTACAAATTCGGTGGTGGCCTGCTCGGTCTGCGCCCGGTCGCACCGAGCGACGACACATTCGCCGAGGACCGTTGCGGACTCGATCACCTCAGTTTCACCGTCGACACCCGCGCCGCCCTCGAGGACGCCGTGAAGACACTCGACGAGTTGGGTATCGCGCACGAGGGCATCAAGGACGCCGGGCCCGGACTGTCCATCGTGGAGTTCCGCGACCCCGACAACATCGCACTCGAGCTCTCCGGCCCCGACAAGTAGGTCGCGCTACCGAGCCCTACTGCGCGGCGCTCACCGACGACATGTGAAAGTCGGGGATGCGTAGCGGCGGCATCGCCGTGCGAGTGAACCAGTCCTTCCACTCGCGCGGCAGTGTCGCCTCCGTTGCGCCCGCCTCGGTGACGCGTCGCAACAGATCGAGCGGGCTCTCGTTGAAGCGAAAGTTGTTCACTGCGCCGGTGATCCGACCGTCCTCGATGGCGTAGACCCCGTCTCTGGTCAGCCCGGTGAGCAGCAGCGAGGTGGGATCGACCTCTCGGATGTACCAGAGCGTGGTCAGCAGCAGGCCCCGCTCGGTTGCGGCAACCATCTCCTCCAGCCGAGTATCGGTGCCGCCGGTCATGACGAGATTGTTGCCCGGCACCGCGACGGGTGCCCCGAACTTCTGCGCGGCGGCACGCGGGTAGGACAGGGCCGCGACCGAACCGTCGCGCACCCAGTCGACCCGCTCGATGTCCATGCCGTTGTCGAACACCGATACCGCATCACTCGACGAGCCGGCGATCACGAACGGCGCGTACTCGAGTCCGGATGCGCGTGGGTCGGAGTACAGCGTCAGCGGCAGGTCGGTGAGTTTCTCACCGACTCTCGTTCCGCCGGCCCGCGAGAGAGCGGTGCGGCCTTCCTGCGCTCCGCGGCCTTCCATGGTCCACATCAGGTAGATCATCAGATCGGCCACCGCCGACGGGGGCAGCAGAGTCTCGTACCGACCGGCGGGCAGTTCGACGGTGTTCCGGGCCCAGCCGAGTCGGGTGGACAGTTCCGCCAACATGGTTCGGACCGAGACGTCCCGGAAGTCGGTTGTTCCTGTGCCCACCCAGGCGCTTGCCCCGGATCGCTTGCCGTTGATCTCGACCGATCCGGTGGGTTGGGTGAACGTACGGCGCACACCGGTCGAGGTTCCGAGCCAGACGTTGTCGACGGTGTGCTGCGCGAATCCGTACAGCGTGTCCTCGCCGTCGAATCCGACGTTCAATTCCGTTGCCAGCGAACCGAACACGTCGATCGACGTGTGCGTCGCACCGCGGTCCCAGTTCTCCGTTCCGGAAGCGGACCCGACCGAATCCGAAGGCAGCAGCGGCATCGCGTCTTCCGCGGTCTCTGCCGATCGTGCTGCCGATTCGCTCGCCCGCACCACCGCCTCGATGTCGTCCGGGTCGACACTCGTCGACGACACGGTACCGACTCGAGTGCCGTCCGCCCCGCGCACGATCGAGATGACCTCCCAACGCCGCGAGGTGGCGATTCCGTTGGTGGTCATGGAGTTTCCGGCCCACCGCAACGTTGCGTCACTGGAGTCGGTGACGATCACGATGGTGTCGTCGACACTCGCGCGGGCGAGTGCACGTTCGATCACGAGCTGCGGAGCGATCATCGGCCTGCCTCCGATCGGGTGTTGAGGACGTTGACGCCGCGGAACAACGCGACGGGGCAGCCGTGGCTGACGGCGGCAACCTGCCCGGGTTGGGCCTTGCCACAGTTGAATGCGCCGCCGAGTCGCCACGTGGACTGTCCACCGAGCAGTTCCATCGAACCCCAGAATTCGGTGGTGGTCGCCTGGTACGCCACATCACGCACCTGGCCGTCGAGCACGCCGTTGCGGATTCGGTAGAAGCGTTGGCCGGTGAACTGGAAGTTGTACCGTTGCATGTCGATCGACCAGGATTTGTCGCCGACGACGTAGATGCCGTCCTCCACCTCACCGATGACGTCGGCTGTGGATCGATCGGTGTCGGGGTCGGCCTGCAGCGACACGTTCGCCATACGCTGGATCGGCACGTGATGCGCAGAATCGGCGTACGAGCACCCGTTGGACCGCTCGAGACCGAGTTTCGGGGCGAACACTCGGTCGAGTTGGTAGCCGACCAACGTCCCGCCGCGCACCAGATCCCATTTCTGCGATGCCACTCCGTCGTCGTCCCAGCCGATGCTGGCCAGACCGTTGACCTCGGTTCGGTCCGCGGTGACGTGCATGATGGGCGATCCGTAGCGCAACGTACCCAGCTGGTCCGGAGTCGCGAACGAGGTGCCGGCGTAAGCGGCCTCGTAGCCGATGGCCCGATCGTATTCCGTTGCGTGCCCGATCGATTCGTGAATGGTGAGCCACAGGTTGGTCGGATCGATGACGAGATCCGTCGGTCCTGCCACGACCGACGGTGCCTTCACCTTCTCGGCCAACCATTCGGGTATTTGCGCAAGCTCGTCGGCCCAGTCCCAGGTGCCGTTCTCACCCAGGTACTCCCAGCCTCGTCCGACCGGTGGCGCGAGGGTACGCATGGTCTCGAACGCACCGGCGGATCGATCCACGGTGGTGGCCTCGAACTGAGGATGGAGTCGCACCCGCTGCTGAATGATGCTGCTGCCGGCCAGATCCGCGTAGAACGACTGCTCCTTGACCTGCAGAACCGAGGCGGTGACGTGGTCGACGCCATCCGACGCGGCCAGCCGGGACGAATACTCCGCGAGCAGTGACACCTTCTCGGCGGTGGGTACCTCGAAGGGGTCGATGTCGTACTCCGACACCCACGTTGCGTTCGAGTACACCGGCTCGGCAGCGAGTTCCACGCGTTCACGATTGAGTGCGCGCAGCGCTGTGGCCACCTCGACTGCGCTCCGGGCCGTGGCTGCGGCTGCGTCGGTGCCGAGTTCGGCGTGCGATGCGAAACCCCAGGTCCCGTCGACGACGACCCGCACGGCGAGACCGATCTCCCCGGCGTCGACGGCGGATTGAACGGAGCCGTCGCGCAGCGAGATCGACTGAGTCGTCGAGCGCTGCACGCGAACATCGGCGTGCGTTGCCCCGGCGGTCCGTGCCGTGCTCAGGGCGGCGTCCGCGAGGGCCTGCAGGGGCAGAGCCAGGAAGTCGGCGTCGACCGACCGATCCGATTGTCTCGTCACGCCTGAAGACGCTAGCCGAATTGTTGCCATCCGAGTCGGACGACCATCCCCACCACCACGACGAGCAGGACGATTCTCACGAATCCGGCACCGCGGGCGACCGCTGTACGCGACCCGAGGACGGCACCGAACACGTTGCACACCGCCATGACCGCTCCGAGTTGCCAGTAGACGCTGCCGGTGACCGCGAAGAAGGCGAGGGCACCGACGTTGGACCCGACGTTGATCACCTTGGCCATCGCGGCGCTGCGCACGAACTCGGTACCGAGCAGCGTGGCGAAGGCGATGATGAGGAACGTTCCGGTGCCGGGCCCGAGAATGCCGTCGTAGAAGCCGATTCCGGCGGCTGCGCAGCCGATGACGATCAGAACCTTGCGATGGGTCGGCGGCGACGGTGCCGCCGTTCGGCCGATGGTCGGACGGCAGGTGACCAGTACGGCCACACCGACGAGAACGACCATGATGATCGGGATGAACAGCTCGCGATCGATCAACGACACCGCAGCAGCGCCTGCGGCCGAGGCCACGGCGGCAAGGACGGCGGCCGGAATCAGCACCGGCCAGTTCAGCGGGACCTTGCGCGAAAAGGTGACGACGGCGGCGACGGTACCGAACACGGCAGTTGCCTTGTTCGTCGCCAGCGCCGCCTGCTGCGTCAGCTGAGGGGCCACGAGAAGGATGGCGGGCAGCAGGATGAGACCACCTCCGCCCACCACGGCGTCGACCCAACCGGCGGCCGTGGCAGCGACCATCAGCAATCCCCAGTCGGCAGCAGTCATACGGCAAACTCAATCACATGCGTCGATTCAGTCTGTGGCTCCGTGGGCAGCCGTTCGTGGCCGACGCCCTGCTGGCGGCCGGGCTGTTCGTCCTCGACATTCTGGTGTTCGTCAGCTCGGTCGACGGTCTCAACGCACCGTTGTTCCTGGTGTTCTCGGTCGTGCTGACGATTCCCGTTGCATGGCGGCGCCGTCTGCCGCGCTCGATCGCAGCGCTCACTCTCGTCACCGCGCTCGCCTCCGACACAGCAGGCAGCCTGGCGGGCGATGCGTACAACGGTCACCCGGCCGCTCTGGCCCTGCCGATCATGCTTTACACCCTGGTTGCGTACGTCGGTCGAATCCAGGCCGGCATCTATGCCGCCGCGCTCGCTGCGTACACCGCCGCGAGCCTGTACCTGTTCGACCAACCGGTCTTCACGACGCTGTTGTTCAGCGCGCTGATGTACGCGCTGTCGTGGGTTGCGGCGGAATTTCTCGGTGCCCGCAGGGCATACGACGAAGCGACGCAGGCCCGTCTCGTCGTGGCCGAGTACGACAGGGACCGACGCGCCGAGGAGGCCGTGATCTCCGAGCGCACGCGCATCGCACGCGAGCTGCACGACGTCATTGCCCACAGCGTCAGTGTCATGGTGGTCCAGGCCGACGGTGCCTCGTATGCCATCAGACGCAACCCCGAGCGCGCAGAGCAGGCCGTTGCCAACATCTCCGCCACGGGCCGGTCGGCGCTCGCGGAATTGCGTCGAACGGTCGCGTTGCTGCGGACGTCGCCCGACTCGGACGACATGCCCCAGTACGGGACAGCGGGACTGGCGCGTGTCGTCGAGATGATGGGTCGGGCCGGGTTGAACGTCGAACTCGAACAGACCGGAAATCTGGACGACATCAGCCCGGCGATCAGCCTCGGAGTTCATCGGTTGGTCCAAGAATCGCTGACCAACGTTCTCCGGCACGCCGGCCATGCGCCGCGCGCCGTCGTCAAGGTCGTTCGCGAGGAGGAGACGGTCACCGTCGAGATTTCCGACAACGGCACCGGCTCGGGCGCACCGACGTCCGCGGACGGCGGTGGGCACGGACTGCTCGGAATGCGTGAGCGAGTAGCGGTGCTTCGAGGAACCCTGCATGCGGGTCGGACGCCACACGGCACTTGGCTCGTGCGGGCGACACTGCCGATCGAGTGAGGGCTAGGTTGGGTCGGTGTCGATCACCGTTGTCGTCGTGGACGACCAGGAACTCATGCGCATGGGATTGAACATGGTGCTCGAGGCGCAGGACGACATCGAGGTGGTGGGGGAGGCGGCCGACGGGGCAGGTGCCGTCGAAGCCGTAGCGAGACTGGCACCGGCGGTGGTGCTGATGGACGTCCGGATGCCCGGTGTCGACGGCGTGACCGCTACCCGCACCATCACCGAATCCGGTTCGGACGCCAAGGTTCTGGTGATGACGACCTTCGATCTCGACGAACACGTCCTCGGTGCACTCAGGGCGGGGGCCAGTGGATTCCTTCTCAAGGACACTCCACCGGAGGACCTGGTCTCCGCGATTCGCAGCGTGGCCGCAGGCGACGCCGTCGTCTCACCGAAGGTGACCAAGCGCTTGCTCTCGAGGTTCGTCGCACAGACTCCGTCGACCACCGACGCCTCCGTTCTCGACGCTCTCACCGGCCGTGAGCGCGAGGTGCTGGTGCACCTGGCGACCGGCTTGTCCAATGCGGAGATCGCGACCGCGCTGCATCTGTCCGAGGCGACGATCAAGACCCACATCGGCCGAATTCTGACGAAATTGGGTGTCCGTGATCGAGTTCAGGCGGTCGTGCTGGCGTACGAAACCGGACTCGTGCGGCCGGGTTCCTGAGAATCTCCCGGCAAACCGGTCACACCGGGAGCGATTTCGATGCCCCGCGCGTTGTACCGATGAAGCGAAGAAAGGACCGTCATGCTCGCTCTGTTCGTACTCTATGTCGTGGTCGAGGTCGCAGCGCTGGTCGCCGTGGGAAGCGCACTCGGTGTGCTCTGGACAGTGGTGTTGCTGATCGGCGGATCGCTGGTCGGGTCACTGCTGGTGCGATCGCAGGGCAGACGCGTGTTGGACGGTCTGCAGAGGGCATCGAGAGGCGAACGATCGGCCGGCGGAGCCGTGGCCGATGGAGCTCTCTTCGCCGCAGGGTCGGTCGCGATGTTCGTGCCGGGTCTGGTGACCACGGTGATCGGATTGCTCTTGATGATCCCGCCGACCAGGTGGCTGCTACGCCCAGCGGTGATGTGGGCCGCCGCACGCTGGTTGCCGCAGGTTGCGACCGCGACCCGGCGCATGCGCCCCACCGTCATCGACGGTGAGATCCTCGACGATGACGTCGACAGGAGTACTCGCGCGCCGAATGCATCCGGTTCTGCGCTGATCCTCGAGGGACAGGTGATCGAGGCGGACCGGTTCGATCCCGCCGGTGGGGATTTCCGGAAGCCACACCGGTAGGGGCAGACTGGTCGTTCGTGACCACCGAATTGTTCTGCGGCGGACGGATCTACAGTCCGATGGCTTCCGACGCCACCGCCATGGCCGTGACCGATGGAATCGTCAGTTGGATCGGTGAGGATCGCACCGGGCGAGCGCTCCACCCAGGGGTCCGCATCACCGATCTGGCCGGGTCCTTCGTGGCACCGGCGTTCGTGGACACTCACGTGCACGTCACCGACCTGGGGCTGTCGTTGGTCGGACTCGATCTGTCCGGCTGTATCTCGCTCGAACACTGTATGCGGGTGCTCGCCGACCACGCATCGTCGTCGTCGGACGCTCTCGTCTGGGGACACGGGTGGGACGAAACCGAGTGGCCCGAACGTCGCGCACCGTCGACAGCCGACCTCGATGCGGCCGCGCCCGGGCGCCCGGTGTATCTCGCTCGCATCGATGCGCATTCGGCCGCCGTCTCGACGCCGTTGCGCGTTGCCGCCGCCGGTATCGAATCGACCAGCGGCTTCGCGGGGCAGTCTCCGCTCACCGCTGCCGCTCATCACCTCGCCCGGCTGACCGCGCGGTCGATGATGACGGCCGATACCCGGGATCGGGCTCGAACGGCTGCGCTCGACAGTGCTGCGGCGCAGGGAATCGTCGCTGTCCACGAATGTGCCGGTCCGATCGTGTCGGGGATCGACGACTTCCGTGAACTGATGTCCACCCGACACGGAGTGGAGGTGCGCGGATACTGGGGCGAGCTGGTCGAGACGGCCGAGCAGGCCCGACAGCTTCTCGAGAGCACCGGTGCCCACGGGTTGGCCGGCGACATCTTCGTCGACGGCTCGCTGGGGTCGCGGACCGCATGGTTGTCGTCGCCGTACGCCGACGATGCCGGATCGGGCGTGTCGTACGAGAACGTCGATGCGATCGCAGCACACATCTCGGCGTGCACGACGGCAGGAGTGCAGGCTGGTTTCCACGTCATCGGTGACGCGGCGATTTCGGCTGCCGTCACTGCATTCGAGCAGGTGGTGGCCGAACTCGGAACTCCTACCGTCGCCGCGTGCGGGCACCGGCTCGAACATCTGGCCATGGTCGCACCCGAACAGGCCGACAGATTGGCGTCGTGGGGCGTGATCGCCAGCATGCAACCGATGTTCGACGCACTGTGGGGCGGCACGGAAGGGTTGTACTCGGCACGGCTCGGCGCAGACCGGGCGTCGGCGCTGCATCCGTTCGCGCGCTTGGCGTCGGCGGGGGTGTCGCTCGCGTTCGGGTCGGATGCGCCGGTCACCCGACTCGATCCGTGGGCGACGGTCAGGGCGGCGGTCGATCACCGCACGCCGGGCAGTGCCATCTCGCCCCGGGCAGCGTTTTCGGCCTCCACCCGCGGAGCATGGCGCGCGGGCGGAGTCCGAGACGGATTGGCAGGGACATTGGTGCCGGGGGCTCCCGCGTCCTTTGCGGTGTGGGAGGTCGACGAGCTCGTCGTCCGAGCACCCAAGGACAGCGTGCAACGGTGGTCGACGGACCCACGCGCGGGGGTATCCCCCTTGCCCGGTCTCGACCCGTCGTCCACGGCTCCACGGTGCTCGATGACCGTGCATCGCGGACAGGTCATCCATGAGAACTGAGTCCGCTTCGGGTGTCGAGATGGTGGTGTCATCGGCGGAGCGGCTGCGCCGGGCCGCACTGTCCACTGCGCTCTCAGTTGCCGGTGGTGCGCTGATATTCGCGAGCTTTCCGCCGCGAACCCTGTGGTTCCTGGCACCGCTGGGTATCGCGCTGCTGGCCCTCGTTCTGACCGGCTTCGGCGGCCGTGGCTCGGTATCGCTGAAAGCGGGATTCGGCTACGGCTGTGCCGCCGGCCTGGGATTCTTCGTTCCGCTGCTCCCATGGATCGGTGTGTACGTGGGACCGATGCCCTGGCTGGCGCTCGCCCTCGCCGAATCGGTCTTCGTCGGCCTGTTCGGAGTGCTCGGGGTGTTGGCGGCACGGAGTGCATGGTGGCCGTTGTCCATGGCATTGGCCTGGAGCCTGACCGAATGGCTCAGATCGAGTGTTCCCTTCGGTGGCTTTCCGTGGGGTCGACTGGCATTCGGACAACCCGAGGGCTGGCTGCTTCCCTTGGCGAGCATCGGGGGTGCACCGTTGCTCGGTTTCGGGGTGGCGCTGACCGGAACCGGAGCGGCTGCTCTGCTGTTCGCGGTCGGTCGACGAGGAGGAGTGCGTTCGTACCTCGGACCGGTCGCCGCAACGACGGTGGCGTCCATCGTGGCGCTGATGCTGCTACCGACGCTGCACAGCAACGCTGCACCGGAGGGCGACGAACGGACGGTGACGATCGCGGCGGTCCAGGGAAGCGTTCCGCGGCTGGGTCTGGATTTCAACGCACAGCGGCGAGCGGTGCTGGACAATCACGTGCGGGAGACGATGACGTTGGCCGCTGACGTCGAGGCCGGCAGGCAGCCTGCTCCGGATCTCGTCGTATGGCCCGAGAATGCGTCCGATATCGATCCGTTGAGAAATGCCGACGCTGCGACTCTCATCACAGAGGCGTCGGTGGCCGTGGGGGCTCCGATTCTCGTCGGCACGGTACTGGTCAATGCCGATGGCACGAACACCAATTCGGTGATTGCGTGGAACGGTACCGATGGGCCCGGTGAGCGGCACGACAAGAAGATAATTCAACCGTTCGGCGAATACTTGCCATTCCGAAGTTTCTTCCGCTTGTTCTCGGAATATGCCGACCGAGCGGGTTATTTCGTCCCCGGCGACGGAAATGGAGTGGTACGCGCCGGGGGAATAGCGGCCGGAATAGCGACGTGCTACGAAGTCGCATTCGATCGCGCCCTCGAGGAATCGGTCCGATCGGGCGCAGAGTTCATCGCCATACCCACCAACAACGCGACCTTCGGTGACACCGAAATGACCTACCAACAACTCGCGATGTCCAGAGTGCGCGCCGTCGAGCACGGGAGAACAGTCGTGGTGGCGGCGACGAGCGGCGTCAGCGCGATCGTGTCGCCCGACGGACACGTTCTGCAGCAGACGCCGCTGTTCACCCCTGACGTGCTGGTGTCCAGTGTCGTACTGCGACAATCCCTCACCGTCGCGACACGAATCGGCGTCGGATCGGAACTGGTGCTGTGTCTGGCAGCCGTCGGAGCACTCGGCGCAACGCTTCTGTCCGGGCGCCGCCGTTCCGCCTCGTGAAACAATCGCCGAGTCGGTGAACAGTGGGTTTTTCGCGTCGCCGAGTCGGATACGAGTAGGGCAAAGTCGTTCGACCCGGCACGCGGAGTCATTCGATCGACCGAATAGCATCTGTTCGAGTAGCACTCGCGGTCACTTCTGTAACAGGCTGGAGACGGCGATCGATGGTTCTTATGATTACCGTCCAAAAGAACCTTGCCGATGTTGTATCTTTGTAAGCCGCTGGGATGCTCGACGCGGGATTTCCGGGCTCGACTTTCAGTGGATGACCGACAGTCTCGCGTTGGTATGTGAGCGCTGCACCGACGCCGACAGTGTCGAGCGTGTCGTACGCCTGGCGGGGAGGGGAGTTCGTGTCGTACAGGACAATGGATTCGAGAGTCACCACACACTCATTCGTGGAACTCACGGTTTGTTCCATCCGGTAGAACCGGGTTCTCTCCCTGTTTCAATCCGATCGGTGATGCGCGACGAATTGATACAGAGCCATATCACCACCGAACGTGTGTGAAACGACACGAACGCAGACCAGAACGGAAGCCAGAATTGCTCAATCGCGCGCACAGGCCGCCGCGGCTCGACACTCCCAACCGACCCGAGGGCTCCGAGTCGATCGACTCGACGTCGGCCTTTGTCGTCGTGACCGTGCCGCCGAAGGGCATCTGAATGCGCGCCGCAATCACCGGTGGGTCTCAGACGCCTCCGACCGGCCCCGGCTTCGAGAACGGGTTCCCGCTGTCGTCCGCTCAGCGTGGCATGTGGTTCGCTCAACAGCTCGCTCCTGACGTCCCGGTCTGTATCGCGCAATACGTCGACCTCCGCGGCGATCTTGACATCGCCGTTCTCCAGGACGCGTCGGCTCTCGCAGCACACGAATTTCAATCCGCCTACCTGAGACTGGCCGAGGTGGACGGCGAACCGGTCCAGATGGTCGATCACTCCATCGACCAGTCCGTGCACTACCTGGATCTGCGCGGCGAAAACGATCCCATGACCTCTGCGCTGGCCTGGATCGAAGAGAACTACGTGCAACCTGTCGACATGGAACACGATCCACTCGTCGAGAGCTGGATCATTCAGGTCGAGGACGATCGCAACCTCTGGTACAGCAAGATTCATCACGTCGCACTCGACGGTTACGGCGCGATGACGCTCGTCAATCGAACCGCAGCCCTGTACACCGCGGCCGTCGAACACGTCGAGCCTGCCCCCAACAAGGCGGCCGAGCTTCGGCGGCTCTACGAGCTCGATCAGGAATACCGGACGTCGTCTCGCTTCGAGACGGACAAGGAGTACTGGACCGCTCGCGCCGCGGACATCCACGACGGAGCCACCCTGTCCAATACTGCCGGGCGCACGATCGCCGCCAGTAAATTGCGCAGCGTCGCTCTCCCCGACGATGTCGTCACCGAGCTCGAAGCGTCCGACGCGACCAAGGGCGGAACCGCGGCCGCGGTGTTCATCGCCGCCTTCGGCTGCTACCTCTCGCGGATGACCGGGCGAGAGGACGTCTCGGTCAACATCCCGGTGTCCGCGCGCACCACCGCGCTGCTTCGCCGATCCGGTGGGATGCTCGTCAACGTCGCACCCATTTCGATCCATGTGCCCCAGGACGCGACCGTCGGCGAGCTGGTTCAGCAGGTCCAGCTCGAATTGATGGGGGCCCTGCGGCACCAGCGTTTCAGCATCGAGGACATCCGGCGTGAGCTGGCGGCTTCGGGCAGCGACAAGCAACTGTCCGGCCCGATGGTCAACATGATGCTGTTCCATCAGCAGATCGAACTCGGCTCGATCGTCGGCGAATTCAACATCGTGACCTCGGGTCCTGTCGAGGACCTTCTGGTCAACGTCTATCAGAGCGGTTCTCCGGCAAGGACGTTCGTCGATTTCAGGGCCAACCCCAACCGGTACGACGACGACGATCTCACCGCACACCATTCGAGTTTCGTCGACATGGTGCAATCCTTCATCGCGGCCGGACCCGATGTCGCCGTTCTAGACGTACATCCGGACAGCGCACGCGAAGGCCAACGTCGACGTCGCGCCGCAGCCCAGCTCGCCTACTGGACCGACCGGCTCGCCGATGCCCCCGATCTCCTCGATCTTCCGACCGACCGTTCGCGCCCCTCGCGCATCGGTCATGTTCGCGCATCCCACGAGGTGACCATCGGATCCGAATCGTGGTCCGCAGTGGCTCGGTTGGCCGCCGAACGTTCCACGACTCCGTTCGTGGTGCTCGAATCCGTTCTCGCCGTGTTGCTTTCGCGACTGGCCAACACCGACGACGTGTCGATCGCCGTGCCTGCGGGTGACGGCAACACCGTGGTGCTGCGGTCCCGACCCGACGTTCGGCACTCGTTCGCCGATTTCGTCGATGCGTCCGGAACCGACTTCGATGCTGCGATGGCGCACGGGGAGACGTCCTTCGAGGACGTCGTCACGGCCCTCGGTCTGCCGAGCTCGGAGTCGTACAGCCCCCTTGCCCAGGTTGCGCTCCGGTTCGGTCCGTCCGCGCTGCCGCGTGACGGGGTTGGCATGGACCTGGTAGTCACCGTCGACGAGTCCGACGATGTCGCGGTCGTTTTCGACTACGCCACAGAACTGTTCGAAGCCGCGAGCATGGCTCAGCTCGCCCGCCGCCTCGTACGCGTGCTCGACGCTGTGATCGGCGAGCCGGATCTGAGGATCGGCGATGTGGACCTGCTGTCCACCGCCGAACGCGCTCGCCTGGCTCCGGTTCGTGGGCCGCGGTCTGTGGCGGGTGTGGTGTTGCCGGAGTTGTTGGCTGGTGCTGTGGGTGTTGCTGGTGTCGGTGGTGTTGCGGTGGTGTCGGGGTCGCGGTCTGTTTCGTATGGTGAGTTGGATGCGGCGTCGTCGCGGTTGGCGCGGATGTTGATGTCGTGTGGGGTGGGTCCGGGGTCGTTCGTGGCGTTGGCGTTGTCGCGGTCGGTGGAGTCCGTGGTGGCGGTGTGGGCGGTGGCGAAGGCCGGTGGTGCGTTCTTGCCGGTGGATCCGAAGTATCCGGTGGATCGGATCGAGCACATGTTGGTCGATTCGGGTGCTGTGGTGGGTGTGACGTTGGGTGCCGATGTGGGTGTGTTGTCGGGTGTGGGTGGGGTGTCGTGGGTGGTGCTCGATGATGCCGATGTGGTGGCGGATCTGGCGTTTCGGTCGTCTGCTCCGGTGTTGGATGCCGAGCGTTCGGGTGTGTTGCGGCTCGATGATGCGGCGTATCTGATCTATACGTCGGGTTCGACGGGTGTGCCCAAGGGTGTGGTGGTCACTCATCGTGGTGTGGGGAACTTGGCTGCCGAGGAGCGGGTTCGGTTCGGTGTGGGTCCGTCGTCGCGGGTGTTGGCGTTTGCGTCGCCGAGTTTCGATGCCTCGATTCTCGAGTTCGTGTTGGCGTTCTCGGGTGGGGCGACGATGGTGATTGCTCCGCCGTTGGTGTTCGGTGGGGTGGAGTTGGCGTCGTTGTTGGCGCAGGAGCGGGTCTCTCATGCGTTCGTCACGCCTGCGGCGTTGGCGTCGGTGGATCCGGTGGGGTTGGAGTCGGTCGAGGTGGTGGTGACCGGTGGTGATGTGTGTGCGCCGGAGTTGGTGGCGCGGTGGGCGCCGGGTCGGCGGATGTTCAATGCGTACGGTCCGACGGAGGCGACGATTTTCTCGTCGATCTCGTCGGCGTTGGTGGTGGGGGAGTCGGTCGATATCGGTTCGCCGACGATCGGTTTCGCGGAGGTGGTGTTGGATTCGCGGTTGAATCCGGTGCCGGTGGGTGTGGTGGGTGAGTTGTATCTGGCGGGTCCGGCGTTGGCTCGTGGGTATCACGCGCGGTTGGGTTTGACGGCGGAGCGGTTCGTGGCCAATCCGTTCGGTGGTGCGGGTTCGCGGATGTATCGCACCGGTGATGTGGTGCGGTGGAATGCTTCGGGTGCGTTGGAGTATGTGGGGCGTAGCGATTTCCAGGTGAAGGTGCGTGGTTTCCGGATCGAGTTGGGTGAGATCGATTCGGTGTTGGCTGCGGTGCCGGGTGTCGATTTCGTGGTCACCATCGGTCGTGAGAGTGCTGCTGGGGCAACGGTGTTGGTGTCGTATGTGTTGCCGGTGGCCGGTGCCGGGGTCGAGGCGGATGCGTTGCGCGAGCATGCCGGTTCGGTGTTGCCTGCGCATATGGTGCCCTCGGCGTTCGTGATGCTCGAGTCCATTCCTCTCACTCCCGCAGGCAAACTGGACCGAAACGCACTCCCCGAACCCGAACTCGGTTCGCAGGGTGCATTCGAGGCCGCGGAAACGGAGTACGAGGCCGCAGTGGCGACCGTGTTCCGCGACGTTCTCGAGGTCGACCGGGTCGGCGTGACCGACAGCTTCTTCGATCTCGGCGGAAACTCCCTCGTGGCAACGCGTCTGATCGCTCGGGTCAATTCGGCTCTCGGAACCGATCTCAAGGTGCTGGACCTCTTCGAGGCGCCGACCGTGAGGACCCTGTCCGAACGCGCCGAGGCCAAGGGCGCATCGCTGCATCGCCGTCCGGCGCTCGTCGCCGTGGACCGGCCCGATTCGATCCCACTGTCTCTCGCACAGCAGCGGATGTGGTTCATCAACCAGTTCGATGTGTCCTCGCCCGCGTACAACATCCCGCTCACCGTGCGACTGACCGGTCGACTGGACGTCGATGCGATGGCTGCGGCCGTCGGCGACGTTCTGTCCCGGCACGAGTCGCTGCGCACCGTGTTCCCGACCGTGGGCGATCTGCCGAACCAGGTCATCACACCGGTCGAGGACGTCACCGGATCGACGCTGCCCCTCGATGTGGTCGACGTCGACGCCGGCTCGGTCGATGCGCTCGTCCGTGCTGCCGCGACAACAGGATTCGACGTCACGGTCGATCTTCCCTTCCGTGCGGTGCTGTACAGGACCGGTTCGGAAGATTTCGTACTCTCCATCGTCGTCCACCACATTGCGGCGGACGGTGCGTCGATGGCACCGCTGGCCCGAGACGTGATGGTCGCCTACGGTGCCCGATCCGCCGGTTCGGCTCCGGTGTGGGAGCCACTCGCCGTCCAGTACGCGGATTTCGCGTTGTGGCAGCACGCCGTTCTCGGCGACGAGAGCGATTCCACCTCGGTGGCGTCGCGGCAGATCGAATTCTGGCAGTCGGCTCTGGCGGATCTGCCGGACGTATTGCCGATGCCGCTCGATCGTCCGCGTCCCATCCGGCAGTCGATGCGCGGCAGCGTCACCCCGTTCACGATTCCGGCCGACGTCGCCGCACGATTGAGTTCGGTTGCTGCCGAACATGACTCGACCCTGTTCATGGTTGTTCATTCGGCGCTTGCACTCCTGCTCGCGCGGCTGAGCGGAACTCAGGACATCGCTGTCGGTACGCCGATCGCCGGTCGAGGCGACGCGGCCCTGGACGACCTGGTCGGCATGTTCGTCGGTACCCTCGTTCTGCGAACACAGGTCGAGCCGCAAGCAACCTTCACCGATCTGCTCGCCGACACTCGTCGCTCCGACCTCGCCGCCTTCGACAACACCGACATCCCGTTCGAGCGTCTGGTCGACGTACTCGATCCGGTGCGGTCGACCGACCACTCGCCGCTGTTCCAGGTTCTGCTCGAGTTCCAGAACAATGCAGCCGTCACGTTGGAGCTGCCCGATCTCACCGTTCGGTTCGAGGAGATCGGCACCGACACGGCAAAATTCGATCTACAGCTGCGTGTGGATCAGGAGCCTGTCGACCCGTCCGGTGCACTGTCGGCGTCGTTCACCTACGCCACGGATCTGTTCGATCCCGAAACCATCGACCGGTTCGTCGATCGCTTCCTGCGGATCGTGTCGACCATCGGAACGTCGACGGACGTACGCACCGCAGACATCGACATTCTGTCCGCCGCGGAGCGGGAACTCGTCCTGTTCGAGTGGAACGACACCGCACGTCTGATCGAACCTCCGGTCCACCAGCAGATTCCGGCCGGCGGCGCCGACATGACGCTCAGCAGTCTGTTCGACCGACAGGTACAGCGCAGTCCGTACTCGACAGCGCTCGTGTTCGAGGACGAACACATCACCTATCTCGAACTGGACGAACGCGCGAATCAGCTCGCGCGTCATCTCATCTCGCTCGGCGTGACCCCCGAATCCCATGTCGGCCTGGCGATTCGCCGGTCGATCGATCTGCTCGTCGGCATGTACGCGATCATCAAGGCCGGTGGTGCCTATGTACCGATCGACCCGGACCATCCCGTCGAGCGGTCGTCCTACGTCCTCTCCAGCGCCCAGCCCGTGTGCATCCTCACCACCAGTCGCGACTGGATCAACATCCCGGTTGCAACTCCGGTCCTGGCCGTCGATCTGCTCGACGTCTCCGATCGCGACCACTCCACGGTCACCGACTCGGACCGACTGGGAAGACTGCACGGCTCGAACACCGCATACGTCATCTACACCTCCGGCTCGACCGGTCGGCCCAAGGGTGTCGCAGTCACGCACTCGGCCATCGTGAACCGGTTGCTGTGGATGCAGCACGAATATCACCTCGAGCCTGCGGACACCGTTCTGCAGAAGACTCCGGCGACGTTCGACGTCTCGGTGTGGGAGTTCTTCTGGCCCCTACAGGTCGGTGCCAAGCTCGTCGTGGCCGAACCCGACGGACACCGCGATCCCGTGTATCTGTCCCGCATCATCGCGCAGGAGCACATCACCACGGCGCACTTCGTGCCGTCGATGCTCGCGGTGTTCGCAGCAGGTGCACGGGCTGCGGAATGTGTCTCGCTCCGACTGGTCTTCTGCAGCGGCGAGGCGCTTCCACCTGCCACCGCGGCTCAGTTCGCGCAGTTCTCACTCGCGGAACTGCACAACCTCTACGGTCCGACCGAGGCGGCAGTCGACGTCAGCTACTACCACGTGACCGGGCGCGAGTCCGTCTCGATTCCCATCGGCGCACCGGTGTGGAACACGCGTTTGTACGTGCTCGACGCGTCGTTGCGACCGGCTCCGATCGGTGCTCCCGGCGAGCTGTATCTCGCCGGTGTACAACTCGCTCGCGGGTACGTCGGCCGAGGCGACCTGACAGCGGATCGCTTCGTCGCGGATCCGTTCGGCGAGCCGGGCGAGAGGCTCTATCGCACAGGTGATCTGGTGCGCTGGCGCGCCGACGGCGAGCTCGAGTACATCGGCCGCACGGACTTTCAGGTCAAGCTGCGAGGGCTCCGGATCGAACTGCCAGAGATCGAAGCGGTTCTCCTTCGATCCGAATCGGTCGCACAGGCGATCGCACTGGTGCACAAGGACCCGAACACCGGTGAGACCCTCGTGGCCTACGTGGTCGGTGCGCCCGGCCACGCCGTCGATCCTGCGCATCTGACCGCAGAGGCCGCGCGCCGTCTCCCGGGGTACATGGTGCCCTCACACGTGGTGGTACTCGACTCGCTGCCGGTCAACGCCAGCGGCAAGCTCGACCGGAAGGCATTGCCTGCGCCCGAATTCACTGTCGCTGCATCGGAATTCTTCGGGCCCGAGAACCCGGTCGAGGAGATCGTCGCCGGAGTCTTCGGCGATCTGCTCGGTATGGCCCAGGTCAGTGTCACGTCGAGCTTCTTCGAAATCGGCGGCAACTCGCTGATCGCGATGCGGTTGGTCGCGCGAATCAATGCGGCACTCGGAACCGATATCGGTATCAGGGATCTGTTCGACGCCCCCACCGTGCGAGCGCTGTCGGCAGGCATCGAACTCGGTGAGCACGACGCTGCAGCCGCCCCTCGGCTGGTCCCGCAGGAGCGACCGGATGCAGTGCCCCTGTCGCTGGCCCAGCAGCGGATGTGGTTCATCAATCAGTACGACACCGAATCGGCTGCCTACAACGTCGCGTTCGCCATGCGCCTGAGCGGCGCGCTCGATGTCGATGCGATGCACTCGGCCATCGCCGACGTGCTCGGTCGACACGAGTCGCTGCGCACGATGTTCCCGCTGACCGACGACGCTCCGGTGCAGTCGATCCTCGACGTGGAATCTGCACTGCCGGATCTGACTCCGATCCTCGCGAACGACGAGCGCCACGTCATGGAGTTGATCGCCGACGTCGCAGGCTCGGGCTTCGACGTCGTGGCCGATGTTCCGCTGCGAGTTCGACTGGTTCGGGTCAGCGAGAACGAGCATGTGCTCGTGATGGTGGTGCACCACATCTCCTCCGACGGGTTCTCGAGCGCCCCGCTGGCCCGCGACCTGATGGTGTCCTACAGTGCCCGCGCCGCGGGGCATGCACCCAGCCAGGAACCGTTGCCGGTGCAGTATGCCGATTACGCACTGTGGCAGCGCCGGTTCCTCGGCGCGGAGTCCGATCCCGAGTCGTTGATGGCCAAGCAGCTCGCCTACTGGGTCGAGACACTGTCCGGCAGCCCCGAGGTTCTGACGCTGCCGACCGACCGACCGCGTCCCGCGGTGGCTTCCCTGCGCGGCGACAGCGTGACGTTCGAGATCGACGCCTCGGTTCATGCCCGCCTCGCTACTGTTGCCGCCGAACACAATTCGAGCTCGTTCATGATCGTGCACGCGGCTCTTGCCGTACTGCTGGCCCGACTCTCGGGTACCGAGGACATCTCGGTCGGAACGCCGATCTCGGGCCGAGGAGACGCCGCACTCGACGAACTCGTCGGCATGTTCGTCAACACCCTCGTTCTGCGCACTCAGGTTCCCGGCTCGATGCGGTTCGAGGACCTGCTCTCGGACGTTCGCTCCGTGGACCTGGCCGCGTTCACGCATTCGGATGTCCCGTTCGAACGGGTGGTGGACGCGGTCGATCCCGCGAGGTCGACTGCCCATGCGCCGTTGTTCCAGGTGATGCTCGAGTTCCAGCAGACCGACCGACCGACCGTGACGTTGCCCGGACTGTCGATCGAGAGCATCGAGCTACCCAACGACATTTCCAACTTCGATCTGCAGTTGACGATCTCGGAGGAATTCGACGCGTCCGGCGCACCGGTCGGCATCGAAGCCGGATTCCGTTACGCCACAGAACTGTTCGACGCGGATACCGTCCGAGTTCTCGCCGATCGCCTGGTACGAATCCTCGACGCCGTGACCGCCGTGCCGTCCATCCGAGTCGGTGACATCGAGATCTTGTCTGCCAACGAGTACGACTCGCTGGCTCCGGTTCGGGGGCCGCGGTCTGTGGCGGGTGTGGTGTTGCCGGAGTTGTTGGCTGGTGCTGTGGGTGTTGCTGGTGTCGGTGGTGTTGCGGTGGTGTCGGGGTCGCGGTCTGTTTCGTATGGTGAGTTGGATGCGGCGTCGTCGCGGTTGGCGCGGATGTTGATGTCGTGTGGGGTGGGTCCGGGGTCGTTCGTGGCGTTGGCGTTGTCGCGGTCGGTGGAGTCCGTGGTGGCGGTGTGGGCGGTGGCGAAGGCCGGTGGTGCGTTCTTGCCGGTGGATCCGAAGTATCCGGTGGATCGGATCGAGCACATGTTGGTCGATTCGGGTGCTGTGGTGGGTGTGACGTTGGGTGCCGATGTGGGTGTGTTGTCGGGTGTGGGTGGGGTGTCGTGGGTGGTGCTCGATGATGCCGATGTGGTGGCGGATCTGGCGTTTCGGTCGTCTGCTCCGGTGTTGGATGCCGAGCGTTCGGGTGTGTTGCGGCTCGATGATGCGGCGTATCTGATCTATACGTCGGGTTCGACGGGTGTGCCCAAGGGTGTGGTGGTCACTCATCGTGGTGTGGGGAACTTGGCTGCCGAGGAGCGGGTTCGGTTCGGTGTGGGTCCGTCGTCGCGGGTGTTGGCGTTTGCGTCGCCGAGTTTCGATGCCTCGATTCTCGAGTTCGTGTTGGCGTTCTCGGGTGGGGCGACGATGGTGATTGCTCCGCCGTTGGTGTTCGGTGGGGTGGAGTTGGCGTCGTTGTTGGCGCAGGAGCGGGTCTCTCATGCGTTCGTCACGCCTGCGGCGTTGGCGTCGGTGGATCCGGTGGGGTTGGAGTCGGTCGAGGTGGTGGTGACCGGTGGTGATGTGTGTGCGCCGGAGTTGGTGGCGCGGTGGGCGCCGGGTCGGCGGATGTTCAATGCGTACGGTCCGACGGAGGCGACGATTTTCTCGTCGATCTCGTCGGCGTTGGTGGTGGGGGAGTCGGTCGATATCGGTTCGCCGACGATCGGTTTCGCGGAGGTGGTGTTGGATTCGCGGTTGAATCCGGTGCCGGTGGGTGTGGTGGGTGAGTTGTATCTGGCGGGTCCGGCGTTGGCTCGTGGGTATCACGCGCGGTTGGGTTTGACGGCGGAGCGGTTCGTGGCCAATCCGTTCGGTGGTGCGGGTTCGCGGATGTATCGCACCGGTGATGTGGTGCGGTGGAATGCTTCGGGTGCGTTGGAGTATGTGGGGCGTAGCGATTTCCAGGTGAAGGTGCGTGGTTTCCGGATCGAGTTGGGTGAGATCGATTCGGTGTTGGCTGCGGTGCCGGGTGTCGATTTCGTGGTCACCATCGGTCGTGAGAGTGCTGCTGGGGCAACGGTGTTGGTGTCGTATGTGTTGCCGGTGGCCGGTGCCGGGGTCGAGGCGGATGCGTTGCGCGAGCATGCCGGTTCGGTGTTGCCTGCGCATATGGTGCCCTCGGCGTTCGTGATGCTCGAGTCCATTCCTCTCACTCCCGCAGGCAAACTGGACCGAAACGCACTCCCCGAACCGGACTGGTCCGCTCAGGTCACGGCCGGTCGCGATGCGGACAACGCGGTCGAGAAGACGTTGGCCGGATTGTTCGCCGAGGTTCTTCGACTGGACCGCGTCGGCGTCGACGATTCGTTCTTTGCGCTCGGCGGCGACAGCATCATGTCGATTCAGCTGGTCTCGCGTGCCAAGGCAGCCGGATTGTCTCTGTCGCCACGAGATGTGTTCGAGCACAAGACCGTTGCGGCACTGGCCGAGGTGGTCGCGTCCGGAGACGGCACTGCACCTCTCGTACTGGAGGAATTGCCAGGTGGCGGTGTCGGTGACGTACCGCTGACTCCGATCGTCGCCTGGATGCTCGATCGGACGGCTGTCCTCGACAAGCACACGCAGACGGCGGTTCTCACCCTCCCGGTCGATATCGAGCTGGATGTGCTCGAGGCAACCGTGCAAACGGTCCTCGATCACCACGACATGCTCCGCGGCGTTCTGCACCGGGGTGAGCACCCCACGATGGAGGTGCTTCCCGCCGGATCGATCGCGGCGAACTCGGTCGTGCACCGCGTGGCGTCGACGACCGTTCGGGGAGAAGGGTTCTCGAAGCAGGCAACGGCCGAGGCAGAAGCAGCAGTCGGCCGGTTGGCACCCGATTCCGGTGTGATGATCCAGATGGTGTGGTTCGACGCCGGCCCCGAGGGGAGCCGTCTGCTCGTCGTCGCCCACCACTTGGTCATCGACGGCGTGTCCTGGCGAATCCTGGTTCCGGACCTCGCGTCGGCATGGGCCCAGATCATCGGCGGGAACACTCCTGAGCTGGCTCCGGTCGGCACTTCCATGCGTCGGTGGTCGCACGGGTTGCGTGAGGTCACCGCCACCCGCGGTGACGAGCTGGCGATCTGGCGCGACGTTCTGGCACAACCGGATCCGCTCATCGGATCACGCGCGCTCGATCGCGAGATCGACGTGTACAGGACGGTGGACAAGATCGAGATGACGTTGTCCACCGACGTCACCGAGGGGCTACTGACAGCACTGCCCGATGCGTTCCACGGCAGCGTCAACGACGGTCTGCTCGCCGCACTCGCGCTCGCCACGGCGGTGTGGCGACGTGGTCGGGGAGTGACCGTGGACGACGCTCTCATCTCGCTGGAGGGTCACGGCCGCGAGGACCACGTGGTACCCGGTGCCGATCTGGGCCGGACCATCGGTTGGTTCACCACGATCTACCCGCTCAGGCTCACCCTCGCCGGTCTGGACCTGGACGACGCACTCGCCGGCGGTGCCGACGCAGCACGACTGATCAAAACGGTCAAGGAGCAGTTGCTGGCGGTCCCCGATCACGGCATCGGTTACGGCATGCTCCGCTACCTGGACGAGGACGGCGCCGCTGCTCTGCGCGACTTCCCGGCTCCCCAGGTCAGTTTCAACTATCTCGGGCGCTACAGCACCGACGTTCCGGACGAGCTGCGTGGACACGGCTGGCTGCCGGTCGACGACTCCGGTGTCGGCGATTCGCAGGACGCCGATCTACCGGTAGCAGCAGTGCTCGACATCAATGCCGTCACCACCGCGACGCCGACCGGCCCGCGCCTCGAGGCGACGTTCGCTTTCCCCACCGGGGTGCTCGCCGCCGCCGAGGTCACCGAACTGGCGGAGTTGTGGCGTCAGGCCCTCACCGCGCTGACACAGCTCGCCCAGCGACCGGGGGCCGGTGGCTTCACGCCGTCCGACCTCGATCTGGTGCGGCTCGATCAGAGTTCCATCGACCACCTCGAACGGGTCTATCCCACGCTGGACGACATCTGGTCCATGACGCCCCTGCAGGCCGGATTGCTATTCCACGCCGAGCTGTCGGATCAGTCCGTCGACGCCTACATCGTCCAACTCGTGTTGGAGCTGCGCGGAAGCGTCGACGAGGCACGGTTCCGACGTGCTGCCCGAGCGCTCCTGCGTAGACACGCGAACCTGCGGACTGCCTTCGTTCACAACGACGACGGCGAGTCCATACAGATCGTTCACCACGACGTGGACGCTCCCTGGTCGTCGATCGACCTGACCGGACTGGACGCCGACGATCGAGCCGTCGAGCTCGATCGCATCGAACACGACGATCGCGCCACCAGATTCAACATGGCGCAGGCACCTCTGTTGCGCTTCATGCTGATCACGGTGGCGCCCGGCGAGTGGCGTCTGGTGATGACCAACCACCACATCCTGCTCGACGGTTGGTCCACACCGTTGCTGCTCAAGGACCTGCTGACGCTCTACGTGGTCGACGGCGACGAAACCGTGCTCCCGCGGGTTCCCGCCTATCGCGACTACCTGTCATGGCTGGCGAAGCGTGACCGTTCGTCGGCACTGGCCGCGTGGACCGACGCGCTCGCAGGCTTGTCCGAGCCGACCCTGTTGACGCCGGTCGAGAGCCGACGCCAGGAGTCGACGTTGGCAGGTCGGTCGCTGGTCTCGCTCGATGTGGAGCAGACGGACCGGCTGCGCAGCGTCGCTCGTGTACGTGGCGTGACGATGAACTCCATGGTGCAGGCGTCGTGGGCCCTCGTGCTCGGCACTCTGACCGGACGCTCCGACGTCGTGTTCGGTGCCACCGTGTCCGGACGCCCGCCGGAGGTCTCCGACATCGAGGCCATGGTCGGTCTGTTCATCAACACTCTGCCGGTGCGGATCGTGCTCGATCCGTCGGAGACACTCGGCGAGTACCTCGAGCGGGTGCAGGCCGAACAGGCCGCTCTGCTCGATCACCACTACCTCGGCCTCACCGACATCCAGCGTGCGGTGGGACCGGCCGTCGCCTTCGACACCCTGACGGTGTTCGAGTCCTACCCGATGGACCGCGCGGGATTGTCGGCCGAGACCGACCTCGCCGGAATGCAGGTGCACGACGTGCACGACGGCAGCGACACAGCGCAGTATCCGCTGACCTTGGTCGCCATGGTCGACGACCGGCTGCACATCGAGGCGAAGTACTTGCCGGAGTTGTTCGAGCACAGCGTCGTCGAGGCGACGGTCGACAGGATCGTGCGGGTCCTCGACGCCATTGCCACCGACACCGGTCGACTCGTGGGGTCCCTGTCGTTGCTGTCCGACGACGAACTGGTCCGGTTGGCACCGGTCCAGGGGCCGGCTGCCGAAGCAGTTCGACTGCTCCCGGACATCCTCACCGCCGCTGCTGCGGGCAACCTGCACGGCACCGCTCTGTGGAATGACGGGCGCACGGTCGACTACGCCGAGCTCGACGCGCAGTCCTCGGCTCTCGCCCGAACGCTGATCGCTCGCGGTGCCGGTCCGGAGACCGTTGTCGCACTGGCTCTGCCACGTTCCATCGAATCGGTACTCGGAATCTGGGCGATCGCGAAGACCGGCGCGGCATTCCTGCCGATCGATCCGAACTACCCGCGCGATCGCGTCGAGCACATGCTCGTCGATTCGAACGCCTCGCTCGGCCTGACCGTGTCCGCGCACACATCCGCGGTCGAGGGTCTGGGATCCGCCCGGTGGACCGTTCTCGATCACGACGACACGAGCGCCGACATCGCCGGTCACTCGACCGCGCCGGTTCTCGACGGCGACCGTATCCGCCCGATGCACATCGATCAGGTCGCGTACCTGATCTACACCTCCGGCTCGACCGGTGTCCCCAAGGGCGTCACCGTCACTCACCGGGGATTGGCGAACCTGGCGGAGGAGGAGCGCACTCGTTTCGAGGTGACCCCGGACGCTCGGGTTCTGGCGTTCGCGTCTCCGAGCTTCGATGCCTCGATTCTCGAACTGCTGATGGTGCTCTCCGGTGCCGCGACGATGGTCATCGCGCCGACGTCGGTCTACGGTGGAGCCGAATTGGCTCAGCTGCTCGCTGCACAGCAGGTGACGCATGCGTTCGTCACCCCAGCCGCGCTTGCATCGGTGGATCCGGAGGGCCTGACGGAGCTGCGAGTCGTCGCGACCGGTGGCGACGTCTGTCCTCCGGAACTCGTCGCCCGCTGGGCACCGGGCCGCCGGATGTTCAACGCGTACGGTCCGACCGAAGCGACCATCTTCTCGTCCGTCAGCGATCAGCTGCATATCGATTCGACGATCGACATCGGTTCGCCGACAATCGGGTTCAGCGAGGTCGTCCTCGACTCGCGACTGCACCCGGTACCCGTCGGTGTTGCGGGTGAGCTCTATCTCGCCGGTCCGGCGCTCGCCCGGGGTTACCACTGCCTATTCGGCCTGACGGCCGAGCGTTTCGTGGCGAATCCCTTCGGCGAGCCGGGTGCGCGGATGTACCGCACCGGCGATGTCGTCCGGTGGACCGAGTCGGGAACGCTCGAATACGTCGGGCGCAGCGACTTCCAGGTCAAGGTGCGCGGTTTCCGCATCGAACTGGGCGAGATCGACGCCGTCCTGACCGATGATCCTTCCGTCGAGTTCGCGACCACCGTCGGTGTCGACGGTCCGGCCGGTAACACCATTCTCGTCGCCTACGTCCTTCCGCGGTCCGGCGAGCAGATCGATGCGGTGTCTCTGCGCAGTCATGTGTCGAATTCGCTACCGACCCACATGATCCCGACGGCCTTCGTCGCCCTGGAATCGATTCCGCTGACACCGGCCGGCAAGCTGGACCGCAACGCCCTGCCCGCACCCGATCTTCATCTCGGGGACGATTCGCGTGCACCGCGCAACGACACCGAGCAGGTCATTGCCGACATCTTCGGCGAGGTACTGGGGATCGACGGCGGTGTCGGAATCGATTCGAGCTTCTTCGACCTCGGTGGGGACTCGCTCAGCGCCACCAGACTCACCGCTCGGGTCAATGCCGCCCTGGACACCACGATCAGCGTGCGTGCACTGTTCGAGGCTCCCACTGTCGAGTCGCTTGCGGTGCGCGTACACAGCGATCTGACCGGCACCGAGCGCCGTCCCGCACTCGTGGCCAAGCCGCGACCTGATTCGATTCCGTTGTCGCTCGCGCAGCAACGGATGTGGTTCATCAACCAATTCGACGTCGACTCTGCGGCCTACAACATCCCGCTTGCGGTCCGGCTGACGGGTCGACTCGACATCGACGCGATGAGTGCGGCGGTCGGGGACGTTCTCGAACGGCACGAGTCGCTGCGCACGGTGTTCCCGAGCCACGGTGAGCGCCCCGAGCAGAAGATCCTCGATGCGCAGACGGTGAGAACCGATCTCGCCGTCGTCGATCTGGCCGCCGACGAGATCGTGTCGGCCATCTCTGCCTCTGCCGCAACAGGTTTCGATGTCACGACCGATCTACCGTTCCGCGCGGTGCTGTATCGGGTTGCAGCGGACGAATTCGTGCTGTCGATCGTTGTGCACCACATCGCCGCCGACGGTGCCTCCATGGCACCCTTGGCGCGAGATGTCATGGTCGCCTACGGTTCTCGCGTAGCGACCGGCGCTCCGATGTGGGCACCACTCGACGTTCAGTACGCGGACTTCGCGATCTGGCAACGCACCGTCCTCGGCGACGAGGCCGATCCCGCGTCCCTCGCCGCGCAGCAGTTGGATTTCTGGAAGACCGCTCTCGCGGATCTTCCCGACGTACTGCCGTTGCCGCTCGATCACCCGCGGCCCACTCGGCAGTCCATGCGCGGCAACAGTGTTCGGTTCGAGATCGACCGAGCAACCCATTCGGCACTGGTCGAGTCGGCGCGCACCAACGAGGCGACCGTCTTCATGGCCGTGCACGCGGCATGGTCGATTCTGATGGCACGCATCAGCGGCACCGAGGACATCGCCGTCGGAACGCCGATCGCCGGTCGAGGCGAGGCCGCGCTCGACGATCTGATCGGCATGTTCGTCGGCACGCTGGTTCTGCGTACCCAGGTGACGCCTGGGCTCTCGTTCAACGATCTGCTCCGTGCCACCCGCACAGCAGATCTGGCGGCGTTCGATAACACCGATGTCCCGTTCGAGCGACTGGTCGACGTTCTCGATCCCGCGCGTTCGACGGACCGTTCGCCGCTGTTCCAGGTGCTGGTCGAATTCCAGAACAACACCTCGGCCGCGCTCGAACTACCGGAGCTCACGGTCGAGGCCGTCGACATCGACGCGCACGTCGCGAAGTTCGATCTGCAGCTGACCGTCGCCGAGCAGTACGACGAGTCCGGTGCGCCGGCCGGGATGACCGCCGCGATCACCTACGCGGTCGATCTGTTCGAGGAATCGTCCGTCCGGGAGTTCTCGGCACGATTCGGTGCTGTGCTCGCCTCGGTGACGACGGATCCCGAGCGCGCAGTCGGCGACATCGACCTCTTGCTCCCGGGCGAGCTCGATGCCATGACGGGTGAGTGGAACCACGCAGGTCTCGTGGCATCCGACGCGACATTGGCCGATCGATTCGCCACCGCAGCAGCGCGATACCCCGACTCGCGTGCGGTCGTCTTCGGCGATCACACGCTGACTTACGCCGAGTTGGACGACCGGTCGAGCCGACTCGCGCGGCTTCTGGTCCAGCGCGGTGTGACATCGGAATCGCTCGTGGCGGTCGCGATGCCGCGCAACGAGCAGCTGATCGTCGCTCTGCTCGCGGTGATCAAGTCCGGTGGAGGCTACCTTCCGATCGACGTGTCCTACCCAGCGGATCGGCTCGCGTTCATGCTCGAGGACGCCTCGCCCGTCTGTGTGATCTCCACGGTTGCCGACAGTGCGGCAGTGCCCGCCTCGGATCTCGATGTCCTCGAGATCGATTCGCCCGAGCTGATCGCCGAACTGGACGTCATGTCGGGTGCCCCGCTGACCGATGCGGACCGCTCGGGTGGCACCAGCGCGGATTCGATCGCGTACGTCATCTACACCTCGGGCAGTACCGGTCGCCCCAAGGGCGTGCAGATCGCGCACCGCAACGTGGCGACGCTGTTCGCGAACACAGCCGATCTCTTCGATTTCGACGATCGCGACGTCTGGACGATGTTCCACTCGTATGCGTTCGACTTCTCGGTATGGGAGCTGTGGGGACCGCTGCTGCACGGCGGAACACTCGTCGTCGTCGACTACTACACCGCGCGCTCCCCGGAGCTGTTCCGCGAGTTGCTGGTACGCGAGAAGGTCACGGTTCTCAACCAGACACCGACGGCGTTTTACCAGTTCGCGGAAGCGGATCGAGTTGCGACCGGAAACCTCGCCGGAACCGCGGACTCCGATCTGTCGCTGCGGTACGTGATCTTCGGCGGAGAAGCACTCGATCTCGGTCAGTTGGCTCGCTGGTACGCCCGGCACGACGAATCCGCTCCGACTCTGGTCAACATGTACGGCATCACCGAGACGACCGTCCACGTGAGTCACCTGGCCCTGACAGAACAGTTCGCCGCCTCGGCCTCGGCCAGCGTCATCGGTCAGGCGATTCCCGCGCTGCACGTCGCGGTTCTCGACACCCGTCTCAATCCGGTGCCGCCGGGTGTGACCGGTGAAATGTACGTCTCGGGGGCACAGCTCTCTCGCGGTTACCTCGGCCGGGCCGGGCTGTCGGCCACCCGTTTCGTCGCCGATCCGTCCGGAGACCCCGGTGCCCGGATGTACCGCACCGGCGACACCGCGCGATGGAATCGCGACGGTGCACTGGAATACCTGGGCCGCAGTGACATGCAGGTGCAGTTGCACGGCTTCCGCATCGAGCTCGGCGAGATCGAGAGTGCTCTGCTGGCGTACGACGGTGTCGCGGCCTCCGTGGTCTCGGTCCGTGACGACGGATCCGGTGATCGCCTGATCGGATATGTCGTCGCCGAGGCGGGTCGAACCCTCGACCACTCCGCCGTTCTGGATTTCGTCGGGCACTCGCTGACGTCCTACATGGTTCCGGCTGCGCTGATAGTGCTGGACGAGCTGCCGCTCACTGCCAACGGAAAGCTCGATCGCCGTGCACTGCCGGCTCCGGACTTCTCGGCCAACGTGACCGAAAGCCGTTTGCCTGCAACCGAAGTCGAGTCGATCCTTGCCGGATTGTTCGCCGACGTGCTCGGCCTCGACACCGTCGGCGTCGACGACTCGTTCTTCGCGCTCGGCGGCGACAGCATCATGTCCATCCAGCTGGTCTCACGTGCCAAGGCGGCCGGTCTGGTCCTGGCTCCGCGCGACATCTTCGAGCGCAAGACCGTTGCGGCGCTGGCCGAGGTCGTCGTTCTCGGGGGCGACGCCGTCGTGCTGGAAGAGCTCGACGGTGGGGGAGTCGGCTCGCTGCCTCTGACACCCGTCGTTCGCTGGATGCTGGACCGCAGCACCGACTTCGGCCGCTACACCCAGACCGCCCTGCTTCAGCTTCCGGTCGGCATCGAGACCGAGACGCTCGAGCGCACCGTCCAGGCCGTGCTCGATCGTCACGACATGCTCCGGTCGAGGCTGTACCAGGATGCCGACGGCATCTGGCACGAGGAAGTATCTCCGATCGGCACCGTGTCCGCCGCGTCGGTCATCCATGCGGTCTCGGTCGATTCCGTGGACGGTGCCGCATTCTCTTCCCGCGCCGCAACGGAGCTCGACGCCGCAGCAGATCGACTGATCCCAGCCGACGGCGTCATGGTTCAGATGGTGTGGTTCCAGGGCCCGAACGGGTCCGGCCGACTGCTCGTCGTCGCGCATCACCTCGTGATCGACGGCGTGTCCTGGCGCATCCTCGTGCCGGATCTCGCAACGGCATGGAGCCAGATCATCGCCGGCGACGCGCCTGCGCTGGCACCGATCGGCACATCGATGCGGCGGTGGTCCACCGGTTTGGCCGAGGTCACGGCGAGCCGCGCCGACGAGATCGGGCTGTGGCAGCGCATTCTGAGCGGTGCCGACCCGACGATCGGTTCGCGACCACTCGACAAGCGCATCGACGTCGACGCCACCGTGCAGCGCATCCGCACATCACTTCCCGTCGAGGTGACCGAGCGCTTGCTGACCACGGTGCCGAACGTCTTCCGTGGCAGCGTCAACGACGGCCTCCTGGCCGGCTTGGCGTTGGCACTGACCGCGTGGCGTCGTGAACGGGGAGCCGCTGTCAGCAGCGCCCTGATCACGCTCGAAGGCCACGGCCGTGAAGACGCCGTGGTTCCCGGAGCCGATCTCGGCAGAACCGTCGGCTGGTTCACCACGATCTTCCCCGTGCGACTCGACCTCGGTTCGGTGGACGTCGCCGACGCGTTGTCAGGTGGCGACTCCGCCGGTGCACTGATCAAGGCGGTCAAGGAACAGCTGCTCGAGATCCCGGATCACGGAATCGGCTACGGCATGTTGCGGTACCTCGATTCGGCTGGAACCGAGGCGCTTTCCGGTTTCGCCGCGCCTCAGGTCAGTTTCAACTACCTCGGACGATTCTCGACCGGCTCCACCGAAGGCATGGCCGACGTTGGTTGGATTCCCGTCGCCGATGCCGAGCTCGGCGACGCGCAGAATCCGGACATGCCCGTGCCGGCTGCGCTGGACATCAACGCCGTCACCACCTCGACGCCCGACGGTCCGCAGCTCGACGCCACCTTCGCGTTCCCGGCGGGCATCCTCGCTTCCGACGAGGTCGATCGGTTGATCGAACTGTGGACGCAGGCGCTGACCGCGATCACCGAGCACGCCTCGGTGCAGGGTGCGGGAGGCTTGACCCCGTCCGACCTCGAGCTGGTGGACATCGATCAGCGCTCCATCGAGGTGCTCGAGCAGCAGTTCCCCGACCTCGACGACGTGTGGTCGCTGTCGCCGCTGCAGGCCGGCTTGCTGTTCCACGCGCGCCTCGCCGGCGAGGTCGGCAGTGACACTGCGGGCGTCGACGCCTACATGGTGCAGCTCGGCCTCGAGCTGCGTGGCGTCGTCGATGCCGAGCGGATGCACTCCGCCGTGAACAAGCTCGTCTCTCGCCATCCGAACTTACGAGCAGCGTTCGTGCACAACAGCGCCGGCGAATCCCTGCAGATCGTGCAGAATTCGGTGACGGTTCCCTGGGCCGAGGTCGATCTACGCGGTGAGGCCGACGTCGACTCCGCGCTCGAGGCCGTGCTCGCCGCCGATCGCGGTGTGCGGTTCGAGATGGACTCGGCGCCGCTGCTTCGATTCACGCTGATCACCCTCGCCGACGATCACTGGCGACTGTTGCTGACCAACCACCACATCCTGCTCGACGGTTGGTCGACGCCTCTGGTCGTCAAGGAACTGATCACGCTCTACGTCACCGAGTCCGACGATTCGATGCTGCCGCGCGTGCCCGCGTACCGCGACTACCTCGCGTGGATGCGGCAACGCGACGTCGCCATCTCCACGGCGCAGTGGGTCAGCGCGATGGCGGGTGTCGAGGAGCCGACACTGCTGGTCACCGGTGATCGGGGCCTACAGTTGTCCACCGTCTCGAGCGAGACGGAAAGGTCGTTGTCGATCGAGACCACAGCGGCACTGCGCGATTTCGCAGCGCGCCGCGGTTCGACTCTGAACACCCTCGTTCAGACCGCGTGGGGCATCGTGCTCGCCACTCTGACCGGACGCGAAGACGTCGTCTTCGGTGCCACGGTGTCGGGTCGGCCGCCCGAGGTCCCTGGCATCGAAGGCATGATCGGGCTGTTCATCA
Source organism: Rhodococcus sp. 15-725-2-2b (assembly GCF_002259075.1). Taxonomy (NCBI): domain Bacteria; kingdom Bacillati; phylum Actinomycetota; class Actinomycetes; order Mycobacteriales; family Nocardiaceae; genus Rhodococcus; species Rhodococcus sp. 15-725-2-2b. The sequence goes on along the minus strand of NZ_NPFL01000019.1, from coordinate 138,858 downwards.
ACACACTGCCCGTTCGGGTCACGCTCGATCGGGCCGAGACTCTGGGTGCTCTGGTCGATCGCGTGCAGGCCGAACAGGCCGCACTGCTCGACCACCACTACCTCGGTCTGACCGACATCCAGCGCGCAGCCGGTGCCGGCGTCGCATTCGACACGCTCACCGTGTTCGAGTCGTACCCGGTCGACCGCGCCGGAGCTTCTGCGGCAACGGATTTCGCCGGCATGCAGGTGACCGACATCCTCGGAACCGATGCCGCGCACTACCCGCTCACCCTGGTGTCGTCGGTGGACGAGCGCTTGAACCTCAAGGCCAAGTACCTGCCCGAACTGTTCGAGATCGAGGACGTGCACGCGATCGTCGATCGAGTCGAGCGGGTACTCGATGCGGTACTGGCCGACGAGCAGCAGCCGCTGGCTCGGCTCAGTCTGCTCGCCGATGCCGAACTCGGTTCGCTGGCACCGGTATTCGGACTCGAAGGCCGATCGACTCGGTTGCTGCCGGAGATCTTCTCCGACGCAGCTGCCGTCGACCCGGATGCCGTCGCGGTGCGCAGCGTCGACGGCGAGCTGACGTACCGCGAGCTGGATCGACAGTCGAACCGTCTCGCCCGCATCCTGCTCGGTCACGGTGTTCGTACCGAGACGTTCGTGGCGCTCGGAATCGCACGATCCATCGAGTCCGTGCTGACCGTCTGGGCCGTCGCCAAGTCCGGTGCCGCGTTCGTGCCGGTCGATCCGAACTACCCGGCCGATCGCATCGAGCACATGCTGGCCGACTCCGGAGCGTCTTTCGGTGTCACCACCCGCAGTCACCTCGACGATCTGCCGTCGACCGTGCCGTGGATCGTTCTGGACGACCTCGCCACCGATGGCCCGAACGCGGTGAGCGACGAGCCCATCGCCGACGACGAACGCCACGGTCGCGTAACCCTCTCGAGTGCCGCGTACACCATCTACACGTCGGGTTCGACGGGTGTTCCGAAGGGGGTCGTGGTCACCCACTCCGGCCTCGACAACTTCGCTACCGAGCAACGCGAGCGCTATCGAGTCACGAAGGACTCACGTACACTCCATGTTTCGTCGCCCAGCTTCGATGCGTCCGTGCTCGAGTACCTGCTCGCGTTCGGCGTCGGAGCCACGATGGTGATCGTTCCGCCCACCGTGTACGGCGGAGCCGAGCTGGCATCGTTGCTGGCCGAGGAATCGGTCACTCACGGCTTCATCACCCCGTCCGCCCTCGCCTCTGTCGATCCCTCGGGGCTCGACACGTTCGCCGACGTGGTCGTCGGCGGCGAGGCGGTCCCGGCCGAGTTGGTCACCAAGTGGGCTCCGGGCCGCAACCTGTTCAACGGGTACGGACCGACCGAGGCCACGATCATGTCCAACATCAGTGCACCGATGGTGGCCGGCGAGCCGGTCTCGATCGGCGGACCGGTACGGGGTGTGTACGAGGTGGTTCTGGACTCGCGACTGCAGCCGGTTCCCATCGGGGTGGTGGGTGAGCTGTATCTCGCGGGCGTCGGATTGGCCCGCGGCTACCACGATCGGATGGGGTTGACGGCCGAACGATTCGTCGCCGATCCGTTCGGTGCTCCCGGTGCGCGCATGTACCGCACCGGAGACGTGGTGCGCTGGTCGCCGGATCTGACCATCGAGTACGTCGGTCGCAGCGACTCCCAGGTCAAGGTCCGTGGCTTCCGCATCGAACTCGGTGAGATCGACGCAGCGCTCTCTGCTCATCCGGCGGTCGACTTCGCGGCGACATTCGGAACTCCCGGGCCGACCGGTGCCACCGTTCTCGTGGCCTACGTTCGCCTGACGGGGGACGACCCGACCGAGACGGTCGATACCTTCGACACGGCCGTTCTGCGCGATCATCTCGCCGCCGCGCTGCCGTCGCACATGGTTCCGAGCGCCATCGTCGTGCTCGAGTCGATTCCACTCACACCGGTGGGCAAGCTCGACCGCGCAGCACTTCCGGTACCGGAGTTCGGCACGGCCACGTCGTACCGCGAGCCGAGCACGCCTGCCGAGCTGACGGTCGCGGCGGTCTTCGCCGAGATCCTCGAGGTGGGTCGAGTCGGTGCGGACGACGGCTTCTTCGAGCTCGGTGGCGACTCTCTCAGCGCAACGCGAGTGATCGCTCGCGTCAATGCCGAATTCGGTACATCGATCGGGGTCCGCACGATCTTCGAGACCCCGACGGTGTCGGGTCTGGCGAGCGCAGTCGGCTCGGCCGACCCACGTACGCAGCGGCCGGCCCTCGTTGCCGCGACGCGTCCGGAGCACATTCCGCTCTCGCTCGCACAGCAGCGGATGTGGTTCATCAACCAGTTCGACACCTCGTCGGCGGCGTACAACGTGCCGTTGGTCGTCAAACTGACCGGACGGCTCGACACCGCTGCGCTGGCCGACGCGGTGGTCGATGTTCTGGGGCGCCACGAGTCCCTGCGCACGACCTTCCCCGACGGCCCCGAGTTCCCGGTGCAGCTCGTGCACCCGGCTGCCGAGGTCGCGCCCGCGGTCGAATCCGAACGGATCGATGCCGCTGTTCTCACCGATCGCGTGGCTCTGTTGGCCGGTCGAGGATTCGACGTGACCACCGAGATCCCGGTGCACGTCGAGCTGTTCGAGGTGCTCGACGCCGACAACGACGCGTCGGAGGATCCCGTCTTCGTACTCGCCATGGTGGTGCACCACATCGCCGCCGACGGCGCGTCGATGGCACCTCTCGCTCGCGACGTCGTGCTCGCCTACTCGGCGCGCAGTGCCGGTCACGCACCGAGCTGGCAGCCGCTGCCCGTCCAGTACGCCGACTACACGATCTGGCAGCGTTCGCTGCTGGGTGACGAGCAGGACGCGTCGAGTGTGGCTGCGGCTCAGCTCGAGCACTGGTCCACCGCGCTTGCGGGTCTTCCCGATCTGTTGCCGTTGCCGACGGACCGACCGAGGCCGACCACTCAGGACTTCCGCGGCGGCCGAGTCCGCTTCACCGTCGATGCCGACATCCATCGCGCCCTCGTCGCCATCACGCGCGAACAGAACGTCAGCATGTTCATGGTTCTGCACGCCGCGTTCGCGGTCGTTCTGGCACGACTGAGCGGCACCGACGACATCGCGATCACAACCCCGGTGGCCGGGCGCGGTGACGCGGCGCTCGACGACCTCGTGGGCATGTTCGTCAACACGCTCGTGCTGCGCAGCCGAGTGGACGAGTCCGCGACGTTCGACGATCTGCTGAACCAGGTCAAGACACACGACCTCGACGCATTCGATCACACCGAAATGCCCTTCGAGAGAATCGTCGAGGTTCTCAATCCCACGCGATCGACGGCCTACGCTCCGCTGTCACAGGTCGCGCTGTCGTTCCAGAACAACGAGAAGGCCTCGCTCGAGCTGCCGAACCTACGCGTCGAAGGCTTCGACTTCGACGTTCCGGTGGCCAAGCAGGATCTGCAATTGCTGCTGTCCGAGACCTTCGACGACCAGGGGCGTCCGTCCGGCTTCGAGGCCGCATTCGACTACGCCACGTCGTTGTTCGACGCGTCCAGCGTCGAGGCCATCGCGGCGCGACTGATCCGAGTTCTCGCTGCCGTCGGACGCGACCGACACGCGGTGGTCGGAGACATCGAACTTCTGGGTGCCGACGAGCAGCGCACGTTGGTGCCTGCGCGAGGAAACGCCGACGCGGCAGTTCGGACGTGGCCGGAGTTGCTCGCGGCGGCGGTCGCGCTCGATCCGTACGCAGTGGCCGTGACCTACCGAGGCATCAGCCTGTCCTACGCCGATCTCGACAGCTGGTCCAACCGGATCGCTCGGATGCTGATCGACTACGGGGTCGGTCCCGAAACGTTCGTCGCGTTGGCGCTGCCTCGGTCGATCGAGTCGGTGCTGTCGGTGTGGGCTGTGGCGAAGACCGGTGCCGCGTTCCTGCCTGTCGATCCGAACTACCCGGCGGACCGAATCGCGCACATGCTCGAAGATTCCCATTCCGCAATGGGTCTGACCGACATCGATAACAGGGCTTCGCTGCCCGACACGGTCCCGTGGCTGGTTCTGGACGATCCGGAAACCTCCGCGGAGCTATCTCGCTATCCGGCGGACGCGGTGACCGATGCCGATCGCACGGCCACCCTGCACATCGACCACCCGGCCTACCTGATCTACACCTCGGGCTCGACCGGTCGGCCGAAGGGCGTTGCGGTACGGCACCGTGGCCTGGCCAACCTCCAGGCCGAGGTGATCGAGCGATTCCGCCCCACTCGGGATTCGCGTGTTTCGCACATCGCGTCGCCGAGTTTCGACGCATCGATCTACGAGCTGACGATGGCGTTCGGCGTCGGTGCCACCGTCGTCATCGTGCCGCCGGGAGTCTTCGGCGGCGGCGACTTGGCCGACCTGCTCGAATCCGAACACGTCACGCATGCGTTCCTGACGCCGGCGGCGCTGTCGTCGATCGACGAGACACGTCTGGGCACCGTTCGGGTCCTCGCGGTCGGCGGCGAGGCCTGCACTCCCGAGCTGGTGGCGAAATGGGCACCGGGCCGCAAGATGTTCAACGGCTACGGTCCGACCGAAACCACGATCCAGGCAAGCGTCGGCGGACCTCTAATGCCCGGTGGCACAGTGGATGTCGGCAAGCCGGGAACCGGATTCCGGTTCGTGGTGCTCGACGCACGACTCCGACCGGTCCCGGCCGGAGTGTCGGGCGAGCTCTACATCGCCGGTCCAGGCACCGCCCGCGGATACCTCGGTCGTTTCGGACTGACATCCGAGCGTTTCGTCGCCGATCCCTTCGGCACTCCGGGCGATCGGATGTATCGAACGGGCGACGTCGTGCGCTGGGGCAGTGCCGGGGCCGTCGAGTTCGTCGGGCGCAGTGACTTCCAGGTCAAGGTGCGCGGTTTCCGTATCGAACTCGGCGAGATCGACTCCGCTCTCACCGAGCACGAACAGGTCGGATTCGCCGCCACGATCGGTCACACGGCTGCGTCCGGTGACACCGTCCTCGTGTCCTACGTTCTCGCGGCCGACGGCGAATCGGTCGACACCGAGGCACTTCGCGATCGCGTGGCCAAAGTGCTCCCGCGGCACATGGTTCCGTCGGCGATCATCGAGCTCGACGACATTCCGCTCACTCCGGTGGGCAAGCTCGATCGACGGGCGCTGCCGGTTCCCGAGCTGACCGTGTCGACAACTCCGTACCGGGCACCGGGCACCGATGTCGAAGCCGCGATCGCCGACGCGTTCGCTCAGGTTCTCGGGGTCGAACGGGTCGGCATGGACGACAACTTCTTCGAGTTGGGCGGAACGTCGCTGGTGGCCACGAAGATCGTGCCTGCCATCGAGAACGCCATCGGGGTTCGGGTGCCGCTGCAGGCACTGTTCGTCGATCCGACGCCGGCAGGGTTGGCCGCGCGGGTCGCCGCGGATGCCGACGCGGGGGGCGCCGACCTCGATTCTGTGTTCGGAGTCGTGATTCCGCTGCGCGGCAGCGGGTCCAAGGCCCCGTTGTTCTGTGTCCACCCGGGAATCGGATTGTCATGGGGATACGCCGGTCTCGTCTCACACCTGAGCGACGACCGTCCCGTGTACGGCCTGCAGCTGCCGAGCATCGTGGAAGGGTCGAGCTTCGGATCCATTCGCGATCTCGCCCACCGGTACGCCGACGAGATCCGCGCCGTCCAGCCGGTCGGTCCGTACCACCTTCTGGGGTGGTCGCTCGGCGGCTCACTGGCTCATGCGATAGCGGTGGAACTGCGCAGCACCGGCAGCGACGTCGCCACCCTTGCTCTCCTCGACAGCTACGTGGACGGACACGACGGCGAACAGGCCGAGGGAGCGTTGAGCGTCGAGAATCTGCTCGCCGGATTGGGGCTCGACCTGTCGGCTCAGGCGTCGACAGAGCCACTGACCTACGAACGGGGGGTCGAACTGCTCGACGAGTCGTTGGGTCAGACGACCGGCGTCTCCGCCGATCACCTCCGTCGTATCAATGCGGGATTCGAGAACTCGACTCGAATGATGGCCGAGTTCATCCCGGACGTCTTCGACGGAGATGCTTTGTTCTTCTCGGCAACGAAGGGCGCGAGCGATGGAATTGTTCGATCCCCGCAGGAATGGCGGCCGTATGTCACAGGAGATATCGTCATCCACGATGTCGACGTTTTCCACAACGAGATGACCAATGCGGACGCTGCCAACGTGATCGGGCCTGTCGTCGATTCTCATCTCGGAAATACACCCGAGTAACGATTGGTGTGTTCTTCACGTCGAAGAGCACATCTGCGAATACCATCGGCATTCGGCACGAATGCCGCCGAAGGCGAATAACCAACACCAGGGGACATAAGTGAAACTGATCAGAACAGCAACGGTAGCGGTGGCGTTGACCGCTGCGGTGGCCACCGGAGCGGGCCATGCTGTGGCAGACCCGTCGTCGGACACGGTGAACTACGAGACGTCGGTCAACCCCGACGGAACGGTCACGACCATCCTCGATGCCGGACTGTTCCGGGTCGACGCCACAAGCGAGACCGTGTCCGTCATCGACCAGGCCGGTGCCACGCTTGCATCTGTCCCGCTGGAGTACACCGTCAACGGCACCGTCTACTCGATCGCACCGCTGATCGGTGCCGAGGGTCGCGAACTGACATTGACTCCGCAGACGGTTCCCGTCGCCGATGTCGCCGGTCCGCGGACCAAGCAGCAGGCGTTCGACAACATGGTCAACCAGCTCGCGATCGGCTGGAACAACGGTGGTGGTGTCGGCACGGCGATCGGCGCAGGCCTCGGTTTCGCCATCGGCTGTGTGTCGATCTTCCCGAACTTCATCTCCGGGTGCATCATCGGAACCGTCATCGGTACGGTCGCGGGCGCAGTCATCGGTACCAGCAACGGAAACCCGCAGGCTCAGCCTGCAGTGTTCGAGTACTTCACCACTCCGTAGGCACGTCGACCCCGAGTCGGGGAGTGTCGAACAGCGGGTAGGGCGTCAATGCCCTACCCGCTGTTTTCGGTTCTTCCGGTCAGCGCGCGGCGCATCGACACAGCCTTGACCATGGTCTCCTCGAACTCCTCGTCGGGATCGGAGAGAGCGACGATCGCGCCGCCGACGCCGTACGTCACTTCGTGTTCGGTGGCCACGATCGTGCGGATGACGATCGAGAAATCCGCGGTGCCGGTGATCGAGAAGTAACCGATAGCACCCGAGTACACCCCCCGCGGTCCGTCTTCGAGTTTGTCGATGATCGCCATCGTGCGGATCTTCGGAGCTCCAGTCATCGATCCACCCGGAAACGCAGCGCGGATACAGTCCGCGGCCGACGCGTCGTCGCGTAGGCGCCCACGAACCGTCGAGACCAATTGGTGTACGGGAGCATAGGTTTCGACATCGAACAGCTTCGGCACGTGCACCGACCCCGGCACGCAGACCTGGGCGAGGTCGTTGCGCACCAGGTCCACGATCATCAGGTTTTCGGCCTTGTCCTTCTCGTTCGCGACGAGATCGGCCTTCAGTGCGTTGTCTTCCTGCGCGGTGGCTCCGCGAGGACGAGTTCCCTTGATCGGCTTCGACTCGACTATGCGGTCGGCGTCGATGCGCAGGAAGCGTTCCGGAGACGCACTCAACACCGACAGCTCGGGGAACTTCAGCAGGGCGCTGTACGGAGTGGGGTTGATTTCACGCATGTACGAGTAGGTGGCGGTCGCGTCGATGGAACCGGCCACGGTCGCCGTGTTGGTCAAACAGACCTCGTACGTCTCACCGGAACGGATCTCGGCAAGGCACTGGGAAATCAGATCGAGGTAGTGGGCACGGTCGTGGCGTAGGCGGGGTTCGAGCGACCGATCGGCTCCGAGCAGGGGAGTGCCGGAGGCGGGCACACCCGGACGGTTGTCGGGGGCGACCTTTCGGGACAGACCATGCAGGGTATCGGTGACCGAGTCGAACCACGTCGCCAACACAGGATCCCCGGGGGTGGTCGCCAACCCCATCAGATAGAGGGTGCCTGCCTCGTGGTCGAACACCAACGCGCGGTCTGCGAAGACCATCGACGCGTCGGGAGTCGCAGAGGTGTGCACCAGTTGCCCACCGGTGTCGGCCTTGAGTTCGTAGCCCAGGTACCCCACGTAACCGAGACCGAAAGCGAACGGTAGGTCGTGCCGAGGGGGAGTGGCCCGCTCTCGTAAACGGTCGTCGATGTAGTCGAAGAACGTCGAGTGAACGCGCTCGGTCGTACCGTCTGAACCTTGCACGGTCACCGTGGTCTCGGCAACCGAATAGGTCACGTACTCCGCATGGGGACCCGAGCAGTCGCCCATGACGGTGAATCTGCAGTCGGGTTCGAGAGCCGCGCTGCCGTCCAGCCAGAAACTCTTCGAGCCGTCCGCGAACAGAGCTTCGAAGACCTGCTCGGAGTCGAATGCTCCTTCCAGCGAACGTGTTTCGATGGTGAACATCGAATCCTGAGTACGCGCAGCACTCGATGCGCTCGATCGAGCCAACGTCAGATCGCGGAAATTGGCGAGTAGTTCGCGGCCGTATTCGGTGCTGATCGACTCGGGATGGAACTGAACTCCCCACATGGGCTTACTGCGGTGACGAACAGCCATGACCAGTCCGTCGGGCGTCCACGCGACTTCCTCGAAGTCGGCAGGGGTGCGGGTCACGACGAGCGAGTGATATCGCACCACGGAGTACGGCGACGGAATCCCTTCGAACAGATCCACACCCGTATGGGTGATGTCGGTGATCCTGCCGTGCATCGGCGCGGGCGCGAGATCGACACTGCCACCGAACAGATGGCACAGACCCTGATGCCCGAGGCACACGCCGAGTATCGGTAGACCCGACTCGGGTATCACGCGGGCACTGATCCCGAAGTCCTGCTCCACATCCGGACGCCCGGGACCGGGCGAGATCACGACGTTGTCGTAGGCGTCGAAATTCAGCGACGTCCACTCGACGTCGTTCTTGACCACAGTGGGCGGTCGGCCGTTCACCTCGGTCAGAAGGCTGTACAGGTTGTAGGTGAACGAATCGTAATTGTCCACCAGGAGCGTATGGATCGTCATCGGAGTGCTTCTACCGTTCACTGTCGAGGCCGGGCCCGGGCGTCGGAGAATCGATGATCGAATCCTCGACGCGACATGCCTCTGCAATCATCGATCGATACAGATCTTCGAGAAAATCGGGAGACAGTCCATTGGCCGACGCGAATTCTCGTGCTCGTTCGGTCACCAGTCCGACGCGGCCTGGTTGCATCATCGGAATGTCATGTTCACGTTTTACGTGTGCAACTCGTACACACACATCGATGCGGTCTCGAATTGCAGCGCGCAGAACCTCGTCGATTCCGTCCAACTCGCGCCTCAACTCCGCAAGCTTCTGCTCGCCGACTGCGCGATGACCTTCCGATTTCGCATCGGAGGCCGCCGTACGCAAGGCGTCGGTCGAGCGCTGATCAGAATCCTGGCTCACGTGTTGATGCCCCCTGGTTTATTCGACTCCGGTGCCTGCTGTTTATCGATATTGTCCGATAACTGTTACGGCAACCGTTCACGAATCGTCCACTTGTGTGACAACCGATACTCGATGATGTCACCTCGGACTCTGACACCGCCAGTCGATCGTATTGGAATCCTCGTTCGGTGGACAATTAATGCGACAAAGCACATCGAAACATTCAGCAGGTTCGAATAGCACAAAAAAACTGCACCGCCGGATTGTTTCCAATCAGGCGGTGCAGTGAGCGGCGACGGTCATGCCCCGCGGCGCTTCACCTTCAGCAGGTCCAAGCGTTCCTTGAGGAGTTCTTCGAGCTCGTCGACCGAGCGACGCTCGAGCAACATGTCCCAGTGGGTGCGGGGAGGCTTGACCTTCTTGGCCTCCGGCGCGGTGCCTTCGATCAGCGACCCTTCCAGGCCGTTGCGGCATGCCCAGGTACCCGGAATCTCGGCATCGTCGGCGAACGGTACGTCGAACTCTTCGCCGTTGTCGCACCGGTAGCGCGCAACGCGGCGGGGTGCCAGGTCGTGATCACGGTCGGTCTCGTAACTGACCGCTCCCAGCCGACTACCTCGAAGTACACGATCTGCCATGGTGAAGTCCTCTCCATCGATAGTAGGTACGTGCGCCGAAGCCATCCGTCGACTTCGAACTACACCGTCTACCCACTGATCTACAACGTCGCCGCACGCCGGTTCGTTCCCGAGCCGATGGGTCCAGGCGCGGTCCGATCGGCGCAGCTTATCGGGCGATCTTACCTCGCGGCCGCAGTAGGCTGAACGACCATGTCCGTCAGAACCCGCCGCGACCAGACATGCACCTGGTGCGGACGCCCGGTCGCCGATTCCGGAACCGGCCGGAAGCGGCGGTACTGCCGTCAATCGTGCCGTCAACGCGCCTACGAGCAACGCAGCGCGACCAAAGGGACGTCGATTCCCGACGACGCTGTCGTGTTGACCGCCGAGGAGGTATCGGCGGCGGCCGACAGAGCGTTCGAAGTTCGGTGTGCTGCCGAGGACGTCAGCACTGCGGTGACGGAGGGTGCCGACGCCGCCGAATTGCACCGACTGTGCGTCGAACTGTTGGCCAAGGCGCACGATGCAGAACGGCTGCGCTGAGCTGGAGTTCCTCTCCAGTTCACGGACTACGTGGACAATGGTCGAAGCCCGCGCGACTGTGCGGGCGAGTACCACCTAGTGAGGAGCTCCATGGCGTTCTGGGATCAACTCAAGTCCAAGGCACAGGAATTGAACGGCCAGCTGCAGACGAAGACCAGCCAGTTCAAGAACAAGGAATTCGCCAACGGCAGCATGGCCATGTGCGCCCTGATCGCGGCGGCCGACGGCACCATCGATCCTGCCGAGCGCCAGAAGACGGCATCTCTCATCGCCGGTAACGAGGCACTGCGAGTGTTCGAGCCCGACGAACTTCGGCAGAAATTCGACTGGTACTGCGACAAGCTGCAGGGAGATTTCGATTTTGGGAAGGTCGAGGCGACAGCCACGATCGGCAAACTGAAATCGAAGCCCGACCAAGCACGAGCCGTCATCCAGATCGGCATCATCATCGGCGGCGCAGACGGCCATTTCGACGATCACGAGAAGGCCGCAGTGCGCAACGCGTGCTTCGCGGTCGGAATCGATCCGGCCGAGTTCGAGCTCTGAGAGTTCCCAGCCGAAGTATCACGTAGGAACGGCGGTCGACGAAGCAATCCGCTTCGTCGACCGCCGTTCCTGTCGAGCCTCGTGCGCTGTGAAATCGCGGTCTTGCCGGGATACTGAGGACACTCCGACGGCATGTGCCGATGTCGAACGATCCGTTGGAGATCCGGTTGCAGCCCACCAGCAAAGGGACCGTGCATGACAGTTGCCGCGATCTACCTCGTCATCGCCTTCGGTTTGGGTGGACTTGCCATGGTGGTACGGCTGCCTCCACTGGTCGGATTTCTGGCTGCCGGTTTCGTCGTCAATGCACTCGACGTCGGTGAGGTGCCCCAGCTCGAGCTGCTCGCTGATCTGGGTGTGACGCTGCTGTTGTTCGCAATCGGTCTCAAGCTCGACGTTCGTATTCTGCTGCGCCGGGAAGTGTGGCTGACCACCTCGGTGCATCTGGTGATCAGCGTCGTGGTCGGTACCACCGTTCTGTGGCTGGCTGCCGTGGCGGGGTTGGCCATGCTGTCCGGGCAGAGCCTGATGACGATCGCATTGCTCGCCTTCGCCATGTCGTTCTCGAGCACCGTCTTCGTGGTCAAGGTCCTCGAGGAGCGAGGGGAGTCACACGCCCTCTACGGACGGGTGGCGATCGGTGTCCTGGTGATGCAGGACATCGTCGCCGTGGTGTTCCTGACCGTCACCAGCGGCACGCTGCCCAGTCCCTGGGCGCTGATGCTGGTGCTGCTGTGGCCCGTCACTCGCATCCTCCGACGAGTATGGAGCGGACTGGGTCACGGTGAGATGCAATCCCTCTTCGGCATCGTGATGGCGCTGGTGCCCGGTTACGCGCTGTTCTCCGCACTGGGTCTCAAAGGAGACCTGGGTGCACTGATCATCGGTGTGCTGCTGGCGTCGCATCCGGCATCGTCCGAGCTGTCTCGATCGTTGTTCCACATCAAGGAACTGCTGCTGGTCGGCTTTTTCGTCTCGATCGGTCTGTCCGGTCTACCCGACCTGCCCAGTCTCGGCGTCGCACTGCTGATGGTGTTTCTGTTGCCGCTCAAGTCCGTGCTGTATCTCGCGCTGTTCGCCCTGATGAAGTTGCGATATCGAACAGCTCTCCTTGCCGGGTTGAGCCTGATGAACTATTCGGAATTCGGATTGATCGTCGTCTCGGTCGGAGTGACGACCGGCCTGCTGGCACCGGCATGGCTGGTCGAGATGTCGATAGCCGTGGCCCTGAGCTTCGTGGCGTCGGCGCTGGTCAACGGACGAGGGCACCTGATGGTCGAGAAGATTGCGACTCGTTTGCCCGAGCAGGACGAGAACAGTCTGCATCCGGAGGAACGTTCCGGTGACGCCGGCGATGCAGAGGTCGTCGTGATCGGGATGGGGCGTGTCGGGTTCGCGGCGTATCAGCGGCTGACCGACCACTACCGCCTCGGTGTGGTGGGTGTCGACTACGACGGGCCACGCATTCGCCGACTCGCCGACCAGGGCCTGCGAGTGATCGAAGGCGACGCGACCGACCTGGACTTCTGGAACCAACTACGCCACTCCGAGTCGGTTCGAATCGCGGTGCTGGCGATGCCGCGTCACGGCGCCAACGTCACTGCCCTCGCCTGTCTGCGCGAATCCGGGTTCAGTGGCACGGTCGCTGCTGTCGCGCGCTACGACGACGAAGTGCAGTGGGCCAGGGATCACGGTGTCGACATCGCCTTCAACGTCTACGCGGGAGCGGGCTTGGAGCTGGCGGACCAGGTTGGCCATGCGTCCCCGGTCCAGGGCAACGACGCTCTCGCCGACGATCGTGGTACACCCGCCGTCGACGGCGTCACCCGACCGGTGACCGAACCGGCAACACACAAGGAGAGCCCGTGACCGATCGGTCGATACCTCCCAATGCCGAGTGGAATGCACGGGCCAGGGGAGAGACGCCGACTCAGCAGCTCGACAGGAACTGGCTCGGGTTACTTCAGGAACTGCGCGTCGAACAGACCGGGGTTCAGCTGTTGACCGGATTTCTCCTGACCCTGCCGTTCCAACAACGGTTCGACGACGTGTCCACATTCGGCCGAGCGGTGTATCTGATCACCGTCAGTGCGTCGATCGTTGCAACCATCCTGCTGATTGCGCCGGTGGGAATGCACCGAATTCTGTTCCGTCACAAAGAAATCGATGTACTCGTACGGGTCGGCAACCGACTCGCGATCGCAGGCCTGTTCATGCTCGGCATCGCACTGGTGGGAGTAGTGGCTCTCACGTTCGACTTCGTGGTCGGTCCGCTCGTCGGCATCGTAGCGGCACTGGTCGCTCTGACCCTTCTCCTCACGTTGTGGGTGGCACTCCCACGGTGGTATCTGAAAACTCGATGACGTTGCGGTGACGACAAATTCGCTCGGTGTCTGCTCTCACGCCGGCCAGCGACTGCGTTTCGCTCGATACATCTCCGAGTCCGCGATGCGGAGTACGTCGTGTGCGGACTGCCGCACATCACTGTCCGCGTCGACGGGTACCACTGCCGACCCGACACTGACGGTGAGTCCGGACAACATCCGGGCCCGTCCGAGGCGCTCCACGAGCTCTGCAGTTCGGTCGGCGAGGTCGGCAGGTCGCCCGACGGCGATGCACGCGAACTCGTCACCGCCCAGTCGTGCGACGATCCAGCGGTTGGCCGCCAGCGCTCGCATGTGCTGGGCCACATCGACGAGAACCGCGTCGCCGGTGTGATGTCCGTAGCTGTCGTTGACACCCTTCATCCCGTCGACATCGGCGGCGACGGCGCATATCACCTTCGGTTCCACATCCGGCGTCGTCATCGCGGTAGCAGCTACTGCAGCGAACAGCCCGCGACGGTTGTGCAGGCCGGTCAGCGGGTCCACCAGCGACTCCCGCGCCCGAGATCTGAGCTCGCTCACGTACACCATCAGAATGAGCGGAGACGCGAACATCAACAGCATGGTCATACTGTGTGCGGCAACGACCCAGCCGCTGGCGACGTCCGCGTGCACGGTGAGTACGGCCACCACCGCAAGGACGCCGGTGGCGAAAACGATGTGCACGAGACAGGGGAGTAGCGGCACCGCCACCACAGCCAGAGTGGTGATGACGGCGAAGAGTACCGTGCCGCCGATCGCAGTCATTGTCGTGTCCTTCAACAACAGACCGGCGGCGATCGATACATCCGAATACACGATGAATGCAGTCAGCAGACGCGGTCCCGGCCATCGACCGAAGAACCAACGCAACGCGACCGGAAACGCGGTCAGGCTGATTGCTACCACCGCATGTACTCGCCAACCGCTGTATTCCTCGGACGGTGCGCTCAGTAAACCGATGAGACCGATCGACAACGTCCCCGAGCCGACGAGTAATCGAATGACGCGAGTTCGAGTCGCGTCCAGATCCAACAGCCCCGCCACCGAACCGTCCGCGCGCTGTTGCGACGACACACGTCGACCCGAGGCCGAGATGAACGGACGAACGGCGCACATCGGGTGACCTTCGGCTGGTATCTGCACCGAGCAATTTCACGGACAGTAGCAGAAACGTGCTCTTCGACCACTCGTTCAGCCAATACCGATCGAAATGACCGTTTTCGACATGATCACCGTCGCACTGAGAAGATTCCAGCTCCCGCCGCATCACCTCGAAACGTCACTGTGACGTTTCGTAGTAGTGAAAACGGGGCCGACCCAGGAGCGGCCCGAGAGGTGGCCTGGATCAGGTGGGATACGCACGTCATCCAATCACAGCGAAGAGCCGAGCCGGCCGACGGCGGATGGCCGACGCGACGCTCGAAAACTGCGCGCACGCCGGTGGAAGAGTGGACGCCGACACACCCGTACATTTCGACTCACACGAACCGGACGGCCGTGCCGACCGGCCGGTCAGCTTCCGAGCTGGGCCATTTTTGCCGATAATCAACATTATGTCAAGTAGTCGCAACCGGACCGAGTGCAGGCGCTGCCCCGTGACTGTTCATAGGGATCCGTCTAGACGGATCGAAGAAAACACCGCGCAGCCTCGAGTCGATGGGCGTCGTAGTCATCCCATTTCGCCGCAGGGACATCCCGGTGCCCTACTTCGACAAAATTGCGTTTGACGAAGAACTCCGCGGCTTCACTGCTGACGGTGACCGCAAAAAGGTTTGCGATGCCCCTCGTGCGGCACTCCTCCAACAGTCCGTCCATCAGCAGGCCACCCGCTCCCAGTCCGGAGAACTCGGCGACCGTGATCAGACCCGACACTTCAGCGAATCCCGTTCCTGCGTAACGGTCTATCTCCAGCCCGACGATACCGGCGAGGTGCCCGGTACGCAGTACCCGCGCACCGAGTCCTCCGACCGCCATCCTGGCAATCTCTATCCGACTGCGCTGCTTGAGAACTCCTTCTCGCACTCCCTGTGCGACCAACGATTCGATTGCAGGGAAATCGTCGACCTGCAAGGACGCCAAGTGGAGGTAGCGGCCCTGGGTGAGGACGGTCCCCCGGCCGTCGAATGTGAACAGCTCGAACTCGAGATCCTCGCCGCGGCAAAGGTTTACGCTGTATGCACCGCAGGCAAGTGCCGCCTCGGCCGCGGACGGAAAATCGTCGAGACCCCGTTCGGCCAGATGAGCGACCAGACGCTCGCGGTGCAGGTCCAAATCGGCGAAGCTGCGAGGAGGATCGCCCCAACCTCCTCCCGGGTCGGTCAGAACCATCTTCGAAGCCCGCACGCTCGCAGACACGGTGCCTGCGGTGCGCGCGACCGCGGTTGCCTCCGCCCCGATCACGACGCATTCCGAGTCTGCGATGGCGAGCCACAGACGGGCGACGGACTCGTCGTTCCAGACAGTTCCACTCGCCATGGCCACACCATTGACTGCGGCGGCGACTTGCGGAACGTGGTCGACCGGAACCACGAAAATGAATCGCGTATCACCAGGACCGAACTCCCCGACCGTTCGTTTCACTGCCTCGAGCGCAGCGATGCTCAACACGGGAAGGGCAATCACGATCGTGACCCCGCGGAATTCCTCGATGAAGAAGTCACGCTCGGAAACAGGCACCCCGCTGGACGTCAGTTCGATCGCAGCCTCGCGCGGGACCGCAGGACGCGGCCGCAGTTTTCGTGGATTCGCGCGCAGATCGTAGTTCGTCATGATGGGTCCCAGTTTGGACTGCAGTCTCGCCCCCTGCAACGCTCACGAATTCTCGGGCGTCATGACACTCGACAGCGCGAAGCGCACCGTCAGTTCGACGTCGGCGTCCACCCAGGTGATCGACACCGTGAGCCCGCTCGGCCAAAGACCGTGTGGGACGACTGCGAGATCGTTGTCACGATCAGCTGCGTTCCTCTCCGGGGACGTCATCGATTCTTCGGTCGCGTTCGTGTCGAGTACAGGACGGTGGTGTGGTGACCGTTCCGCCGTCCGACAGACTCGAGCGGGTCGAGGTCACGATGGTGGGCGACGTGGCGATCTTCGTCGATGAACGTCCCCTCGACGCCCATGGTGGACAGACCGACGAGCGGCGACGAGCGAATCCGTCCGCCCCGCCCACACAGGTCTACGCCGTGTTCGTACCCTTGGAACGTGAACCACGAATAACATGGGTGCGATGCGCTCGTATCCCGAGCGAAACGGATCGGAGGGCCGATGTTCGATCTCCCGGACGATCCGGTGAGTCTTCGATCCTTCCTGGAACGTTCTCCGGACTTCGTTGCGCTGTCCGACTTCACGGGGAGAATTCTGTACATCAATCCCGCAGGATCAACCCTGATCGGACTCGATGACGTGGCCGATATCGGCCAACTCTCGGCCTTGGAACTGCTCACCTCAGACGGAGTCGATCTCACCGACGACATCGCCGCCGGGCTGCTCTCCGAAGGCAAATGGGAGGGGTACTGCGAGCTGCGCCATCACGTGACCGGGACCGGCATGCCAGTGGTGGTGTCGTCCTATGTGATCCCTCGTGACGACGGCGGTGCCGACGTGGTGGCATCCACCATTCGGCACCGACATACGGTGGAGCAGCGCAATGCCAGGATCGCGGCCGATGCAGTGGTCGCCGGTCGTCATGCTCAGGAGCAGAAGGCTCTGGCCGATCTGAGCCGGTTCGCCGTCATCGCCGAGCTACCCAGTTTGCTCACCGCAGCAACCGCCACCGCAGCCACCCTGATCGGCGTGGGAAACTCTGCCATCGCCCACCTCGAGCACCCTTCCGACCCGTACTTGACCATGGACGCGGCCAGCGGTGTACTCGGTATGCGTCAGGACATTCCCTCCGGGGACGGTTCGTTGGTGGGACTCGCCCTGACCCTCTCGGAGCCTGTCGTGTGCAACGACTGTCACACCGAGAATCGATTCCGGACCGACACGATGATCTCGCTCGGCCTGCGCAGCGGCGTCGGAGTTCCCATCTTCACCGCTGCCGGAAAAGCGTGGGGAGTTCTCTCCATTCACAGCGTCGAGGCCCGTCTCTACCGCGACGAAGAGGTGTCGTTCCTCAGTTCGGTGGCCGGCATCGTATCCGCGGCCATACGACGCATCGACCTCGAACTTCAACTGCGACGACGCAGTACGCACGATGCCCTGACCGGTCTACCCAACCGCACCCTCGCATACGAGGTCATCGATTCGGCACTGAACCGCGCGAGACAACAGTCCGGCACCGTGGCTCTTCTGCTGCTCGACATCGACGACTTCAAGATCATCAACGACAGCTTGGGACACGACGCCGGAGACAGGGCGCTGGTCAAGTTCGTCGAACGGCTCGCCTCGGCGATCCGAGCCGCCGACACCATCGCGCGCCTGGGCGGCGACGAATTCCTGATCGTCTGCGAGGGTGTGGACAGCGTGGCTCATGCAGAGGAATTGGCGCGACACATCACGAGTTCCATTGCGGTTCCCTTCTCGGCCGAGGACGTGCCCATCCCCTTGAGCGCCAGCATCGGTATCGCGGTTTCCGAACCGAATTCGACTCGGCACGAGCTGATCCACCGCGCCGACTTGGCCATGTACCGCGCGAAGGACAGTGGGACCGGCGGGCATGCCGTTTTCGATCCCACCGATCTCTACGACGCGGATCGCATCAGGTCACTGTCGATAGATCTGCGAGCGGCGCTGCGCGCCGACGAGCTCACTCTCGCGTACCAACCGTTGGTGGACATCGCGTCGCGGAACATCGTCGCGGTGGAGGCACTCGCCCGCTGGAATCACCATGAGCTCGGGCCCATCGAACCGAGCGAGTTCGTCGGCGTCGCCGAAAGAACAGGTCTTGCAACACCATTGGGCGCATGGGCGCTGCGTACCGCATGCACGGCCGCGGCGCGATGGCGGACGTTCTCCGACATCGTGGTTCGCGTCAACGTCAGCGCGCTGCAACTCCGCGATCCCGACTTTCCCGCCGAGGTCGCTTCCATACTCGCAGAGACAGGACTGCCTGCCTTCGCTCTCGGACTCGAAGTGACCGAAACCGTGTGGGTCGCGGACACCGAACGCGTGGCCGACACCGTCTCTGCCCTGCACGCGATGGGTGTGGCTCTGCTCCTCGACGACATGGGTAAAGGCCACAGCTCCATGTCGTATCTCGACCGCTACCCCATGTTCGAGTGCTTCAAGATCGACAAGTCGTACATAGCTCGGCTGCCCGCTCCCAGAGCTCGCGCGATCGTCTCGGCCATCGTGGCACTGGCACGCGCATTCGACGTCACCGTCGTCGGCGAGGGCGTCGAGACCGAGGAGCAACTGGAGGCACTGGCCGCTACCGGCTGCGACTTCGCGCAGGGATACCTCTTGGGCCGGCCGGTCGGTGCCGGTGCCATCGCCGATCTGCTTCTCGGTGCCGAATGAATCGCGGAGGAATCGGAAAGCGACGATCACGCCTTTCCACCTTCAACATATAGCGCACCCCGGGGCTTGCGGCAAGACCCCGTGCAGGGCTCAGAATGGCTCGCTGCAACCGAGAACCATTCGATCGGAGTCCTGTGAAGCATGTGCACCCAAGCATTTTCGCCCTACCCGACAGCCTCGCACGCAAACGTGATCCAGCGCTGATCGGCCACGACGAACGACACTTCTCCGCGATACGCTCGAGCATCGAGAAGTCTCGATCCGATACCGCGGCGCAGCTCGCGGCCGCGCAGAAGTCGTCGGGCCGAATGGGCCGAGAGGTGATGGAGCGGGACTTCGAGATTCATAGGTTGGGCGGACGTCTCCGTTCACTTCGTCGGTACGGGGTGGATCTGTGCCTGGGTCGAGTCGTGGCCTCCGGTACGGACGAGCCGGTATACATCGGACGACTCGGATTGTTGGGGACATCGGGTGAACAACTCCTCGTCGACTGGCGCTCCCCCGCGGCCGAACCCTTCTTCGGTGCCACTCACGCCAATCCCATGGGGCTGCGGAGTCGTCGACGATATCGGTGGACGAACGGCACCATCACCGACTATTGGGACGAGGTGTTCGACCTGACCGGACCGATCACCGACGCTGCGCTCGACGATCAGTCTGCCTTCATCGCCAGTCTGGGTACGGCACGTTCACCGCGAATGCGTGACGTGCTGGGCACTGTTCGAGCAGATCAGGACGCCATCATTCGAGCGGACGCCCGGGGCGCGCTGGTCGTCGACGGTGGCCCGGGAACCGGGAAGACCGTGGTCGCACTGCATCGCACGGCGTATCTGCTGTACACGGAATCGCGTCTGGGACACAGCCGCGGCGGCGTGCTGTTCGTCGGCCCACACGAGCCGTACCTCGCCTACGTCTCCGACGTCCTTCCGAGTCTGGGTGAGGACGGTGTGCGGACCTGCACGCTCCGGGATCTCGTCGCCGAAGGCACGGACGTGGTCGAAGAGCCGAATCCTGCTGT
Source organism: Rhodococcus sp. 15-725-2-2b (assembly GCF_002259075.1). Taxonomy (NCBI): domain Bacteria; kingdom Bacillati; phylum Actinomycetota; class Actinomycetes; order Mycobacteriales; family Nocardiaceae; genus Rhodococcus; species Rhodococcus sp. 15-725-2-2b. The sequence goes on along the minus strand of NZ_NPFL01000019.1, from coordinate 118,843 downwards.
CGCGCAGCTGAAGGCATCCGCCGACATGAGCGTGGCGATAGAGGCGGCCGTTGCGTTCTACGAGCAGCCGCCGACTCGGAACATGATCGTGGAGACGGAGTGGGCCGACCTGAGGCTGACGCCGGACGACTGGGCCGAGGCGTTCGAGGCACCCGATCCCGGCACTGCGCACAACGAGGCTCGCGAACAGGTCTGGGACCTGCTACTGACGATTCTGTCCGACCGCTACGCCGGTGACGAGGACCCAACCGAGATACGGAAGTCGTTGCAGAACAACGAGCCTCTGCGCACGGAGCTCGAACGATCCTGGACGATCATCGACGCTGCCGACCTCGTCGCAGATCTGTGGAGCGTTCCGGCGTATCTCCGTAGGTGCGCACCCTGGCTCGGTCCCGAGGAGATTCGTTCACTCCAGCGACCCGATCCGACGCGGTGGACGGTGTCCGATCTGCCACTGCTCGACGCCGCACGAATGCGGCTCGGAGATCCCGAGCATTCACGCCGCACTCGACGTCGCGAGTTGGCCGCGGCTGCGGAGCGTGCGCGAATGGACCGCGTGGTCGACGAACTCATGGCCGCGGACGACGACGAGATGATGGCTGCACAGTTGCGGCAGGAGGGAATTCGCGATGCACTCGTCGATTCGGCGGGCTTCGAGGAGATCCCGACGGATCCCTCGGCGGGGCCGTTCGCACACATCGTCGTCGACGAGGCGCAGGAGTTGACCGACGCGCAGTGGCAGATGGTCCTGCGACGATGCCCGTCGGGCAGCATCACCATCGTCGGAGACCGGGCGCAAGCGCGGCAGGGGTTCGCCGAGTCCTGGGTCGAACGGCTCGGACGGGTCGGACTCGACCGGGTGAGGATCGCCACCCTCGGTGTCAATTACCGCACCCCGCGGGAAGTCATGGCCGCGGCCGAGCCGGTGATTCGCGCGGCGCTGCCGGACGCCAATGTTCCGGTCTCCATCCGCAGCACCGGTGTGCCCGTCGAATACGCAGACACGGCAGATCTGGCATCGATTCTCGACCGATGGCTGGACTCGAATCCCTCCGGAATCGCGTGCGTCATAGGCAATCCTGCATTTCCGGAGTCGGAGCGAATCCGATCCCTGACTCCGCAGTTGTCGAAGGGACTCGAATTCGATCTGGTCGTTCTGATCGACCCGGATTCCTTCGGGACAGGAATCGAGGGTGCCGTCGACACGTACGTGGCGATGACACGCGCGACCGGACGGCTGGTGCTGCTGACCACTCAGCGCGAGGCCGCATCGAGGACGTCCAGCACGGCATGAATGGCCGGGCTGGCGTCGGCGCTGCGCCGCCACGCAGCCTGCACCTCACGAGCGGGAGCGTGCTCGAGCGGCACCGCGACGAGACCGGCTCCGAGCAGCGGACGCGCGAGGCGAGGTACCAGAGCGAGAACATCGTCGGCTTCGACCAGCGCGAGTTGCGTGGAGAAGTCGTCGACGAGATGGCGAACGTCGACCTCGGCGGACGCCTCGGCGAACAGCCGACGAAACCACTGGTGACATACCGTCCCGGCCGGGCTCGTCACCCACGGGTACCGAGCGAGGTCGGCATGGGTCAACGCGGTCTTCCGTCGAGCGAGGGGGTGAGTTCGCTTCATGATCACGTCGCCGAAGTCCGTGTGAATCGGTTGCCGAACGACCGAGGGAGGAGCGGGCACCCATACCCCGTCTGCGTCGTGCACCAACGCCAGGTCGGCGGTACCGGCATACACGCTGTGCAGTGCACGATCCGGATCCTCCTCGCTGATGTGCACGGTCAGATCCGGATACCGTCGATTCAGCTCGACCAGCGCGGGTGCCAGCAAGCCGCGCACCGCGGTCGAGAATCCGACCAGCCGAACGACCCCACGTGGCACGCCCTCGTCTGCGGATCGAGCCGCCTCGACGCACCGTTCGAGAGCGTCGAACACCTCCCCCGCGGACTCGACCACCGCCCGACCTGCGGGGGTGAGCACGACTCCCCGACCGGCCTGCGCCAGCACCGGGGTACCGATCTGCCGTTCGAGTCGTTTGATCTGCTGGGAGATCGCCGAAGAGGTGTAGCCGAGTTCGTCGGCCGCCCGCGCAAGAGTGCCCAGGGCTGCGACGGCCCGCAGGGCGTGCAGAGCACTGACATCGATCATTAAGCAAAAATACGCAGTATTACCGAAAATGCATCGCTGGACCTCATCTATCGGGCGGTTCACACTCGGACCATGATCACCACTGCGTCGCCGGCCTCGACGAGCTTCGGCACGAACGTCGTCGCCATGGCGACCCCCATGCACCCCGATGGATCGCTCGACCGAGGGGGCGTCGATGCCCTTCTCGCGCATCTGTCGGCAACACGGTGTGATGGCGTCGTCGTCGACGGAACGACCGGAGAAGCACCTACCCTGACGCGCCACGAAATCTCGCAGCTGATTTCCCGGACACGTCGTCATCGCGATCACGCTCTTCGTGTGACCGCGGGAGTCGGCACCAACGACACCTCCACGGGGATCGAGATGGCTCGGTCCGCAGCGGCAGCCGGTGCCGACGCACTGTTGATCACCGCTCCGTACTACTCGCGCCCCACCCAGACCGGCATCGCAGAGCACATCGTCGCCATTGCCGAGGCAGGTGGGCTGCCCGTCATGGTCTACGACGTCCCGGGGCGCACAGGTGTGGCCATCGAGGCGTCGACGCTCGCGGAACTCTCCCGTCACCCTCTCATCGGTGCCGTCAAGGACGCGAAGGGTGATCTGTACGAGGCCATGACCGTCATGTCCTCGACTGACCTCGCCTACTACTGCGGAATCGACGAACTCGCGCTCCCCTACCTAGCCTCCGGTGCAACAGGACTGGTCAGCGTCACCGGCAATGTGGTGGCAGACCGTTACGCCGAGCTGATCGATGCGGTCCGCGCGGGCGACCTGCCCCGGGCGAACGCAGTACAGCGGTCACTGCTGCCGTTGACCGATGCCGTCATGCGCACGACGCAGGGAGCCGTCATGGCCAAGGCCGCGCTCGCCAGGATCGGCGTCATCTCCGACGCGACCGTGCGACGCCCACTTCTGGAGTCCTCGGCGGCAGATCTGAGACGACTCGACGCTGCCCTGTCGGCCACCGGAATCGATCAGGAATCGAGAAGCAGGCACGTTCCGGTACGACTAGCCTGACTGCTCATGGCGACGAAGAAGGTCACGCAGGGCTCGGCACCGCATGCTGCCGACAGTCACGATTTGATTCGTGTGCAGGGGGCGCGGCAGAACAATCTTCAGGACATCGATGTCGAATTACCCAAGCGCCGACTGACCGTGTTCACCGGCGTCTCCGGCTCCGGCAAGAGCTCGCTGGTCTTCAGTACGATTGCGGCCGAATCACAGCGCATGATCAACGAGACCTACAGTGCCTTCGTTCAAGGATTCATGCCCACGCTGGGCCGACCGGATGTCGACGTCATGGACGGACTCACCACGGCCATCATCGTCGATCAACAGCGCATGGGCGCCAATCCCCATTCCACCGTCGGCACTGCGACCGACGCCAACGCCATGCTCCGGATCCTGTTCAGCCGAATCGGAAAGCCGTACATCGGCTCCGCACAGGCTTTTTCGTTCAACGTCGCATCGGTGTCCGGTGCAGGCGCGTACAAAGTGGACAAGGGCGGCAGACAGACCACCGAGAAGAAGTCCTTTTCCGTGACCGGTGGCATGTGCCCGCGCTGCGAGGGCAGAGGCGCCGTCAGCGACTTCGACCTCACCGCGCTCTACGACGCGAACAAGTCATTGAACGAGAGTGCGATCACGATCCCCGGTTACAGCATGGAAGGCTGGTACGGGCGCATTTTCCGCGGCTGTGGGTATTTCGACCCGGACAAGCCCATCTCGAAATACACGAAGAAGGAACTCGACGATCTGCTCTATCGCGAGCCGACGAAGATCAAGGTCGAGGGCATCAATCTGACCTACTCGGGTCTCGTGCCTCAGATCCAGAAATCGTTCCTGTCCAAGGACGTCGACGCAATGCAGCCGCATATCCGCGCATTCGTCGAACGCGCGATCACCTTCACGACATGTCCCGACTGCAACGGCACCCGACTCAACGAGGGCGCTCGGTCGTCGAAGATCGAGGGCATCAACATCGCCGACGCATGTTCCATGCAGATCAGCGACCTGGCGAAGTGGGTCGGCGGCCTGAAGGAGCCGTCGGTGGCACCACTGCTGACCACACTCGGTGAGACCCTCGACTCGTTCGTCGAGATCGGGCTCGGTTACCTGAGCCTCGATCGTCCCTCGGGAACACTGTCCGGTGGAGAGGCTCAGCGCACCAAGATGATTCGTCACCTGGGATCGTCGTTGACCGACGTGACGTACGTGTTCGACGAGCCCACCACCGGCCTGCATCCCCACGACATCGAGCGAATGAACAATCTGCTGCTTCAGCTGCGGGACAAGGGAAACACCGTGCTGGTAGTGGAGCACAAGCCCGAGACGATCTCCATCGCAGACCACGTCGTCGATCTGGGTCCCGGTGCGGGAAGCGCAGGCGGGCACGTCTGTTTCGAGGGCACCGTCGACGGTTTACGGCGGAGCGACACCGTCACCGGTCGGCATTTCGACGATCGGGCAGCGCTGAAGAAATCCGTACGCGAATTCTCCGAGGTGCTCGAAATTCGCGGCGCGGACTCCCACAATCTCCGCGAAGTGGACGTCGACGTTCCACTCGGTGTGCTGGTCGTCGTCACCGGCGTCGCAGGCTCGGGCAAGAGTTCGCTCATTCACGGATCGCTCTCGGGGACAGACGACGTGGTCTCGGTCGATCAGGGGGCGATACGTGGATCGCGGCGAAGCAACCCCGCGACGTACACGGGCTTGCTCGAACCGATCCGCAAGGCGTTCGCCAAGGAGAACGCCGTCAAACCCGCGCTGTTCAGCTCGAACTCCGAAGGCGCGTGCCCGACGTGCAACGGCGCGGGCGTCATTTACAGCGACCTCGCGATGATGGCCGGCGTCGCCACGGTGTGCGAGGAGTGCGAGGGCAAGCGATTCCAAGCATCGGTACTCGAGTACCACTTCGGCGGACGCAACATCGACGAGGTGCTGTCGATGTCGGTCGCCGAGGCCGAGGAGTTCTTCGCCGACGGCGCGGCCAAACTGCTACCGGCGCACAAGATTCTGCAGCGCTTGAACGACGTCGGGCTCGGATACCTCGAGATCGGCCAGCCGTTGACCACACTGTCGGGTGGCGAACGCCAACGCCTCAAGCTGGCGACGCACATGGCCGACAAGGGCGGGATCTACGTGCTCGACGAGCCCACCACCGGGCTGCATCTCGCCGATGTCGACAAGCTGCTCGGGTTGCTCGACCGGCTGGTCGACTCCGGCAAGTCGGTGATCGTGATCGAGCACCATCAGGCCGTCATGGCCCACGCCGACTGGATCATCGATCTCGGACCGGGTGCCGGCCACGACGGAGGCCTCGTCGTGTTCGAGGGAACACCTTCCGATCTGGTGGCAGACGGTTCGACCCTGACCGGCCGGCACCTGGCCGCGTACGTAGGGAGCTGAGTTCGTGACCACCCTGGCCCACCGGAACGCCACCGCACTGGTCATCGTCGACGTCCAGAACGACGTGATGGTCGCCGTCCACGACCGGCAGCCCGTCGTCGACAACATCGTGACCCTGGTATCGCGAGCCCGAGAGACGAGCACGCCGGTGATCTGGGTGCAGCACTCCGCCGAGAAGGAGCTGCGCTTCGGGACGGACGGGTGGAAGCTTCTCGACGCTCTGCCCGTGGTTCCAGGCGATCGAATCGTCCACAAGAAGCACGGCGACGCCTTCGAGGACACCGGTCTCGAAGCCGACCTCGCTTCGTTCGGCGTGGGGCACGTCGTCATCGCCGGCGCGCACACGGACTTCTGCATCAGGTCCACGCTGCACGGAGCCTTGGTCCGCGGATACGACGTGACGCTGGTGAGCGATGCCCACACCGCCGAGGACCTGACCGAGTGGGGCGCGCCGCCACCTGCCCAGGTCATCGCGCACACGAACATGTACTGGGACAACCAGACCGCTCCCGGCCGGACCGCCGAGGCCGTCGTCACCGAGAAGGTCGATTTCACCCGATCGATACCCTGAACCCTCCATGGTGACCTTGCTGCTCGCTCTCGTCGGATTCGCGATACTCGATTCGCTCGACGTGTTGTTGATCGGCGTGACCGCAGCCATCGCAGTGCACGCGAGAACCACCCGCCGGTCCCCGTTCCGAGCCGGGCTGGCCTTCGTCGGCGGAGTGTTCACGGCGACGACCACATTCGGCATCCTCACCGTTCTCGGCATCGACTTCTTCACCGATCTGTTCGACATCACCATCACTCCCACGGTGCGGTATCGCACGGAACTCGCGGTCGGGCTGGTACTGATCACACTCGGTGCTCTGCGCACCACCGAGCGCCGCCCACCGGAGTGGGCGGCTCGAGCCGGCTCCAGCATCCCCGTCGTCGCCTTGACCGGACTGACGATCGGTCTGGTGCAGGGCCCGACGGCAGTGCCGTACCTCGCGGGGCTGACGATGCTCTCGACCTACGATCCGCGTCCGCCGTGGTGGCCGGCCATCGTGGTCGTCTACTGCCTGATCGGGCTCCTACCGCCCGTCCTCGTTCTGATTCTGGCGTCGAGGAAGAGTCGACGCTCCAGGCGCGCGTTCACCGCGACCGTCCGAGCCCTGATGCGGTACGGCCCTCCGACGGTGCGCGTCATCTTCGTCGTGCTCGGCGTCGCACTCGTCGCCGACGCCCTGATTCATGCCGGAGACCTCCTGTAGGTCGCCGTCGTAAGCTTCTGCGCATGGCACTCGATCACGGCGATCCCGGTGACGCCCCGTCCGTTCCCCCTCCCCTGGCCCCGGTCGTCGACGACCGTCGTCCCTCAGCAGCCGAAGAAGCGCGCACGATCGCTGCGTCCACCAACACCGCAACTCTTGCGAGCCTGACCGCGGACGGCGATCCCTGGGCCTCGTTCGTGACCTACGGATTGCTCGACGGCGCGCCGGTTCTGTGTGTCTCGCGCATGGCCGAGCACGGACGCAACCTCGCAGGCGATCAACGAATGAGCCTGTCGATCGTGGCACCGCAATCGCAGACCGATCCGCTGGCATCGGGCCGAATCACGCTGGCAGGCGTGGTCGAGCGGCCCGAGGGTGACGAATTGGCCGCGGCCCGCGCAGCGCATCTCGACGGCGTACCGGCGGCGAAGTACTACCTGGACTACAGCGACTTCACGCTGTGGATCATGCGCGTGCATCGTGTCCGGTGGGTCGGCGGATACGGCCGAATGGATTCGGCAACTGCCGAGGCGTATTCCCAGGCTGCGCCCGATCCGGTGTCGCCGACCTCGGGGTACGCGATAGAGCACCTCAACGCCGACCACTCGTCGTCCTTGACTGCGATGGCCCGCGAACTGGGCGGCTTTCCCGATGCCACGTCCGCCGAGTGCACGGCCGCGGACCGCTACGGACTGGATCTGAAGGTGTTCACTCCGCGCGGAATCGCGTACACACGGGTCGGTTATGCGACTCCGATCGACTCGGCCACCGAACTGCGGGCCGCGACCGTGGAACTTGCGAAGCGCGCAGCAGCCGCCCGATAGGTGTGCACTGCCATCACGGACACGACGACCTTGTCGAGACGTCGCGATGGATGGCGACTACCGTTGACCTCACACCGCAATCGTTAGGGAGCAGGTAATGAGCATCCAACCGCTCGAATCGAAGCGTCACCGCGTCGTCGTCATCGGTTCCGGGTTCGGAGGTCTGTTCGGCGTCAAGGCCCTCAAGAAAGCCGACGTCGACATCACCCTCGTCGCCAAGACGACACACCACCTTTTCCAACCTCTCCTCTATCAGGTCGCGACAGGCATCCTGTCCGTCGGCGAGATCGCTCCCACCACCCGCGTCATTCTGCGCAAGCAGAAGAACGCAGAGGTGCTGCTCGGAGACGTGCTGAACATCGATCTCGAGGCCAAGACGGTGACGTCCAAACTTCTCGAACGCATCACCGTCACCCCGTTCGACAGCCTGATCGTCGCAGCGGGCGCGCAGCAGTCCTACTTCGGCAACGATCACTTTGCTGAGTTCGCACCCGGCATGAAGACCATCGACGATGCACTCGAGCTGCGTGGACGCATCCTCGGTGCGTTCGAGCAGGCCGAACTCTCAGACGATCAGGAGGAGAAGGACCGTCTCATGACCTTCGTGGTCGTCGGCGCGGGCCCCACCGGCGTCGAGCTCGCCGGGCAGATCGCCGAGCTCGCCGATCGCACCCTCGACGGTGCCTTCCGCAACATCGATCCCCGCGACGCCCGCGTCATCCTGCTCGACGCCGCCCCCGCCGTACTGCCGCCGATGGGCGAGAAGCTCGGCCGCAAGGCCGCCGAACGGCTCGAGAAGCTCGGCGTCGAGATCCAGCTCAACGCGATGGTCACCGACGTCGACAACGACGGCCTGACGGTCAAGGAGAAGGACGGCACCACGCGTCGCATCGAGGCGCAGTGCAAGGTCTGGTCCGCAGGCGTGCAGGGCAGCCCGCTCGGCAAGCAGCTCGCCGACCAGTCGGGATCGGAGACCGACCGCGCCGGACGTGTGCTGGTGGAACCGGACCTCACCGTCAAGGGCCACCCGAACGTGTTCGTGATCGGCGACCTGATGTCGGTCAAGGACGTTCCGGGCATGGCGCAGGGTGCCATTCAGGGCGCGACCTACGCTGCCAAGCTGATCAAGGCATCGGTCAAGGGCCAGGACGATCCCGCCCAGCGGGCCCCGTTCAAGTACTTCGACAAGGGTTCGATGGCAACGGTGTCGCGATTCAACGCGGTCGCCAAGGTCGGCAAACTCGAATTCGGCGGATTCATCGCCTGGCTCATGTGGCTCGCTCTGCACCTGTACTACCTCGTGGGCTACCGCAGCCGCATCACGACCGTCATCTCGTGGTTCGTGACGTTCCTCGGCAAGGGCCGCGCGCAGATGGCGTCGACCGAGCAGCAGGTGTTCGCGCGACTGGCCATCGAGCAACTCAATTCCCTCGAGCGTGCGGGGGCCGTCGAGGCAGCCGCGGACGAGTCGGAGCAGGAACGCGAGAAGGCGGCAGGCTGATCGACCCCGAACCGGGAATCGACCGAAACAAGCTCTGACACAACGCATCGGCCGACGGGATACCGTCGACCGATGCGTTGCTCGTTGTCCGAGCGGCCGGTCTCACATCCCCGGTTCGACGGGCAGCAGACGACGCCCCACCGAGGTACTCAGCGAGCCGCCGCCGGCCAACGCCAGCCGGACGGTGCCGTCGGCCAGATCGACCTCGGACGCCCGGGTATCGGGATAGCGCAGAGTACTGGACATCGACAGCGGGGCCGACAACGCGTCGTGCGCAACCGATCCCGCGCCCAGTTCCACTCGATGGCGTAGGAGCGGGCTACCCCCGACATCGCATCGAATCGCACTGCTCCAGTGCCCCGACGCTTCCTCGAAGCGGCCGATCTGGGTACGCTCACGCAGCCGTAGGGTCGAATCCTGTTCCAGTACAACGGTGTTGATCACCGAATGCGAGGCGTCGGAGACGACGACCATCGGTTCGGGATCGAAGATCAGCGACGCGCCTGCACCGACCTCGAAGTGCCACTGCGCGGACGAGTGACGGTGCACCCCACCCGGCATCGCCAACGAGGCTGCGACACTGCGCACCTCCAGATGCGCCCCGGCCGCCACCGAGATTCTCACCACGATGGTGTCACCGCCGAGAGGAGTTGCCGCCGTACCGATCAGGTGAACTGTGTCCGGTCCCGTCTGGCGGCCTGCGAGTCCGCCCACCGAGGTGATACGAGGGCTCCGGCTGCGGCTCGCGTCGATGCAGAGCTCTGTGTGCATCGACGCTCAGTGCGTGTGGGCATGCGCGTCGGCGTCGGCGATCACCTTCAGCTGCTCTCGCACCCACTCGAGCACGGTGGTCGCCGCGGGATCGTCGGTGAGAGAGATCAGCGCAGTCGGCCGCCCCTCGCGCACCTGGGCCGCGTCCCGTTCCATGACACCGAGATCGGCTCCGACGTACGGGGCGAGGTCGGTCTTGTTGACGACCAGCAGGTCGGAGAACGTCACACCGGGACCGCCCTTGCGTGGCACCTTGTCTCCCCCGGCCACGTCGACGACGAATATCTGAACGTCGATCAGACCGGACGAGAACGTCGCCGTCAGATTGTCGCCACCGGATTCCACGAGAATCAGATCGAGGGGCGGGTTGTTCTCGATCAGATCGTCGATGGCGTCGAGGTTGGCCGTGATGTCGTCACGAATCGCCGTGTGCGGGCAGCCACCGGTCTGTACTGCGGTGATCCGCTCGTCGGGCAACACCGCGTGCCGACGCAGGAAGTCCGCATCCTCGGTGGTGTAGATGTCGTTGGTGAGCACGCCGAGTGAGAGCTCGTCGCGCAGCTGGCGGCACAACGCGGCCACCAACGCCGTCTTGCCGGAGCCGACGGGCCCACCGATTCCGACTCTCAGCGCGTCGCCTGCCGCCCGTGCGCGCTTGGGGCGATCCAAACCGTGGTCGTGGGGCTCACCGTCGATCAGGTGCGGGGGCATGTCGAACTCCTTGTCACTAGAGGAAAAAAGGATCCGTGTTCAGGATACGAACAACGGCCGATCGCGGATGGCGTGGGCTTCGGCGAACATGTCCAGCAAGGGATCCGACAACTCCATCAGCTCGGGCAGGAAGTCGCACACCGCGGCGGTCACGTCGTCGCAGAAGTCACCCAACCGGATGGTGGTCGCCGCTACTTCGGCCGGGTCGAGGGCGAGCAGACGCTGCGCGGCGATCGCCGACCCGGTCATGGTGATGTAGACCTGCACCGCGGCCGTGTCCGCCACCGACAGACCCGCCGCGAGTCCGACATGCCCTGCGGCAACAGCGAGGTGCGGCTTCCGTCCGATCGACGACCAATCATGGTGCGGCCAGGCGGACTTGGCCAGCCGGAGCAGTCCGCGACCCTGAGCGCGGGAGGCAGATCTGGCGGCCGGAGACGGGGTTCGTGCGTCGGATTCGGCATCGGCCCGGTCCGTGCTCGACGACCCGTGCACCAGCGATGCGGCAATGGACGCCGTCGTCGCTCCGGAGGTTCGGATACGGCGTCGCAGAAATGCTTCGAGCGTCGTGATGTCTCGAACGAACCCCGAGGCGATCGCTTCCTCGACGCCGCCCGAGTGCACGTGCCCACCGGTGGGGAGGCGGGAATCGGCAAGCGAGAGAAGCGTCGTCACCTGGAGGCGGGCATCGGGCATCAGAAAAGGAAGTATCGCTGCGCCATCGGCAGTTCGGTTGCCGGCTGCTCGGTCCACACGTCACCGTCGATGCGGACGGTGAAGGTGTCGGGATCCACTCGGATATCGGGTAGAGCGTCGTTCAGTGCCATGTCCGACTTCCTGACACCGCGCACGTTCTTGACCGGAACGAGCCGGCGATCGCAGTTCAGACGCCCGGCCAGTCCGTCCTCGATCGCCTGCGGGGCAACGAAATGCAACGATGTCGCGGCCGCAGCCTTGGGTGACGCCCCGAACATCGGACGAGGTAGTTCCGGTTGCGGGGTCGGGATGGACGCGTTCGCATCGCCCATGGCTGCCCACGCGATCATGCCGCCCTTGACGACCATGTGTGGACGGACGCCGAAGAAGGCCGGATCCCACAGCACCAGGTCGGCGAGTTTGCCCGGTTCGATCGAACCGATCTCGTCGTCGAGGCCGTGTGCGACGGCTGGGCAGATGGTGTATTTCGCGACGTAGCGCATGACGCGGTTGTTGTCGGCTCCGTTGTCGCCGGCCAGGAATCCGCGACGAGATTTCATCACGTGCGCCGTCTGCCACGTACGCAGGACGACCTCACCTATCCGGCCCATGGCCTGAGCATCGCTGCCGATCATCGAGATCGCACCCATGTCGTGCAGCAGATCCTCGGCTGCGATCGTCGACGGACGAATTCGACTCTCGGCGAAAGCCAGGTCCTCCGGAATCGATGGACTGAGGTGATGGCACACCATGAGCATGTCGAGATGTTCGTCGAGGGTGTTGACGGTGTGGGGCCGGGTCGGGTTGGTCGAGCTGGGGAGCACGTGCGGCTGCGCCGCCACGGTGATGATGTCGGGTGCGTGCCCGCCGCCAGCACCCTCGGTGTGATACGCGTGGATTCCGCGTCCCTTGATCGCATCGAGAGTGGTCTCGACGAATCCGGCCTCGTTCAGGGTGTCCGAGTGCAGAGCAGCTTGAACACCTGCGTCCTCGCACACGCGCAAGCACGCGTCGATCGCGGCGGGAGTCGACCCCCAGTCCTCGTGCAGCTTGAATCCCGATGCGCCTGCGCGCAATTGCTCCCACATCGAGTCGGGATTGACCGTGTTGCCCTTCCCGAGCAGCACGATGTTCATCGGCCAATCGTCCAGCGACTCGAGCATCCGGGACAGGTGCCATGCACCCGGGGTGACGGTGGTGGCCTTGCTGCCCTCGGCGGGTCCGGTACCGCCTGCGATCACGGTGGTGATGCCGCCACCGAGAGCCTCCTCCTTGATCTGCGGGCAGATCAGGTGGACGTGACAGTCGATGCCGCCGGCCGTGACGATCTTCCCGTTGCCCGCGATGATTTCGGTGGACGGGCCGATGACGAGATCGGGATGCACCCCGGTCATGGTGTCGGGATTGCCCGCCTTGCCCAGTGCCACGATCCGTCCGTCGCGAATACCGAGATCGGCCTTGATGATTCCCCAGTAGTCGACGACGACCACTCCCGTGATCACCGTGTCGGGAGCGCCGTCCGCGCGGGTGGCTCGGGACTGCCCCATCGATTCACGGATGACTTTGCCGCCGCCGAACACGGCTTCCTCACCGGCTGTGCCTGGTCCACCACTGCGGTCCTCGGTCACCTCGATCAGAAGATCGGTGTCTGCCAAGCGGATTCGATCGCCCGTAGTCGGGCCGAACAACTGGGCGTATCGACTGCGGCTCATGCGCGCCATCAGCTGTCCAACTTTCCGGGAGGTGTCATGCTCAATCCGTGGACCTCGCGCGTGCCACCGAGTGGCACGAGCCGAATCGTCTGTTCGATTCCTGGCTCGAAACGCACTGCCGTGCCCGCGGGTATGTCGAGGCGGCAACCGTGCGCCCTCTCGCGGTCGAACTGCAGCGCAGCGTTGGACTGCGGGAAATGTACGTGACTACCCACCTGCACCGGGCGATCTCCCGCGTTGACGACGGCCATGGATATCACCTCGGCACCTTCGTTGATCTCGATGTCGCCTGCGACGGTGATGATCTCGCCCGGAATCAGGTGACCGTCACCCCGCTTGGGGGAGATCGGCTCGTGCACGGTGATCAGCTTCGTACCATCGGGGAAAGTCGCTTCCACCATCACCTCGGGGAGCAACTCGGGCACACCGTCGAGCACGTCGTCGGCACCGAGAATCTCGCGTCCCGAGGACATCAGGTCGGCGACGGATCGTCCGTCGCGGGCACCCTCGAGGAGGTGATCGGTGATGACCGCGATCGCCTCGGGGTGATTGAGTTTGAGGCCGCGTGCCTGGCGACGCCGAGCGAGTTCGGCCGCGTAGCTGACGAGCAGTCGGTCCTGCTCGTGCGGAGACAACCGCATTGGAGTTCTCCGTCCCGATCGGTGATGGTGCTCGGCAATTCTGACACGCTTGCGACCCGTCGGCAGCGGAGCGCGCCGACGTCTCTCATCCGAGCGGCACGGTCACCGATCGATCGAGCAGTCCCCGCAGCACGTCTCGGTCGATGCCGGCAGCGACGTTCTGCAGCTCGGTGATGCCGAACGCGCCCGAATCCAGGCCTCGGACCACAACGCCTGCCAACGCCTGCGCCGTCGCCGGTTCGTCCATCACCTCACCACCCTGGCGATCGAGATAGCTGCCCAGCCGAGCAGCAGCGACCGGCATGGCCTGACGGAAGAAGCCGAAGGTGGCAAGCCATCGCGTCACCAGATGCCCGGGATGCATGTCCCAGCCCTGATAGAAGCCCCGTTCGAGCGATCTGGTCACCAGCTCGAAGTGTCGACGCGCGGATGCCGCCACCTGTGTGGGATCACCGGTCGGCACCACCTGGGTCGAACCGTCGCACACCCACACCCCGGTCTGTGCCGCTGCCACCAACATCACGTTCTTCGCGTGGTCCGCCACCGGATGGGCCAATGATTGCTGCGCAGAGGTGATTCCGCAGGCGGCACTGTAGTCGTAGGTCCCGTAGTGCAGGGACGTGCAACGACCGTCCGCCCTGGTGATCGCACGCGCGAGTGTCACCGTTCCGTCCGCCCCGATGACCGCCTGCGGGCTCTCGATCTGCAGCTCGAATCGCAGGGCTCGATCGGGAAGCCCGTGCGCACGCTCGAGTTCTTCGCACAGGGCGACGACAGCAGCTACCTGCGCCGCGGCACGGAGCTTGGGCACGGTGAACACGAAGCCGTCGGGCACTCCCCCGGCCCCGTCCAGGACCAGCTCCAGGGTGCGGATTCCGCGTCGACGCTCATGTGCGGCAAGCCCTTTGGCACGAATCCCCAGCCACGTCGGACCGGCCGCATCCTCTGCCAAGGCGGACAGTGCCGCGCCGACCGCCCTCGCATGGCTGTCCTCGACGGCATCCGATCGCCACCCGTAGCCGTCCTCGAAGTCGAATCTGAGGTCCTGGATCGGCGCACTGCCGAGCCGGTCTCGCACCAGGGGTAGTGCGTCCTCGGTGTCGAGTTCGGCGAACGCCTCGGGCTGAGCGTCCAGGATTGCCAGGGCGGCGGCACCCCATTCGGCGGGCACGGAGGCCGACGTATCCGAGGCCGATACGTAGACGGTGTGAGAGGGCTGGCCGCCGACTCGGTCACCCGGATAATGCTGTGCGAGTTCGTCGTCGATGGGACCGAACAGTGATTCGAGGCGATCGAACGCGTCGGAAGTCAGTGCGGTCTCCGTCGACCGTAGGGAAGAGTCGGCGCTGTCGCTGTGTCCCGTCATGGGCATCACTGTCCCAGATGCGCCGTGTTTTCGATATTCGCCAGCCGGACCTTGCCCTGAGCAACCAGGCGTCCGTTCTCGTCCGTCATGTCGACCTGCCAGAGCTGCTGCGTCCGTCCCCGATGAATCGGATGTCCGTGCGCGCTCAGGGTTCCCGACCGAGTCGCGCGCAGGAAGTCGGTGTTGTTGTTGGTTCCGACGACGTGGCCGCGCGAGCCGAACCACGCCGATCCACCGATACTCGCCACCGACTCGACCACCGAACACAGCACACCCCCGTGCATGATTCCGGCCGGTTGATGGAGCTGCGGGGTGACGGTCCATTCCGCGCGCACCTCGTCGCCGGTCACCTCGAGGTACCGCAGGCCGAGAACCCCGTCGAACCCTCGTGCACACAATTCGGTGAGCTGTTCCGGCGTCATGGTGTCGAAGGTGCTCTCCCCCGTGGTGCCGTTCGAGTCCGTCATAGCTGTGCCTTCCGGTTGCGTCGAGATGGTCCGGCCGACTCGGCTGTCGACTCTCGTTCAGAGATACACGACGATCGACCCACGAAAATCGGTGGGCCTCTCGTTCGTCGAGAACGAGAGGCCCACCGTGGCAAGGACCGGGAGTCACTGCAGCCCTCAGGACTCCGGCGCGGTCCGTTGGTACGAAGTCAGCATAGGCATACCTTAGTTTCGGCGCAAGACCGTCACGATGCCCGGAGTCTCGCTCGCCCCGGAACCCCGACTCGCGCGCGGACGGGAGCCCCGGCCGCGACCATGGCGTCGAGCAGCATCTGTCCCCGGCGGGCACCTGCCGACGCGCTCGCTCCCGCCAGAATCGGCACGTATGTCGAGGCCCCGAGGATGGCATCACCGACCAGAGCCCAGAAGACACGCGCATCCAACGGTGCGCGTTCGGCGATCGCACGGAACACCGCGCCGAGCGAGGTCGTGCAGCGATGCGCAGTCCAGACCAACAGTGCTCGTTCACACGGCAGTGTGACCGTGCCGGGCTCACCCGCGGCAAGGTCCTCGGGAAGCACTCGCAGGATCGGCGATGCCACTCCCGCCCAATCGATCCCGCCGTCGCTGTCCATGTGGATCCACAGGTTGTCGATGCCCGGATCCCAGGCTCGTGCCTCCAGGACCAGCAGCGCGGCCACGCGTCCGACGACGGCATGGATCAGGGCCGTGGCAACCTGCACCGCCGCGGCCTCGGGAACGTCGAGATCCTCGAGCGATCGTCGGTACATCTGCTCGACGCGGCCGTCGTCGAGTCCCACCGCCAACTGCCACCAACGGCGTTTGCCCTCGTTCGCCATGGCTGCCACCGCGTACATCCGCGGGTAGTCGGGGTTGAGTGCACGCAGGGTCGCGCACGAGTCGGTCAACAGCGCCGCCCCGCCGGATCGGTTCGAGAATCGATGCACATCGGCCCAGCCCGTGTATGACGCTGTTGCAACTGACACCTGATCGCTCCTTGGGTTCTCGGCGGGTGCTCACGTCGCACCCCTTGCAATCAATGTAGGTTAGCCTAACCAGATCGTAAAGCGGGTCAGGCTCCGCTACCCTTACCTCACCTCACGTGTCGAGCAAGGGTTCCGTAACCTAAACCGAGTCCCTTCGAACCAGCGAGGAGTCACGAGCACTGTGACCACAGCTCCGCTACTCGGCCCTCACGGCGCACGCCGGTCTTCCGACGAGTCCTACGGGATCGAGGACGTGCCCACGGGTCCGCCGCCGCGTGGCTCTCGCATCGCTGCAGCCGCTATCGACGCACTGATCGTGCTGGTCCCCTTGTTCGTCGGCTGGTCGATCGTCGACGCGCTTCGCGACGACAACGGTGGCGGCCAAGCGGACCGATTCGTGTTCGGCACCATCGCGGTGTGTGTCGCCCTGGCTCTGTTCGTCTGGAATCGCGGCTACCGCGACGGCAACGAAGGCCAGAGCACCGGTCGACGCTGGATGGGTCTGACACTGCGGGACAGCGCAACGCAGGGTCCGATCGGTGCTCGTCGCGCCCTGCGCCGACAATTCCGGATCGGCGCGGCATCGTCCGAGGTGGTGCGCGAAAAGGCCGCTGTCGCAGCAGGATTCGAGCCCATCCCCAAAGACGTTTCGGTCGCGGCCATTCGGCGGCGACGGTTGCTCGGTCTGGCCGTCCTGGTCGCCGCTCTCGTCGCCGGAGTACTCGCCAGCATCGCCATCGGCGCACGGCCACTGACGTTCGCCGAAATCGCCCATGCACTGCTGAATTCGACGGGCACCGACACCGACATCATCGTGCGCACACTGCGAGTTCCCCGGACGGTGCTCGCATTGGTCGTGGGCATCGCGCTCGGTATCGCAGGTGCTCTCATCCAGGGGCACACCCGCAATCCGTTGGCCGACGCCAGTCTGCTCGGCCTCAACTCCGGGGCAGCGTTCTTCGTGGTGATGGCCATCTACCTGTTCCGGTTCACCTCGCCGAGTCAGTACCTGTGGTTCGCATTCGCCGGTTCGGCGGTGGCGAGCATCGTCGTGTTCGGTCTCTCCTCGATCGGGTCGGGCAGATCGAGTCCGGTCAATCTCGCCTTGGCCGGGGCAGGCGTCGCATTCTTTCTCTCGGCCATGACGAACGCCGTCGTACTGCTCGATCAGACCAGCTTGGACGGGTACCGCTTCTGGGTGGTCGGATCCGTTGCAGGACGCGGCCTCGACGTACTGTGGCAGGTCTTGCCCTTCCTGGTCATCGGCGTGCTCATCGCATTGGCGAGCACACCCGGCCTGAACGTCATGAGCCTCGGCGAGGACGTCGCGCGATCGCTCGGGACCAACGTCGCGATCACCCGCACCGTCGGGATCCTCGCCATCACCCTGCTCACCGGTGCCGCGACGGCAGCGTGCGGGCCCATTGCATTCGTCGGCCTCGTCGTTCCACACATCGCCCGCGCGGTGACCGGACCCGACTACCGCTGGCTCGTGCCCTACGCGGGCCTCATGGGCGGAGTGATGCTCATGATCGCCGACGTCATCGGTCGGGTCGTGGTGCGCCCGGGCGAGCTTCAGGTGGGCATCGTTCTGGCACTGATCGGGGCACCCTTCTTCATCGCTCTCGTTCGACGCCGGAAGTTGGTCAGCCTGTGACCGCCGACCTGCAGTCCCCCACACCGGCACCCGGCCCCGGCGTCGTTCGCACCCGGCCTGCGTTCCGCCTCGGTCCGATCTCCATGGTCCGACGGCCGGTGATGGTCCTGACGACCGTCCTCCTGGCTGCGGCGCTCTTGCTGGTCATGTGTGTGAACATCGGACGAGGCGACTTCCCGCTGTCGATCACGGCGGTCCTCGACGTGCTGCTCGGCGGCGGTTCGAGAATCGAACGGTTCATCGTGATGGACCTGCGACTGCCCCGTTCACTGACCGGGCTGTTGGTCGGGGCCGCCCTCGGTATCTCCGGCGCGATCACACAATCGATCTCTCGCAATGCCCTTGCCAGCCCCGACATCCTGGGAATCACCGCCGGTTCCAGTGCCGCGGCCGTCGCGCTGATCGTGCTCGGCGGAGGCAGCTTCAGCGGGCTGCTGGCCACCCTCGGTCTTCCTCTCGCTGCACTGATCGGCGGGCTGCTCACCGCGATCGCCATCTACGCCCTCGCCTGGCGAAAGGGCGTCGACGGGTTCCGCCTCATTCTGGTCGGCATCGCCGTCAACGCGATGCTCACCGCCGTGATCGGCTGGCTGCTGATCAGCGCCGACATCAACGACGTCTCCCGCGCTCAGGTCTGGCTCAACGGGTCGCTCAACGGAGCGGACTGGGCCGCGGTCTGGCCGGTTGCCATTGCCGTCGTCCTGGTCGGTGGCGGCACCGTCGTCGCGACGTTCACGCTCGGTGCCCTGCGACTCGGAGACGACAACGCACGATCTCTCGGAATTCGACTGCAACACAGTCAGGCGATGATGCTGCTCGCTGCCGTCGCACTCGCCGCGATCGCCACCGCCGCCGCGGGACCCATCGGGTTCGTGGCGCTCGCCGCTCCCCAGATAGCGCTGAGGGTGCTGCGAACGCCCGGCCCCCCGATCATCGCGTCGGCACTGCTCGGCGGATTGCTCGTCGTGGGAAGCGATCTGATCGCTCGCACGATTCTGCCCGTCGAGCTCCCGGTCGGCATCGTCACCTCGGCTCTCGGCGGACCGTTCCTGCTCTACCTACTCGTTCGCAGTAATCGAAAGGCCTCCGTATGACAACCAGCCACACCTCGCGTCTGATCGCGAACGATCTGAGCCTCGGTTACGGCGACCGCACCATCGTCGAACACCTGGACCTCGAAATCCACACCGGTGTCATCACCACGGTCATCGGACCCAACGGCTGCGGAAAGTCCACGCTGCTGCGCTCACTCGGCCGCCTGCTCAAACCCAAGGCCGGCAGTGTGATGCTCGACGGACGAGCGATCTCGTCGATGAAGACCAAGGAGGTCGCCCGCACCCTCGGAATGCTGCCTCAGGCGCCGACCGCTCCCGAAGGACTGACCGTCGCAGATCTCGTGTCACGAGGTCGTCACCCGCACCAGTCGTGGATCAGGCAGTGGAGCTCGGACGACGAGGCCGAGGTGGCGAACGCACTCGAACTGACCGGGGTCGGTGACCTCGCCGACCGACCCGTCGACGAACTGTCCGGTGGCCAACGGCAACGCGCGTGGATCTCGATGGCGCTGGCCCAGGGCACCGACATCCTTCTGCTCGACGAGCCGACCACCTACCTCGATCTGGCGCACTCCATCGAGGTCCTCGATCTCGTCGACCGCCTGCACGACGAACTGGGCCGCACCATCGTCATGGTCCTGCACGATCTGAATCTGGCGATTCGCTACAGCGACCGGTTGATCGTGATGAAGCAGGGCCGGATCGTCACGTCCGGCAGGCCACAGGACGTCATCTCCGAGGAACTGCTCCTCGACGTGTTCGGCCTCGAAGCCGCCGTGATCGACGATCCGATGTCCGATCGTCCCCTCATCGTTCCGATCGGCACCCGGCACGTGTACGGGTCGGTCGGTGGACCCGTACGGTCCGAGAGCCACACCACCGCAGGTGCTTCCACCGAGCGGTAGCGCGCAGTCTCACCGCTCGATCATCGTGCGCACCAGCTTGACACCCTGACCGATCGACACGTCCGGCAGATATGCCCGGCCGATCGCATTGCCGATGCTGGGCAGTGCGGCCGGATCCGCGAAGGTCATGTGCATCGGCTCGTAGCGAGGCTGGAACTTCGACTTGAACGCCAGTAGGGAACGGAATCCGTAGACGGGTTCGAGCGTGCGTCCGAGAACGTCCAGCAGCCGCTCGAGCAGCCCCGACAGCGTCGACTGCTCGACACTGGAGACGTGTTCGGGTTGCTTCTCGTCGACCTTGGCCAGGGGTGCGCCCGAGAGACTGAGGAATCGGGCCCCCTCCTGCTCGAGCAGCAGAGCGGCCGATGCGATGAGGAACTCCATCGTGGGCCGGAAGCCCTCGGATCTGCGTCTCATGAAGTCGAGCGTCCATCCGACGATGACGCCGTCCTCGTACACCGGCATCCACGAAGTCACGCCGTGCACGGTCCGGTGCTCGTCGACGGCGATCAGGCACCGCACGTTCTCGTCGTCGACCTCCTCGAGACCGCCGAGGGTGAAGCCCATCTCGGGCATGCCCTTGTCCGCGACCCATTCCTCCGAGATCGCAGTGATCTGGTCCGTGATCGCCAGCGGAGCAGAAGGAAAACGAATCCACTCGGCGACGACGCCGGCCTTCTTCGCTCTGTTCAGTGCAGTCCGCACGTCCTGGAATCGCTTGCCGGTGAACGCAATTCCGTCCAGGTCGAGAACCGTTTCCTCACCGACCTGGATTCCACCCCAACCGAGGGAGTCGGTGATGCGGCGGACCTCGGGAGTGACCGAGTAGAAGCACGGGATCCAGCCGTTCTCGGACGCGAACTCGGCGAAGTCGACGACGTTGTCCCGCAAGGACTCCCGCGGACCGACCGGATCGCCGGTGGTCAGCGCCACGCCGGAGATGACCCGGTAGGCGACGTAGCTGCGACCGTCCGGACCGAACCAGTACTTGTTGCCGCGCCAGGTCGTCATCCACGACAGAGCAGACCCACTGCTCGACATGAGCAATCCGCGAGCGCGTTCGGTGGCGTCGGTCTCGGTGCCGTACACCGGGGTGAGGAACGTGCTGGCGGCGAGCACACAGACCACCACCCAGAACACCACGCCGGTCCACTCGAAGAGCAGAGTGGTCGGCGTGTTCTGCGGTAGCAGGGAGGGCTCGAGCCACTGCAGGTAGACCGGGGGAATCAACCGTTGCGGGAAGTCCGCCAGCAAGCCGCCGAACGATGGCGAATCGGCGAATCCGCCTCGGGCCAGATACCCACCGATCGAGTAGATCAGAGCGAGTACGACCGCCACCCCGACCACCGAGGCCGCCCATCGCCGATAGGTTCCCGAAGGTGCCGACACGTCGAAGAACTTCCGGGTGACGAACAGGACCAACAACACGATCAGCGGCAGCAGGAACGGCACCGCAGTGCGGTACGCCGTCGGCGATTCCAAACCGTAGAACAGGGACTGGTCGTCACCGGACTCGAGGAACCGGATCGCGAAGTTGGCCACCGACAGCGCGAGCAGAATTCCCTGCGAGACCACCGCCATCGCCCACGCGAATCGCCTTCCTCGGCGCAGGCCGTCACTGACCACCAGCAGGAACAGCGACGGCATGATGCTCAGGATGGTCGGGCCGACTCCCCCGAGTCTGAGATCGAGCAGACCACGACGGCATTCGACCGGGTCGGTGGTCGCGTCGGCGCAGATCTCGCGCACCTCGGCCGCCGTGTACGGAACCCCCCGCACCACATCTCGCAGTACCGCGAACGGCCCGACAGCGTTGGGGCTCAGTGCCGCCAGCACCGGGCCGAGGGCACTCGCGGCGACGATCAACGCAACCAGGACCCGACCCTCGCGTTGGGTACCGGCCAATCGCGGGCCACGCGCCGACCGACCGACGATCCACGGGCCCACGATCAGACCGATCACCGCCGCGGCGAGCCGAACGACGTCCTGCAGGTGCCCACCGAACAGAGCCAACGTCACCAACAGGGCCAGCACACCGACACGAATACGCCTGCGCCACAACGTATCCATCCGCGAGGTCGCGACCAGGACGACGCCGAAGATCCAGGTCGTCGGACCCACAGCGGTTCCGACGTGCAACCGGAACCCCCAATCCGCGTCGAAGGTCTTGGCCAGGACCGCAAGACCGAGGCCGAACAGCGAACCGGCCACCTGGGTCACCAAGGCCGCGACGGCGAAGCGACGGGATCCGATCCGGCGCTCGATCGGAGCGGCGGCGACCAACACCCCGATAGTGGCCACCACGCATCCCGCGATGTTGGGTGCCGCCAGACCCGAGGTGAGCGGGGTCCACAGGTGCCAGTGCTCGAAGGGCATGATGCCCACAGCGAAGTACCTGTCCATCTCGCCCCGGTCGTCCACGACAGCGGCGACGATGCCCATCACCCAGACGACGGCGAGCAACGCGAAACTGACCGGTGCTCCCACGGCACCGAACACGATGAGCGACCACAGCCGGCGAAGCTGGCGCATCACCGCAGACGCACCCGACCTCAGAGACTCGGTGCGCGTGCGCATCCAGGACGGTTCGCCGGGATCGTGCGCGCCTGCCACACCCGAAGTCGGTGCCTCGGCGTCGGCCGCGGACGGTCGTTCCGGATCGGTCACGTTCACGAAATCAACCCTGTCCTCGTCGCCAACCATGGGAGCTCACGTCGGAGGCCTTCCGACCACACAGCGAAGCTGTGTCCGCCCGGTACCTCCACGTACTGCACATCCATTCCGGCGGCCTTCGCCGCGTCGTACATTTCCTGTTGGCCCGGTTTGTAGTCGTTGTCGTCCGACCCCACGACGAAAATACCGGCCGAGTCGGGGTACCGACGTGATTTCAGCAGGTCGAGCGGATTGACGGCAGTGAACGCCGCGGAGTTTCCTCCGAAGGCCTGCTGCACCGTTCGGTCTCGATCGCCGAGAGTCGGCTCACGCTGACCGGACAGGTCGAGAAACGTGGGATAGACATCGGGATGATTGGTCGCCATCTGTATCGAACACGTACCGCCGTAGGACAATCCACCGATCGCCCAGTGCGCGCGATTCGGATCGACCTGCAGCGCAGTGTCGATCCAGTCGGGAACGTCGCGGGAGAGATACGTGTCAACGTTGCCCAGGGGTGAGTCGACACAGAGCGGGTTGGCCATCGACGACCCGGTTCCGTCCGCGACGACGACGACCGGCGCGAGGCCCGCGTGATCGCGAGCGAAGTTGTCCATGGTCTCGGCGAGCTTCCCACCGTTGAGCCAATCCTCGGGTGCTCCCGGCTGACCGGCGAGCAGCACGAGGACCGGAAGGAGCGGACGAGGATCGGCGAAGTAGGCGGGCGGCAGGTAGATCTGCGCATCTCGTGCGGAGAAGTTCGACGCAGTGGCTGGAATGGAGGCGGAGGTGATTCTCCCGGCGGACGCCAGGTCGGCGGGCGCGGTCCAGACCGAGTCGAGCGGCGTGCCGGTGACGGTTTGTGCCACCGCAGCGGGCACATCCGAGAACTGAATGCGCGCCGCGGACTCGGCCCCGAGAGCGTTGCCCACGGTGGGGTATGCGTCGAACTCCAGGTTGACGTGCAGGGCCGACGCCGCCACCACGAACGCCGTCGCCAGCACGGACGCCGAGGTGCCCAGCACCCCTCGAGCGGCCAAAGACCTGGGAACCATCGTGAACAACGCAGCGAGACCGACGCCGATCCACACGTAGATCGCGGTCTCTATCGGGTCCGGGAACGGTCGCCACACCTTCTCGACCACCACGTAGCCGATCGTCGTGGCAACGATCGATGCCGTCGCGGCGATCGGCAGCGCACGCGTGGCGTATCGCCGCGATCTCGACAAGAGCAGCCACAGACCACCGAGGGCACCGAGAACGGACACGATCACCGGTACCGGGCCGTCGATCAACGACAGGGAATCGAACCAGTCCACGCCTTCGTCTCCGCTCACTTCTCGAAAGTCGGGCCGAGGGGCGGCACGATCACAGCACAGAATATTCGCCGCGGGATTCCCGCGGTCGAGACCCGCCGATTCGTCGCGACACCGCCTATGACCGATCCCACACCTGCCGACAGGTCGGTACTACCACGAGTAGTACGCATCCGCGTCGGAGTAGCCGTAGACTCGGACGAATGGCTGGTCTTGGTGAACTAGAGCGTGCAGTGATGGACCATCTGTGGGAGTCGTCGGATCCCCAGACCGTTCGACAGGTGCACGAGGCGCTGGCGACGCATCGCGAACTCGCGTACACGACAGTGATGACGGTGCTGCAGCGGCTGGCGAAGAAGAAGTTGGTCGTGCAGCAACGCGACGACAGAGCGCATCGCTATGCCCCGTTGCACGGCCGCGACGAGCTGGTCGCGAGCCTGATGGTCGACGCGCTGTCGCAGGCACCGGCATCGGGTGGACGCGCAGCGGCACTCGTCCACTTCGTCGGACAGGTCGGGGCCGACGAAGCCGCCGCCCTCCGTGAGGCGCTCGCCGCTCTGGAAGTGGCACAATCGACATCGAAGTCCCCTTCGGCTGGAGATGGCCGTCCGACGGACTGACGCTCGCGGCAGTAAGTGAGGACATGAACTCGACGACTGCGCTGGTATTCGCAGTACTCGCGCTGATCCTGGCTGGGCCGGTTCCGGCAGTGCTCGCCCGCGCGAGCTGGCCGTACCGGTCACCACGCGCGGCTCTGGTGCTCTGGCAGGCAATTGCCCTCGCTGCTGTGCTCTCGGCCTTCAGCTCGGGCCTCGCGATCGGCGGACTGCTGCTGGTCCCCGGTCCGGACGGTCGGCCCACGACGGCACCGACCGACGAGATCGACGCTCTCGGCCTGCCCCTGTGGATCCTCTACGTCGTCGTCCTCGCCATCACGCTCGGCATCGGTGCCAAGCTCATGTTCTCCGTCGTTCAGGTAGCGGTCAGAACCCGTCGTCGACGTTCCAGGCATCGGGTGCTCGTCGATCTGCTGGATCGAAGCGATCGGGGCGAGAACCCTTTCCGTGGTCTCCGCGATGCAGACATCCGCGTGCTCGACGCGGCGGAACCGATCGCGTACTGCCTACCGGGTCTGCGTCAGCGGGTGGTGCTCAGCCGTGGAACGTTGGCCAGTCTTTCCGAGGCGGAGGTCACCGCCATCCTCAGTCACGAGCGCTCACACCTGCGCGCCCGCCACGACCTGGTCCTCGAAGCATTCACCGCCGTGAACGAAGCGTTCCCTCGGATCGTCCGCAGCAAGTCGGCGCTCGGCAGCGTGCAGCTGCTGGTCGAGCTGCTCGCCGACGACTCGGCGGTCAAGGTCACCGGACCGACGCCGTTGGCCAGAGCCCTGGTCACCTGCGCCGGGTCGACTGCACCGCGTGGTGCGATGGCGGCCGGAGGGCCGCACACCCTCATCCGTGTCCAGCGCTTGAGCGGCCCGGGTGCCGATGTGCGCATCGCTGCGGCTGCCTACGCTGCGGCCGTGGTGATCCTCGTTCTTCCCACGATCTACGTCGCCATGCCGTGGCTGGAGGAATTGAGCAAGCTCGTCGGGTGAGTCCCGCGGGCGATCGGGGTCGCACAGGTCACATCGACTCGAGTCGAACAATCGGCGGTACGTCCCGTACAGTAGAGACCGGTCGCCATCGCGGCCTAGCAATCGAAATGGCACAAACAGCCCCACTTTATGCAGTTCTCGTCTGCATTCTGATGGCCAGGTGACAGTGCCCTGGCTCGTATCAATGTGTTCTGGCTGTTTTTCGTGTTTCCCGGTTCTTCGGGTGCTCTCAGCTTCGGGCTTATTGGCGTGCCCGCAATCCGGAGAGGCTTTACTGCGTGACCCACGCTGTTTCCAACACACCCGTTTCCACCGCTTCCGACACCACGGCAGTCCCGACGCCCGCAGCGGCACCGGCATTCACGTTCGCCGATCTCGGACTGCCCGAGGCAGTCGTCGCCGCATTGGCGCGCAACTCGATCACCGTGCCCTCCCCCATCCAGGAGAAGGCACTCCCCGACGCCATCGCCGGTAAGAACGTCCTCGGCCGTGCGCAGACCGGCTCGGGCAAGACCCTCGCCTTCGGCCTGCCGATCCTGCAGCGCCTGTCGTTGCACACCGACCGCCCGGCGGCCAAGCGCCCCCGTTCGCTCGTGCTGGTCCCCACCCGCGAGCTCGCTTTCCAGGTTGTCGAATCCCTCGCTCCCTACGCCAATGCGCAGGGCCTGCGCGTCATGCCCGCCGTCGGCGGCACCCCGTTCAACAAGCAGGTCGAGCAGCTCCGACGTGGAGTCGACGTCCTCGTCGCCACCCCGGGTCGCCTCGCCGACCATCTGCGTCAGGGCACCTGCATCCTGGACTCCATCGAGATCACCGCGCTCGACGAGGCCGATCAGATGGCCGACATGGGCTTCCTGCCCGAGGTTCGTGCCGTCCTCGCCGACACTCCGGCAGACGGACAGCGCATGCTGTTCTCGGCCACCCTCGACCGTGAGGTTCAGTCGCTTGTACGCCAATTCCTGCCCGATCACGTCGAGCACTCCACCCAGGACGGCAAAGCCAGCGTCCGCACCATGGATCACTACGTGCTCATGGTCGACCGGGGTCAGAAGGATCTCGTTCTGTCCGAGATCGGTGCCCGCGAAGGCGGTCGCACCATCATGTTCGCGCGTACCAAGCTGGGCTGCGACGGAATCACCGACCGCCTGCGTGCGCTCGGTATCGCCGCGGAGTCACTGCACGGTGGCAAGGCTCAGAATCAGCGCACCCGCGTTCTCGAGCGCTTCAAGAACGGCCGTACACCCGTCCTCGTCGCCACCGACGTTGCTGCTCGTGGAATCCACGTCGACGGTATCGACCTGGTCGTCCACGTCGATCCGCCCGCAGACCACAAGGACTACCTGCACCGCGCGGGACGTACGGCACGCGCGGGAGAGAAGGGCACCGTTGTCGCGATCGTGCTGCCCAACCAGCGTCGTCAGGTTCTGCGTCTGACCGGGATGGCCGGCGTCAAGGCCACCGCCGTCAACGTCTCGCCCGGTTCGGCCGAGCTGAACAGCATCACCGGAGCGAAGAAGCCGACCGGTGAGCCCCTGCGCGCCGAGTCCGCTCCCCGCGACCGGAACAGCCGTCCCGGCTACCAGGGCTCCAACCCCCGCAGCGGCGGCGGATACCAGGGCTCCAACCCCCGCAGCGGTGGCGGATACCAGGGCTCCAACCCCCGCAGCAGCGAGGGCTACCAGGGCGACCGTCCCCGCACCGGCTACCAGGGCTCCAACCCGCGCAGCGGTGGCGGATACCAGGGATCCAACCCCCGCAGCAGCGAGGGCTACCAGGGCGATCGTCCGCGTCGCTCCGATTCGAGCTCATACCGCGGCTCCGAGGGTCGCGGATACGAAGGCCGTGGCTCCGACAATCGCCGTCCGGCATCCGGTCCCCGCCAGGACGAGCACCGGTCCGGCGGCTTCCGCAGCCGCACGGAACGGCGTTCGTACGACGGTTTCGACGGTCCGGCTCGCAGCCACTGATCGGTTCGTCACCGTGAGGTCGTGATCCGACCCGAAATGCACGAACGGGTGCCGCATTCTTCGCGAATGCGGCACCCTTCGTCGTTGGCGGTGGCAGGCTTCGACACCGGCCGGGGGGTTGGCTCGCGCGAAATCTCGCGGCAAGGAAAGCTGTCTGTATGACCTCAGCAGCAGAACCGACAGAACTGGCTCAGATCGGAGTCACCGGACTCGCCGTCATGGGCTCCAACATCGCCCGCAACTTCGCCCATCACGGTCACACCGTCGCATTGCACAACCGCAGCGTGGCCAAGACCGATGCCCTGATCGCCGAGCACGGCACCGAGGGCAACTTCATCCGCACCGAGACCATCGAGGAGTTCGTCGCCGCCCTCGCGAAGCCGCGCCGAGTGCTCATCATGGTCAAGGCAGGCGACCCGACCGACGCCGTGATCGAGGAACTTGCAGGCGCGATGGAGGAGGGCGACATCATCATCGACGGTGGCAATGCCCTCTACACCGACACCATCCGGCGCGAGGCCGCCATGAAAGAGCGTGGACTGCTCTTCGTCGGTGCCGGTATCTCCGGCGGCGAAGAAGGCGCGCTCAACGGACCGTCGATCATGCCGGGCGGACCCGCGGAGTCCTACAAGGCCCTCGGACCGCTGTTGGAATCGATCGCGGCGCAGGTCGACGGCACGCCGTGCTGCACCCACATCGGGCCCGACGGCTCCGGCCACTTCGTCAAGATGGTCCACAACGGCATCGAATACGCCGATATGCAACTCATCGGTGAGGCCTACAACCTGTTCCGTGACGCGCTCGGATACACGCCCGCTCAGGTAGCGGACGTGTTCACCGAGTGGAACAACGGAGACCTCGAGAGCTACCTCGTCGAGATCACCGCCGAGGTTCTCCGCCAGGTCGACGCCAAGACCGGTCAGCCTCTCGTCGACGTGATCGTCGACGCTGCGGAGCAGAAGGGCACCGGTCGCTGGACCGTCAAGGCGGCTCTGGACCTCGGCGTTCCCGTCACCGGTATCGCCGAGGCCGTGTTCGCTCGGGCTCTGTCGGGGTCACGCGCTCAGCGCAAGGCAGCCGTCGGACTCGCCTCCGGAACACTCGCCGACAAGCCGACCGACGCAGAGCAGTTCACGCACGACATCAGTCGGGCTCTGTACGCGTCCAAGATCGTCGCCTACGCACAGGGCTTCGATCAGATCGCCGCGGGCAGCACCGAATACGACTGGAATCTGCATCCCGGTGACCTCGCCACGATCTGGCGTGGTGGCTGCATCATTCGCGCTCGGTTCCTCGATCGCATCAAGGACGCGTACGACGACAACGCCGAACTGCCCAGTTTGATCCTGGCCCCGTATTTCCGTGATGCCATCGAGAACGCCATCGACAGCTGGCGTCGAGTGGTCATCACCGCGGCTTCACTGGGCATTCCGGTCCCCGCGTTCGCGTCCTCGCTCTCCTACTACGACGCGTTGCGGGCAGAGCGTCTACCTGCCGCTCTGACACAGGGTCAGCGGGACTTCTTCGGGGCGCACACCTACGAGCGAACCGACTCGGAAGGAAAGTTCCACACTCTGTGGAGCGGCGATCGTTCCGAGATCGAAGCCTGACCGAGAAGCTTCCGCCGGTGGCGCTGCGTTCACCACGCAGCGCCACCGGTACAGCACGGGAACCGGTCAGCCGGGTACCGGCCCGAGAATCGGTTGGACCACCGTCGACGGGATTCCTTCCCACGGCAGAGCACCTTCGAGGTCCTTCCACACCGCCTGCACCGCACTGAAGCACCCCTGGCCGTAGACGTCGGAGGCTGCGTACAGAATTTCCGCACAGTCCGGTACGTCGATAGTGAACAGCTCGAATCCTGCTGCAGTGCAACCGATTCCGGATTCGAGCTCGAGCATTCCCGAGGCCACCGAGGCGCCGAGCGAATTGAGAATTCGCGAGGACTCATGTGGCCCGCGTCCGGTCATGACGATCTCCGGGCTGCCGAAATTCGTCAGACCGACCGTGTAGCAGAACGCCGGATGGATACCGTCGAGATCGATTTCCGATTCCACGTACTGCAAGGCCCACCCACACCTGTCGATGGTGCGTTTCACACCTTCGATGTACTCGTCGACGCTGTAGCCCTGACACATCTTGCACATAGCTCCCCCACACTCTGCGTGCGATCGCCCCCTCGGCGATCACGGTGCCGAACGCCGATCGAACGTGCGTTCTACTCGAAGTATTGCGCGGGGCACCGACAAGAAGATTCCGACGCGTGGTCGACGCAGCGGTAGGGTCACAGCCATGCCGGGTCAATCCGTTCGATCGTTCGCAGAACTGGGACTGCCCGTGGTTCTCGTCCACTCGCTCAGGAAAGCGGGTGTCTCGGAGCCGTTTCCGATCCAGTCCGCGGCCCTGCCCGATGCGCTCGAGGGCCGCGATGTACTCGGCCGTGCTCCGACCGGATCGGGAAAGACTCTCGCGTTCGGGCTTCCGTTGCTCGTGCGGCTTGCCGGCCGTCGCAGTGAGCCCGGTGCTCCGCGTGGGCTCGTGCTTGCCCCCACTCGCGAACTCGCGCTCCAGATCCAGGAAGTCCTCGACATCCACGGTGCGACGTTCGGCCTACGCAGCGTCGGTGTGGTCGGCGGCGTCCCGCTCGAGCGCAATGTCCGAGAGATCCAGCGCGGAATCGACATCGTGGTTGCCACCCCCGGGCGCCTCAACGACCTGCTCGCCCGACGCTCGATCACGTTGAATCGCGTGGAGGTGACCGTGATCGACGAGGCGGATCGCATGGTGGACATGGGATTTCTGCCCCAGGTCGATTCGCTCCTCGCCGCGACACCGGCCGGCGGGCAGCGACTGCTGTTCTCGGCGACCCTGGACGAGGACGTCGACCGCCTGGTTGAGAAGTTCTTGAACGATCCGGCCGAACATTCGACGGCGGAGTCGGTCGGCGAGCCCGACATCGCGCACTACGTGTTCAGGGTCGACGCTGCCCGCAAGACCGAAGTAGCTGCCGCACTTGCCAACAGGGACGGTCGCACGCTGCTGTTCGTCCGGACCACTCACGCGGTCGACCGACTCACCGACGACTGTCGCCGTCTGGGTGTATCGGTATCGTCGTTGCACGGCAACAAGACTCAGGCTCACCGCACACGCTCGCTGGCCGCTTTCGGCGACGGCGAGTCGACCGCGCTGATCGCCACCGATGTCGCAGCACGGGGGGTTCACGTCGACGACGTCACCCTCGTGGTTCACGTCGACCCACCGTTGGACTCCAAGGACTACGTGCACCGCGCGGGCCGCACTGCGCGCGCCGGAGCCAGCGGAACCGTCGTGACGTTGGTCACCGCCGATCAGCTCGATCACGTGCGTGCGATGGCCGGCGACGCCGGTGTCTCGGCGACGGTGATCGACACCGAGACCGATCCCACCTCGTGGCGTCGGTTGACGGGGGCGCGTACCCCCATCGGCCGACCGCTCCCGGCCGAGGCGGCGGATTCACCCGCCCCTCGTAGTTCGCGGCGTGGTGCCGCACCCGCCCGACACGAGCGACCCGGGCGTTCCGGAGGCAGGCGAGGCGGCACCCGAGGACGACGCGGGTGACCGCCCCCTGGTTGTCGATCCTGCTCGCGCTGGTGTCGGCATTCCTGTTCGCCTCTGCGTCGGTGGCACAGCAGAGCGCCGCCGCGTCGGTTCCGGAGGGAACATCGCTGCTCTCGGCTCTGATCCGAAGCCCGAGATGGTGGGTGGGCGTACTCGGGGACGGCGGCGGCTACGCGGTTCAGATCGCTGCATTGTGGGTCGGTTCGGTGCTGGTCGTGCAACCGTTGCTCGTCACCGCCCTGCTGTTCGCACTCCCGATGTCGGCAAAATTGGCGGGCCGGGCACTCCCGGTTTCGACGTGGGCACTCGCCGTTCTCCTGGCCACCGCTCTTGCGGTGTTCATCGTGGTCGGCGATCCCAGCGAAGGCAATACCGACGCCCCGCTGGCCGATTGGATCATTCCGCTGATCATCGCCGCGGTCGTGATCGGTGGCGCCGCGGTGGGCGGGCTCGTACTGAGAGCGCCCGGCGCGCGGGCTCTGCTGCTCGGAGCCGCGGGAGGGCTGCTGTTCGGTCTGGCTGCGGCTCTGACGAAGTTCGTCACCGATCTGGTGGAGAGCGACCTGCTCGGAGCCCTGGCAGCCTGGCAGACCTACGCGCTGGTGGGATCCGGAGTTCTCGGGTTCTATCTGCAGCAGCGAGCCTTCCAGGCCGGTCCGCTGTCCGCGTCACTACCGGCGGTCACGATCGGCGAACCACTCGGCGCTGCGTTCATCGGCATCACGGTCCTGGACGAGCGAATCAGAACCGACGGGACGTCCCTCGCCGTCATCGCCGTAGCGGTGTTCGTCATGGTGGTGACGACGATTCGACTGTCTCGGACCCAGGCGTCGACCCGCATCGAAACGGAGACAGGGGACGTGGCTTCGGCCCCGAATGCGCCCGACCGGTAGTCTCGATCAACGTGCAGTTCCTCGATGGTCACCTTCCGCCCTACGATCTCACCTACGACGACGTCTTCCTCGTCCCCAACCGAACCGACGTCACGTCCAGGTTCGACGTCGACCTGAGCACGGTCGACGGTTCGGGCACCACCATCCCGATCGTCGTGTCGAACATGACCGCGGTGTCGGGACGGCGGATGGCAGAGACCGTCGCACGTCGCGGAGCGATCGCCGTGATCCCGCAGGACCTGCCCACCGAGGCCGTTGCCGAGACCGTCGCATTCGTCAAGAGCCGTGACCTGATCGCGGACACACCTGTCGTCCTCGGCCCCAATGCGTCCGTGTCCGACGCCTTGGCGCTGGTGCACAAGCGCGCACACGGGTCGGTCGTGATCGTCGAACACGGCAAACCGATCGGAGTGGTGACCGAGAGCGCCTGTGCCGACGTCGACCGATTCGCTCGACTCAGTTCCGTGGCGTCGGCCGATTTCGTGCGCGCTCCTCGCCATGCGTCGCCCCAGGAAGTCTTCGAGCTGATGGAAGCGGCACATGCCCATCTCGCCGTTGTCGTCGAGAACGACGGCTCCCTGGCCGGTGTCGTGACCAGGACCGGTGCCGTTCGGACCGGTATCTACGCGCCCGCGGTCGACGCGGCGGGACGCCTGCGCATCGCTGCCGCCGTCGGCATCAACGGCAATGTGGCCGAGAAGGCGACCGCACTGGTCGAGGCCGGTGCCGATGTGCTCGTCATGGACACCGCGCACGGCCATCAGCAGAAGATGCTCGAAGCCCTCGCTGCTGTGCGCTCTCTCGATCTCGGCGTTCCCCTGGCGGCCGGCAACGTGGTGTCCGCCCAGGGGACGCGCGATCTGGTGCAGGCCGGCGCGGACATCGTCAAGGTCGGCGTAGGACCGGGCGCGATGTGCACGACGCGAATGATGACCGGCGTCGGACGCCCCCAGTTCTCGGCTGTGGCCGATTGTTCGGCTGCGGCAGCAACACTCGGAGCTTCGGTGTGGGCCGACGGCGGTGTGCGCCATCCCCGTGACGTTGCTCTCGCGCTGGCCGCCGGTGCTGCGAACGTCATGATCGGCTCGTGGTTCGCCGGCACCTACGAGTCGCCCGGCGACCTGCGAGTCGACGCATCCGGCAATCGGTACAAGGAGAGCTTCGGCATGGCGTCCAAGCGAGCCGTTGCCGCCCGCACCGCCACCGACGGCGCGTTCGACCGGGCCCGGAAAGCCTTGTTCGAGGAGGGCATTTCCAGTTCGCGGATGCGCCTCGATCCCGATCGGCCGGGTGTCGAGGATCTGATCGATCACATCTGCGCCGGAGTTCGCAGTACCTGTACGTACGCGGGAGCCCGTTCGCTGCCGGAGTTGGCCGAACGAGCCGTTCTGGGAGTCCAGTCCGCCGCCGGATTCGCCGAGGGGCGGCCCCTGCCCTCCGGGTGGTGACGATCGCACACGGTTAGACTCTCGCCTACAGCAGACACAGTTGTTCGCGCTCGTCACTCGTCGACAATTCGAGCAATCGATTCTCGGCGTGTGGCCTGACGTCGGCTCCCCATGAAGGGACCGCAACGCGAACCGACAGAAGGGAATCAGGTGCCCGAGGCACCCACTATCTCGGTTGCCGTCACGGCAACCGCAGAACAACACGACGACGGTTCCACTTCGGAGGGATCCTCTATCGAGCCGGGAGAGAAACCCGGCGAACACGATTTCGGCAGCCACGTGCACTCCGGCGGCGCAATGCTCCTGTCCCAGCTTCGACGGCCTCGGCTCAGGCGGAGTTGACGCGTGGAACTTCTCATCACCATCGCCAGCCTGCTCGGTTTCGTGGCCCTGACGGCCGGCACCGCGCTGTTCGTCGCGGCCGAGTTCTCCCTCACTGCCCTCGAACGCAGTGCGGTCGAGTCACAGGCCGACAACGGTGACCTCCGCTCACGCCAAGTTCTGCACGCCCACAAGACACTGTCGTTTCAGCTGTCCGGTGCCCAACTCGGCATCACCATCACCACGCTGATCACCGGTTATCTCGCCGAACCGGTGCTGGCCGGTTTCATTCGGCCGGTGGCCGACGCACTGGGCGCATCCGAGACCCTCGCCACCGGCATCTCGCTCGCAGTGGCGCTGATCCTGGCGACCTCGTTCTCGATGATCTTCGGTGAGCTGGTTCCCAAGAACATCGCCATCGCGAAACCGATGTCGACCGCTCGCGTCACCGCCGGTGCGATGGCCGGGTTCTCACTGGTCTTCAAGTGGGCCATCAACGGACTCAACGGCTCGGCGAACTGGCTGGTGCGCCGGCTCGGAATCGAACCGGCGGAGGAACTGAGATCCGCTCGGTCGCCGCAGGAGCTGGGTTCGCTGGTCCGCACGTCGGCGCGGCAGGGGTCGATCGACGAGAACACCGCCCGACTGGTGGACCGGTCGTTGCAGTTCGGCGATCGCACGGCCGAGGAACTGATGACGCCGCGAGTGAAGATCGAAACACTCGCCACCGACGCGACCGTGGCCGATCTGATCGAAACGGCTGCGCGGACCGGCTTCTCACGTTTTCCGGTGGTCGACGGCGACCTGGACGACACCGTCGGCGTCGTTCACATCAAGCACGCGTTCACCGTCGCCGGGGCGCACCGACGGTCGACGACGGTCGAATCCCTGGCCCGCGACGTTCCCGTCGTACCGTCCAGTCTCGACGGCGACGCAGTGATGGAGCGGGTACGCGCCGACGGTATGCAGGTCGCGCTCGTCGTCGACGAGTACGGCGGCACCGCGGGCATGGTCACCATGGAGGATCTCATCGAGGAGATCGTCGGTGACGTGCGCGACGAACACGACGAGCCGGAACTCGATGTCTCCAGATCGGGCGACGGATGGGACTGTGCAGGGCTGCTGCGTATCGACGAGGTCGCGTCGGCCACGGGGTATTCGGCACCCGAGGGCGAGTACGAAACCATCGGCGGTCTCGTGCTGACGGAGTTGGGTCGTATTCCGACCGAGGGGGATGCAGTTCTGTTGCCCTCCCCGGCGAACGAGGATCCACTCGAACGAGACGGCGGCTGGGTGGCCCGGGTGCTTCGGATGGACGGCCGCCGCATCGACCGGGTGGTTCTTCTGCCCGTCGACGCAGCTGCGGTGGCTCGGATGAGGTCGGAGGGTGAGATCGATGGGTGATTTCCTCGGCGTCGGTCTAGCCGTCCTGTTGCTCGCCGGCAACGCATTCTTCGTCGGGGCCGAGTTCGCCCTGATCTCGGCCCGGCGGGACCGCCTCGAAGCCTTACTCGCGCAAGGCAAGAAGCGTGCGCAGAGCGTCATCGAGGCCGGTCAGAACCTGTCGCAGATGCTTGCGGCGGCCCAGCTCGGCATCACGATCTGCTCGATTCTTCTCGGACGCGTGGCGGAGCCTGCGGTGGCACACTTGATCGAGGTGCCGCTCGAGGCAGTCGGTATTCCCGAGTCCTTCCTGCACCCGATCGCCTTCGCCATCGCGTTGACGCTCGTGGTCGTTCTGCACATTCTCATCGGCGAGATGGTGCCCAAGAACATCGCCATCGCGGGTCCGGAGAGCACTGCCATGGTTCTGGTGCCCATCCATCTGCTGTTCATCAAGGTGGCACTGCCGCTGATCTCGTTCTACAACATGTGCGCCAACCTGACCCTTCGGCTGCTGCGGATCGAACCCAAGGACGAGCTGAGTTCCTCGGTGTCTGCGGTCGAGTTGTCGCAGATGATCGGCGAATCACGATCCGAGGGACTGATCGATGCCGAGGAGCATCGACGACTGCGGCAAGCCCTCGAGACGTCCGGACGGACCGTGGCCGAGGTCCTGATTCCCTCTCACCAGGTTCGCAGCATCGAGTTGTCCGGACCCGACCACACCCTCGGACCCACACTGGGCTCCGTCGAACGCGCCGTCATCGAAACGGGATTCTCTCGTTATCCGGTCCGCGACGCCTCGGGGGCACTCGTGGGCTACCTGCATCTGAAGGACGTACTCGAAGCCATGGCCGACGAATCGGCAGGACCGGACACGGTCATTCCGCGCAGCGACGTGCGAGCACTACCGGTGGTCTCCATCGACACCGTGCTCGACGACGCACTGACCAAGTTGCGTCGGGCCAGCAGCCATCTCGGTGCCGTGCACGACGCGACGGGTGCCACGGTCGGCATCGTCGCGCTCGAGGACCTGGTCGAGGAGTTCGTCGGAACGGTTCGGGACGGCACGCACCGGGTGGCCGGTCCGCGTCCGGGTCAATCGTCGTCCAGCTTCAAGTCTGCGGCCGCTCCCCCACGGAACGTGTGAATGCCCGACTCGACGTTGAGCGAAGGACAGTGGACCTCCCGCCGTGCCGCGCACGCGGCACGGGTGGAGGACCTCGTCGGTGACTATCTGACGGACCGGGGCCACGGCGGCGTGCATCCGGTACTCGACTTCCTGTTCACCTACTACAGCCACCGCCCGGGTCAGCTGCGTCGATGGAATCCAGGTCACGGCGTCGTCCTCACCGGTGATCGCGCGCAGGATTTCGCGGCGTTCGCGTCCTACGAGCAGGTCGACACCGACGACGGACCGGGCTTTCGGGTGCGGTCGGATCTGGTGGAGCGTCGACGTTCGAGCATCGAATTCATTCTCGGCCTGCTCGCCGCAACCCGAGACAGGCAACCGGTGCTCGGCTGTTTCGGACTGCACGAGTGGGCGATGGTCTACCGCGGGGGCACCTCGGCACAGCGGCACGAGCAGGTGCCACTGCGCCTGGGGCACGAGGGAACCGACGCCGTGGTCGATTCGATGACGTTGCGCTGCACACACTACGACGCCTTCCGGTTCTTCACCCCCGATGCAGCGCCGCGCAACACTCTTCCGCTGTCATCGCAGTCGCGTCTGACATCCGAGCAACCCGGTTGTATTCATGCCTCGATGGATCTCTACAAGTGGTGCTACAAGCTGGGGCCACTGATCGATTCCGAGTTTCTCACCGACTGCTTCGAGCTGGCCCTGCACGCGCGAACGATCGACATGCGCGCGAGTCCGTACGACCTGAGCGGCTTCGATCTCGAACCCATTCGGATCGAGACACCGGCCGGACGAGCCGAATACGTGCGCGCGCAGGGAGAACTGTCGAGCGAAGCGGCACCTCTGCGCTCGGCGTTGATCGCTCGATGCCAGAATTTACTGGTCGGCGGCGAGTTCGGCGTCGGACCTACCGCCGAGTAACATCGACAGCGTTGTCGTGGGGACACCGGTCACCGGTGTCCGTGACCGGAAAGAGTGAGGAATTCATGACCGATCGTGTGCAGGCTGGTGGACTTCAGGTCGCCAAGGTCCTATTCGATTTCGTCGAGAAGGAGGCGCTGCCGGGTACCGACGTAGAGTCCGATGCCTTCTGGGCCGGTGCCGCGTCGGTGATCGCCGATCTCGCTCCCAAGAACAAGGCACTGCTGGCGGTCCGCGACGAGATCCAGGGCAAGGTCGACGCCTGGCACGGCGAACACGCGGGCCCGAACTACGATCGCGCCGCCTACAAGGCATTCCTGAAGGAGATCGGCTACCTGCTCGACGAGCCGGCAGACTTCCAGATCAGCACGTCCGGTGTGGACACCGAGATCACCACCACGGCAGGCCCGCAGCTGGTGGTGCCGGTCCTCAATGCCAGGTTCGCGATCAACGCGTCCAATGCACGGTGGGGCTCGCTGTACGACGCTCTCTACGGAACCGACGCCATCCCCGAGACCGACGGTGCCGAGAAGGGCACCAGCTACAACAGGGTCCGCGGCGACAAGGTCATCGCCTTCGCGCGGAACTTCCTGGACGAGGCGCTGCCCCTGAGCTCCGGCTCGCACGTCGGTACCACCGGGTACGTCGTCGATGCCGCCTCGCTCACGGTGACCCTCGCCGACGGCAGCACGGTCGGGCTGAAAGATCCGGCACAGCTGCTCGGCTACCAGGGCACCCCGGACGCACCGTCGGCAATCCTGTTCGTGCACAACGGCTTGCACTTCGAGATCCAGATCGATCCCGAGAGCCCGATCGGCGAGACCGACGGGGCAGGCGTCAAGGACGTGCTGCTCGAGTCCGCTGTCACCACCATCATGGACTTCGAGGACTCCGTC
The DNA here is from genome assembly GCF_002259075.1 of Rhodococcus sp. 15-725-2-2b. NCBI lineage: Bacteria > Bacillati > Actinomycetota > Actinomycetes > Mycobacteriales > Nocardiaceae > Rhodococcus > Rhodococcus sp. 15-725-2-2b. The sequence goes on along the minus strand of NZ_NPFL01000019.1, from coordinate 80,598 downwards.
GCGGCCGTCGACGCAGACGACAAGGTTCTGGGGTATCGCAACTGGCTCGGTCTGATGAAGGGCGATCTGACCGAGGAAGTCTCCAAGGGAGGCAAGACCTTCACCCGTGCGATGAACAAGGACCGCACGTACACCTCGGTCGACGGTTCGGAACTGACGCTGCACGGTCGCTCGCTGCTGTTCGTCCGCAACGTCGGTCACCTGATGACCTCGGATGCGATCCTCGATGCCGACGGCAACGAGGTGCCCGAGGGAATTCTCGATGCTCTGTTCACCTCGCTCGCCGGCATGCACTCGCTGACCTCGGACAATGTGCTGTCGAACTCGCGCACCGGTTCGCTGTACATCGTCAAGCCCAAGATGCACGGACCGGACGAGGTCGCGTTCACCGCGGAGCTGTTCGGCCGTGTCGAGCAGGTTCTCTCCCTGCCGGCCAACACACTCAAGGTCGGCATCATGGACGAGGAACGCCGCACGACGGTCAACCTCAAGGCGTGCATCCAGGCTGCGTCCGAACGAGTCGTGTTCATCAACACCGGCTTCCTCGACCGCACCGGCGACGAGATCCACACCTCGATGGAGGCAGGTCCCGTCGTACGCAAGGGAGCGATGAAGGGCGAGAAGTGGATTGCCGCCTACGAGGATTTCAACGTCGACACCGGTCTCGCCGCAGGCCTCGAGGGCAAGGCGCAGATCGGTAAGGGTATGTGGGCCATGCCCGATCTGATGCACGACATGCTCGAGCAGAAGATCGGCCACCCCAAGGCCGGGGCCAACACTGCGTGGGTTCCCTCGCCCACCGCTGCGACCTTGCACGCCCTGCACTACCACAAGGTCGATGTCTTCGCCCGTCAGCACGAGATAGCACAGGCCAAGCGCGCCACCGTCGACGACATTCTCGAAATTCCTCTCGCACCGTCCACCGACTGGACCGACGAGGAGAAGCAGAACGAACTCGACAACAACTCGCAGTCGATCCTGGGCTACGTCGTGCGGTGGATCGACCACGGCGTCGGCTGCTCGAAGGTTCCCGACATCAACGACATCGCACTCATGGAAGACCGTGCGACGCTGCGCATTTCGAGTCAGTTTATCGCGAACTGGTTGCGCCACGGCATCGTCACCGAAGATCAGGTGCGCGAGTCGCTGAAGCGGATGGCCCCGGTGGTGGACCGTCAGAACGAATCCGATCCGACGTACAAGCCGTTGGCTCCCGACTTCGACACCAACATCGCTTTCCAGGCTGCCAGCGACCTGATCTTCCAGGGCACCAGCCAGCCCAACGGCTACACCGAGCCGATCCTGCATCGTCGCCGACGGGAGTACAAGGCCGTCAACGCCTGACGGACTTGTCGATCACGTGGGTGAACATCGGAACACAGGGCGCGGGCGTTCGATAGCCGCCGGACCCGTGATCGTCGTGATCACGATCGCGGTGCTCGCCGCGGCCGTGTTCGGATGGTTTCAACTGCGGGATCGAATCCTCGATCAAGGGGTCGAAGCTGCCGACACCTGTGTGGAGGGATCGGCGGTGCTCACTGTCGCCGCCGATCCCGACATCTCCGGGCCGGTGGAACAATTGGCTGCTCGGTTCAACGACACCGCACCGGTGGTCCGTGATCACTGTGTGACGGTGCAGGTTCGAGCCACGGCATCCGATGCCGTCCGGATGGCATTGAACGCCGGTATCGACAACTGGGACGTCGGAGCACTCGGCGCTCGGCCGGGCCTGTGGATACCTCAATCGTCGGGCGACGTCGCGGCCGTGACCGACCGAGGAGCCCTCGACGGCACCCCGCGGCCACTCGCGGCGAGTCCGGTGGTACTCGCGGTGCCGTCCGCCCTGGCCGACTCTCTCACGTCGGTGAGTTGGGCCGACCTGGTCCGCCTGCAACGCGACCCACAGGCACTCGGCCTCGGCGAGTGGGGCGCACTCCGTCTCGCACTGCCGACCGGATCCGATGCCGGCGCAACCACACTCGCGCTCGCCGCCATCGCTGCCGGGGTACGCGGCGATCCGGCCACCGCACTGACCCTCGACCAGGTCTCGTCGAGAGAACTGGTCTCGGCCGTGTCGGAGCTTGCCGTCACCGACACCGGAGCCTCCGCAACGTCTGCATCCACAACCTACGACTCACTCGCCGCCCTGGAGAGCTCGCCCGGCCCCGACGCCCCCGTCCACGCTGTTCCGGTCACCGAACAGCAACTGGCGTCGACCGATTCGTCGACGTTGACCGCCGTTCGACCTCAGGGCTTCACTCCCGTCGCCGATCATCCCGCGGCCGTACTCTCCGGCGACGAGACCTCGACCAGGGCGGCCGGCGCATTCGTCGATTTCGTCCGCCAGCCGGACGGCGCGCAGCTGCTCACGGATGCGGGCTTCGGCGTCGGCGAAACACAGAACTCCGGCACCGTCGCTGCTCCCTCCGGACCGGTTGCCGACGCGCTGCTGGACGTGCTGCGAAATCCGGTCCTGCCGCGTCGAGCCACCGTACTGCTCGACGTGTCCGAGTCGATGGGCACGAGCGAGGGCAGTGCGACTCGGCTGCAGAACTCGGTTCGCGCCCTCGGCGAGCAGTTCCAGCGAGTACCCGACTCCACCGAGCTGGGCCTGTGGAGCTTCAGCGAGGATCTGGACGACTCGCTCCCCTATCGCGTCGACGTTCCGACCGGCCCGATGGCGGCTCAGGTCGCGGCGGCTTCCAGGCGCGACGCGCTGAATTCCGGTGCAGTGGCGTTGACACCGGAATCCGCGTCGTATTCCGCCCGGTCGTTGCTGGCCGCCTATCGCGATGCCGTGGCCGGGTTCGTCCCCGGACGCGTCAATTCCGTGGTGCTGATCACCGACGGTCCCAACGACGACCCGTCGCTGTCCACCCAAGACCTGCTCACCGACCTGAACTCGGCATCCGATGCCGAACGTCCGGTCGCAGTGAACGTGGTGATGATCGGCGACAACACCGACGCGACCGCGTTCACCGACATCTCGGCCCGGACGGGCGGCACCGCGACGACCGTGCCGACGTCGGATTCTCCGGATTTTTTCGATCTACTCGGAAAGTTGTTGTACTAGAACATGTCTCGCGTAATTTTCGTCGGTGTCTTCTTGCTCCTCGTCACCCTGTTCCTACACTGGCGATTCCTCTCCGTCACCGGAATGCCGACACGTCCCAAGAGGGCTGTCGATGCTGTGCTGGCGCTGTTGTGGCTGTGTGCGGTGATCGGCTTCGGCAGCGGCGTCGCATTCGATCCGTCCTGGGCACGGGGCCCCGCGTTCGTCGGGCTCACATGGCTCGCCGTGGTGCTGTACCTGTTCCTGGGAACCGTACTGGTGGCCGTGATCTGCACCGTCGTGAGAGTGGTTTTCGCGGCGCGGCATCGCGATTCGTCCGCGGCTCGACTCCGTGTGTCGAGGATCGGCTCAGCGGCGGTGTCACTCGTCAGCGTGGTCGCAGTGGGGTACGGACTCGTCGAGGCGGCAACTCCGCGCGTGACGAACACCGCCGTTACGCTCGACAGGCTACCGGCCGAATTCGACGGCGTCCGAGTGGCATTGGTATCGGACCTGCACGCGGGCCCCTCCCGCGGTGCGGGGTTCGTACGGAAGGTCGTCGATTCGATCAACGCTCGAAATCCTGATGTCGTGCTGCTCGACGGCGATCTCATCGACGGCACGGTTGCTCTGGTGGGAGAAGACCTGGAGCCGCTCCGCGACCTCGACGCCCCGCTCGGTGTGTTCGCCGTCAGCGGCAACCACGAGTTCTATGCGGGTGACGGCGGCGAATGGCTCGACTTCTGGTCCACGCTCGGCATCGACGTTCTACGCAACGAGCGCACGACGATCACTCGTGGTGACGCCGCGATCGATATCGCCGGCATCAACGACGCCACCGCACCGGCACCGTACGAACCCGATCTCGCCGCGGCATTGGACGGGATCGACCCGGATCGATTCGTATTGTTGATGGCGCATCAGCCGTTGCAGGCGGTGGAGGCGTCCGACTTCGGAGTCGACATGCAGGTGTCCGGGCACACGCACGGGGGTCAGATCTGGCCGATTCGGTACCTGGTGCCGCTCCAGCAGCCGAGTGTCGAAGGGCTGGACACGATCGGCAACACCACGCTGTACACCACCAGGGGTGCGGGCGCGTGGGGTCCACCGGTTCGCGTCGCCGCTCCGCCCGAGATCGCGATGCTCGAACTCACCCGGGGCTGAAGCCTGCGACACGCGTAGAGCAGAGCCCGCCACGTCGACGTGGCGGGCTCTGTTGCAGGCTCAGGCGAACGCCTCGATCGGTGGGCACGAGCACACCAGGTTGCGATCACCGTGTGCACCGTCGATGCGTCGCACCGCGGGCCATACCTTCGGACGGTCGTAGCCCGCGGGGTAAGCAGCGAGTTCCCGTGAATACGGGTGATCCCATTCGGCGGCCAGGCTCCGAGCGGTGTGCGGTGCGCCTCGAAGTGGGTTGTCCTCGACCGTCCATTCGCCCGATCCGACGCGATCGATCTCTCCCCTGATGGCGATCAGGGCATCGCAGAACGCGTCGATCTCCTCGAGGTTCTCGCTCTCGGTCGGCTCGACCATCAGAGTTCCGGGCACCGGGAAGCTCATCGTGGGCGCGTGGAAACCGTAGTCCGCCAATCTTTTCGCAACGTCGTCGACAGTGACTCCGGTGTCCTTGGTCAACCCTCGCAGATCGAGAATGCACTCGTGGGCGACCATGCCGTTGTCGCCGGTGTACAGAACCGGGAAGTACTCGTCGAGGCGGCGGGCGATGTAGTTGGCCGACGCGATGGCAGTCAACGTCGCCTGCCGAAGTCCCGTCGCACCCATCATCGCGATGTAGGCCCAGGTGATCGTCAGGATCGAGGCACTGCCGTAGGGGGCACCGGACACCGTCGGTCCCGAACCGAGCTGTGGGGCCAGTGGATGCCCCGGCAGGTACGGCTGCAGATGCGACCGCACACCGATCGGTCCCACACCGGGCCCGCCGCCTCCGTGCGGGATGCAGAATGTCTTGTGCAGGTTCAGGTGGCTGACGTCGCCGCCGAATCGGCCGGGGCGCGCCAGACCGACGAGGGCGTTGAGGTTGGCACCGTCGACGTACACCTGACCGCCTGCGTCGTGGACCGCTGCACAGATCTCGGAGATCTCGTGCTCGTACACGCCGTGGGTGGAGGGATAGGTGATCATGATCGCGGCGAGGGTGTCGGTGTGCTCGGCGATCTTGGCGCGCAGGTCGTCGACGTCGACGTCACCGTTGGGACGGCAGGCCACGACGACGACGCGCATACCCACCATCACCGCCGAGGCTGCGTTGGTGCCGTGGGCACTCGACGGGATCAGGCAGACGGTGCGTTCGGCATCGCCGTTGCCGAGGTGGTAGCGACGTATGGCGAGCAGTCCCGCATATTCGCCTTGGCTGCCTGCATTCGGCTGCAGGCTGACCGCGTCGTAGCCGGTGATGTCCACGAGCCACCGTTCCAGGTCGGCGATCACCCTCAGCAGACCGGGCACGTCCGAGGACGGAGCGAAGGGGTGCTGACGGGCGAACTGCGGCCAGGTGATGGACTCCATCTCCGCGGTTGCGTTCAGCTTCATCGTGCACGAACCGAGTGGAATCATGCTGCGATCGAGAGCGATGTCCTTGTCGGACAACGCGCGCAGGTAGCGCAGCATGGCCGTCTCGGTCCGGTACCGGGTGAATGCCGGGTGCGTGAGGTATTCCGAGGTGCGCGTCATGTTCGCCGGCAACGACTCGGCTCCGGCACCGGCGGTTTCTGCACCGAACGCTGCGAGTGCGTTCGCGATGTGCTCGGGTGTCGTCGCCTCGTCGCACGCTACGGCGACGTGGTCGGCGTCGACCAACCGCAGATTGATGCCGCGTTGCTTGGCATCGTCGACGACGGCCTCGGCCCTGCCCGGGATCGACGCGAGGACGGTGTCGAAGAATTCCGAGTGCACCACGTCGATGCCTGCCTCTCGCAGACCTGCGGCCACGTTTCGAGCATGCACATTCACCCGAGTCGCTATGGCCCGCAATCCGTCTGCGCCGTGGTAGCTGGCGTACATCGCGGCGACGATGGCCAGCAGGACCTGAGCGGTACAGATGTTGGAGGTCGCCTTCTCGCGGCGGATGTGCTGCTCGCGGGTCTGCAGCGCCAGACGGTAGGCGCGGTGACCGTCCGCGTCGAGCGAGACCCCGACCAGTCGGCCGGGTAGCTGACGGGAATGACCTGACCGCACTGCGAGGTAGCCGGCGTGCGGTCCGCCGTAGCCCATCGGGACACCGAACCGCTGGGTGGTTCCGAAACAGACGTCCGCGCCGATCTCACCGGGCGGAGTCACCACGGTGGCGGCCAGCAGGTCCACTCCCACGGCAACCAACGCGCCACGTTCGTGCGCGGCCTCGATGGTCGCCGTGTGATCGACCAGACGGCCCGATGCTCCCGGCAGCTGCGCCAGCACACCAAAAAATTCCCCGTCGGGCAGGCCGTCGGCCAGATCGGCGTAGACCAGTTCGATCCCCAACGGCTCGGCGCGAGTGGCCAATACGGCCTCGGTCTGCGGAAAGATGTCGGAATCGACCAGTAGCCGAGGGGACTTGGAAGCTCTGTTCGCGCGCCGCATCAAGGTCATGGATTCGGCGGCGGCCGTCGACTCGTCGAGCATCGACGCATTCGCCACGTCCATGCCGGTGAGGTCGGCGACCATGGTCTGGAAGTTCAGCAGTGCTTCCAGCCGCCCCTGGCTGATTTCGGGCTGATACGGCGTGTACGCGGTGTACCAGGCCGGATTCTCCAGAATTCCCCGGGTCAGCACCGGCGGGGTCAACGTGTCGTAGTACCCGAGGCCGATCATCGACGTCGCCACGGTGTTCTGCCCGGCGAGCTCGGCCAGTGCGGCGAGTACCTCGTGCTCGCTCAGGGCAGGCGGCAGTGTTGCCATGCCCTCGGGAACGCCGTCGACCACGGTGTCGAGGATGGACGACGGAACGGCCTTGCGGGCCAGCTCGTCGAGACTGTCGACGCCGATCGTGTCGAGGATGCGGACCAACTCGGTGGCGTCGGGGCCGATGTGGCGGTCGACGAAAGTGTGTGCGGACGAGGCGGTTCGGTCGGTCACGATGTGCTCCCAGGTGCCGGAAAGACGAGGCGTCGGACGACCGAGGCATGCGCTCCGGCCGCTCCTCCCCCTCTGTCGTGTGCCCGCTGACGCGCGCGCCTGAGAGATTCGGTCGGACACGGCGCGCCAGACAAGCGCGCCGGCACCTTTCCCCTTGGGCGGGTGGGTGCTCCCACCACTTTCCAGAGTTGTCGAAGCCCACACGGTCCGTGTGCCTGAGAGATTGACGGGGAGGTGTTGCTCCTTCGGCGTCCGAGACTGGGTGCCTCGGAACTCTCCCGCGCGGGCGCGACGAGGAAAGTCTAGCCGGTCTTGCGGCTCGCGCGATTCTTGCGGCGCGACGCCAGCTCGTCCTCGGGGCTCGACTGGCTTTCACCGCCGTCGGCTCGTTCGGCCGGGAAGTCGGCGATGGTGCCGGTGAGCTCGCGCATCGCGCCGTTCACGGCGATACCGAACACGCCCTGCCCGCCTTGGAGGAGGTCGACCACTTCTTCTGCCGACGTGCACTCGTACACGGTGGTGCCGTCCGAGAACAGCGTGATGTTGGCGAGGTCGCCCACACCGCGCTGGCGAAGGTGGTCGACGGCGACGCGGATGTTCTGCAGCGAGATCCCGGTATCGAGCAGGCGCTTGACGATCTTGAGGACGAGCATGTCCTTGAACGAATACAGCCGCTGGCTTCCCGACCCCGCTGCGCCGCGGATGGATGGCACGACCAGCCCGGTGCGGGCCCAGTAATCGAGCTGGCGGTACGTGATGCCGGCGATCTGGCAGGCACTCGGCACGCGGTAGCCCACGAGTTCGTCGGGCACGGAGTCGTCGGGGAACAATCCCGGTTGAATGTCCTGGGGCGCTTCGATTCGGGCGTTCGACGCCTGGTCGGAGGTGTCGACCCGAGCATCGGCACCGACGGGCGTGTCCTCGGTCCGGCCTGCGGCTGCGGACTCTCGACTGCCGTGATGCTGCTGCGGCTGATCTCCCACTGACTGCTCCCTCTCGGATGTCTCACTGCGTTCGGATCGAGTCAGTACTGCGATCCGTCCGAGACACTGGAGATGTCTCGGTGTACTCGCGTGAAGTCATACCGTGTACCAGGCCAGAGTACGCCTCGGCAGCTGTCGAAGAGGCGTGAACTGCACCGGATCGGACCAGCAGCGGCGATGAACTTCACTGGCACGAACGTTATGGGGACGATCGTGCAGATTCAACGCAACGCGCCGTAAACCTGAACCTAAAGTTGAGGTTGAGACTCTTCTGTTACCCGTCGGTGGCTTTGAAGTCGTCGGGAGACACGGATTCGAGGAACTCCTTGAACTTCTCGACCTCGTCCTCGCGCTCGTCGGGCATGATCAACCCGGCTTCGGCCAACACGGGCTCCTCGGCGAAGATCGGCACCCCGGCCCGAAGTGCGATGGCAACCGAATCCGACGGCCGAGCGGAGACTCTGATGTCCTTGTCGAACACGAGATCGGCGTAGAAGGTGCCCTCCTGCAGATCGACGATGCGCACCTCCTTGAGCTGGTGCCCCAGTGCCGAGATCAAGTCCTTGACGAGATCGTGGGTGAGGGGCCGAGCAGGTTGGACGCCCTGCTGCTCCAAAGCGATTGCAGCAGCCTCTGTTTGACCGATCCAGATCGGGAGGTACCGGTCGCCGTCGGCCTCACGCAACAGCAACACGGGCTGGTTCTGCGGTTGTTCGACACGAATACCGACCACACGCATCTCACTCATCGTGTCTGCCTCTCAACTCGAGAAATCCGGACTGCGCTGAAGACCGGCTCAGCCCAGTCTATTGGAATTCGAAACGACACGAGAGCGCGTCACCGGTCGAGCGCACCGCGCACCGCCGCTTTGACGAGACAGGTGTGCAAGGTCAAGGACAGTGCGGCCAACTCACGGATCATTTCCTCCGCGCGATCGCGCGCACCGGCGTCTCGGCCCTTGGCAACGGGTCCGGCGATCTGCGCAACCAACCCGGCTTCGCGGTCCGCCGCGAGCTTGAACGCTCGAAGGTGGCGCACTTCGAGACCGAACTGCAACATCGCGTGTGCGGTTCGGGCGAGCGTCACCGCTCCGTCGTCGTAGAAACCGGCCTGCCCGGGAGTGATCAAACCGGCTCGCAGCAGCTCGGTCAGAAACGCATCGTCGATGCCCGCCTGAGCGAGGAGGTCTGCCTTGGCGATACGAACCTCTCGATCGGGCAGAAACTCCTCGGGCGACACCTCACCGGCAGCGACCGTGAGCGACCGCGGACGCTTGACCGTCGCGTCGGCCCGTTCCACGGTGGCGACCCCGTGGTCGATGGCTTCGAGCTGTTCCTTGATGACCTTGAGCGGCAGGTACTGATCGCGCTGCGCGGTCAGTACGAAGCGCAGACGCTCGCAGTCCGCGATGGAGAACCGTCGGTACCCCGAGGGTGTGCGCTCCGGCGAAATCAGACCCTCGGCTTCGAGGAATCTGATCTTCGAGATGGTGACATCAGGAAAGTCGGGCCGAAGTCGATCGAGGACGGAGCCAATCGACATCCCCCCGTTGGACTGCTGCCCGACGGCGGTCACTGGCTTCCTGCACCCGCAGACGTGTCGCCGACCTGAGATCCGTTGCCACCGCGCGGTCCGGTGAGGAACACCAGCCGGAACTTGCCGATCTGGACCTCGTCACCGTTTGCCAGCACGGCCGAGTCGACCGGCTCCCGGTTGACGTACGTGCCGTTGAGGCTGCCGACGTCCACGACCTGGAAGTCGTCCTCGTCCTGCCGGAACTCGGCGTGCCGACGGCTGACGGTGACATCGTCGAGGAAGATGTCACTGTCGGGGTGCCGACCGGCCGAAGTGGTCGGCTGGTCGAGCAGGAACCGTGACCCGGCGTTGGGTCCCCGCTTGACGACGAGCAGCGCGGCACCGACAGGCAACCCCTCGACACCCGATACCGGAGCTTCGGTGCTCTGGGTGGCCGCGGAGTTGTCCAGCTCCTGCAGGAAATCTGCGCGGAAGACCGAGGTGGTCTCTGCCGGTGACTCCCCGTAGTTGCTGTCGTTGTCGTTCTGGCTCACCGTTACTCCTTCTCAGTCCGTTCACCCGAGGCAGCGATCGCCGCGGGTAACGCAGTACATGGTCTTCACATCGGGTGTTGCTTGGCGTTCGGTGGTGCGTAGCGTCGTACAGCTTGCTGGACCTTCGCCCCGACAGGGTATTCGCTCGGTGTCGACCGTACCCTGCGCGGCGCGGGCCGTGTGGCCTGTTGGCCGGTGTCGACAGCCGGCCGATCACTCGGCCGTGATGAGAGCATATCCGGCGGCATCGAGCATCTGCGCCAGTGCCGCGTCCAACTCCTCCGGTGTCGAAACCTCGAGGTCGATCAGCCAGCCTCCGGTGTAGGGGCCCGAATTCACCTTCTCCGGTTCGCCGTCCAGATCCTGGTTCACGGCAACCACTTTCGCGGTCAGAGGGCTGAACACGTCGGAGACACTCTTGGTGGATTCGACCTCGCCGAGAGACTCGCCCGCGGTGACGGTGTCGCCGATGGAGGGAAGCTGAACGAACACCACGTCGCCCAACTGCGACTGCGCGAAATCGGTGATACCGATCCGCACCGTTGCAGGCCCCGTGCGCTGCACCCACTCGTGCTCGGGGGTGTAGTACAGATCAGCTGGTGTGTCGATGTCGCTCAACGCGGCATTCCCTTCGATCGTGGCCCGGGGCAATCAGGCGGTCAGTTTCCGGGCTGAGCGTATTGACGCGGGCGCGGGTCCCGCAAGGCGGACACCGTGACCTGGTCCGACTGCGCGATGTTCGTCGTTGCACCGTTGCGAGTCACCGTGTCCACGACCCCTCCGGGAATGTTCAGTGCCGATGCGAGAGTCGGCGGGTCTCCGATGGCAGTGAAGGTGTACGGGGCACGCAGTTCTCGCCCGTCGATCACCACCCGACCCGCAGAACCGGCGATCCACGAGTCGACACCGATGCGCACGGAATTGCCGCCGCCCTCGAGCTGGAGTGCTTCGGCACCGGCCGCGCGCAACTCCTGCATCGCGTCGAGCAGCACGTCCGATCCCACGCCCGAGTTCGGGTCCTCGATCACCACTGTCACGCCTGGCCCCTGGGCCGCGACGGTGCCGACTTGAATCGACAACGCGGACAGTCGCTCCTGCGCTTCCGCCACTGCTGCCTCCGATCCCGAACCGGACTGACGCAGTGTCGCCAGGGTGGCCTGCAGGGTGCCGATCTCGTCCCGGATGGACGCCTCGCGTCGGGTCAGGGTGTCCAGGACGACCAGAAGGTCCTCGGGCCGGGAGTTCTCCAGGCCATCGGTCGTGCTCGTCTCTCGTACCTGCGTTGCCAGGCCGATTCCCAGGACGCACAGAAGCGCGAGCGCCAGTAAACCGAATACCGCTCCGCGCCTTCGCCCTTCTGCCTCGGGACGCCGCGCACGCCATCCGTGTCGACCGCCGCCTGCCGTCATGGTTCAGGCACCGAACAGACGTCGGCGTAGTGCGGCAGCATTGCCGAAGATACGAATTCCGAGGACGACGACGATTGCCGTGGACAGCTGAGTTCCCACTCCGAGCTGGTCACCGAGCCACACGATCAAGGCCGCGACCAGGACGTTGAACACGAACGAAATCACGAACACCTTGGCGTCGAAGATTCCGTCGAGGAAAGCCCGTACACCACCGAACACTGCGTCGATGGCCGCGACGACGGCGATCGGCAGATACGGCGCAACCACAGCGGGAACCTGAGGACCCGCGACCGTCCCGATGACGACGCCGACCACCAGTGCGGCGATCGCTGCGAGGGCATAGACACCGTGGGTCGGAGTGATCGGCGCATCGGACGGCACCTGCACCTCGGACTCGGCCGGTACGGCATTCGGTGGATCGTGCTCCGTCATCGTGGGCCTGCCTCCTCTGCCTCGAACGACTCTCTCACAGCAGCGGGACCGAGTTCGAGATCGGTGGCCGGGCGCACCGTGAATCCGACGCCGTACAACTGCGCCACCGTACTCATCCGCAGATAGGCGTCGCTGACGACGAACTGGACCTGAATACGCTGCGGCGGCCCGATCGCGTCGATCTCGTACGGTGAGTCGATCGGGCGGTTGTCCAGCAGCATCGCCCCACCCGCCTGCCGGATGGTGACGTTCGGTCCGACTCGAACACCGTCCACCGATATCGCCTCCGCCCCGCTCGCCCACAACGAATTGACGATCGCAGCGATGTCCCGATCGAGCACGGCTGCGCCCGAACCCCGGCGAACCGACCGATCCGACGTGTCGTCCTCGACAACCGGTTCGGTGACGACGACCGAGAGCCCAGGTCCGGACACCCGATCGATGCCAGCAGCGGACTCGACAGCACTCAACCGTTCCAGCAGCGCACTGCCCGAGACATCGGACCGAAGGGCTCTCTCACGCTCCGAGGACACTTCTTCGGCCAGGGCCTGCTGCGTCACTTCCAAATCGGCGCTGCGATCCTGCGCGGCTCGAACAGCAGCCGACGCATCGGCACCCGCACGGTCGACATCGGCTGCACCGGACGCCAGTTGCGAGAACGCGATGCCGAAGATCACCCCGACGACGACGGCACCCCCCAACAACCAGAACGCCGCAGGAACTCGCGGCTTGCGGGTGTGCTGCGCAGTACGTTCGGCGGCCGCGGCGTCGTATCCCGGGTCCAGATGGTCGGTCAGCAACGACGTCAACAACGACGGGACCGGATTCCTCCTGACCTGTGAACTCGACCGCCCTGGTCGTTCCGCGGGCTCCACCGTCAGGTGCCGGCAACAGTCGGATCGATTGCCCTGGCGACGGCGATCGCTTTGCCGAGATACAGCAGACCGGTCCAGGTGTACAGCGCCGTGCCCCAGATCAGCAACGCGTATCCGAGCGGTCCCGCGGCGTCCGCCACCGAATTGCTGCCGGCCGATACCAGCAGGACCGGCAGCGCGATCATCACCACGAACGTGGCGGCCTTACCGAGATAGATGACGTCCGGAGGCGGAAGAGACCGGCGGCAGTAGACGAACATCGTCAATCCGAGCACGGCGTCGCGCCCGATGAGTATGGCCGCAACCCACCAGGGAATGATGCCGCGCAGAACGAACGCCACCAGAGTGCTGACGACGTAGAGCCGGTCGACCAGCGGATCGAGAATGGCACCGAGCTTCGATGCCTGGCCGAGCATGCGAGCCAATTTGCCGTCGAGCCAATCGGTTCCACCGCTGACGAGCAGTATCACCAACGCCCACCCATCGGCCTCGGGGCCCAGCATCAGGTAGAGGAACAGCGGAACGCCCAACAGACGGATTGCGCTGAGCAGGTTGGGAATGGTCGCGATGCGATCCGATACCTCGAGCTCACGGTCGTTCGTCATCGGCGATCACCTCCTTGTCGTCCTGCTCGCCGCGGTGTGCGCACCGGGCCTGCGGCCACGTTAGCGCCACGCGAACACCGGCTGCTCGAAGTCCGCGACTCGGGTGTGTCGACCGTGCAGCGCCACCTCACGAAACTGGTGGACGATCGCACCGGTCGGAGCATGGATGGCCCCGGTTCGGTACGGCCAGCGAATGACCGGACGTGTCGATTCCGGAATCGACACGAACTGGGCGTCGACGTCGAGTTCGTCGACCGTCACCTCGAACACCTCGGCCACCTCGTCCTCACTGGGCAACAACGTGGACGAGTAGTCGCCGACCCACACCACGAACGGAGTGATGACATACCCGGATCGAGTGACGTAGTCGTCCAACCTTCCGAGAACGTCGGTCTCCTCGGCTCGAATCCCCAACTCCTCGGCCAGTTCCCGCAAACAGGCCTGCATCGTGGATTCGCCCGGGTCCACACCGCCGCCGGGCAACGCGTACTGGCCCGGATGCGCGCGCAACCGATCCGGCCGCCTCGTCAAGAGCATGCGCCTGTCCCCCGGCGGTCCACCGACCGCAACGGCGACGGCAGCGGCGCGCAGTCCGCCGGATTCGGCGGTGCGATGAGAGAAACGGCCGAGTTCGCGCGCGATGGACGCTCGATCGAGCAGGTCCTCGTTCGGCCTACCCGAATCGTCGTCAGTCACAGTACGAACCCTAGAGGCCCGACGAGATCAGCGGGTGTCGGCGGGTCGGGCGGCGGGTGGTAGCAGGTCGTCCGGCGACGCAGGCCAGCCGAGTGGCTCGTCGGCCAGAGCGGCCAACTGCTCCACCTGCGTTCGGCACCAGGGTGATACATCGATCGTGCCGCCGAGCACCCCTGCGGAGAACTCACGCCACGACACCCACCGAGTCTCGTCCACCTCGGCCGGATCCGGAGCGAGTGTCGCGTGCTCGTCGACTTGCACTCGGTACACCGGACATATCTCGTTCTCGACGATTCCGTTGTCCATGACGGCCCGGTACCGGAAGTGCGGCAGTACCAACTCGGCGGATTCCGCACGAAGGCCGAGTTCTTCACCGATCCGGCGCAGTACGGCATCGTCGAGCTTCTCTCCCGGAGCCGGGTGGCCACAACACGTATTGGTCAGCACCCCTGGCCACGTCGTCTTGCTCGACGCCCTACGCGTGAGAAGAACAGCGCCGTCCGCTCTCACCACGTAGCTGGAAAATGCCAGGTGAAGTGGCGTGTCCAGCGTGTGAACGGTGGTCTTGTCGTGTGTGCCGACGGCACGGCCTTCGTCGTCGAGCAGCACCACGTGCTGCGCTCGGGATCGATCCATCGTTCCATGGTCCCACGGCCTTGGCGGCGGTCTACTGTCGAACCATGGGACGCGACGAGAACACCGACAACGAGAACCCGACCGAGTCCGAGAAGACCTCGGATACGCCGAAGGGCGGCCGACCAGGGCCCGTCGACGGCGGCGGCGGAGGCGGGATGGCGACGCGGGAGAACGCGCCCGAGATCGCCGACGACTCTGCCTGAGATTCACGGCGCGACCGCTGTTTGAGAAGCAGAGTTTGCGTCAATACCCCTGGTGTTCTCGCGCTGCGCGGGTACACGAACCGTTACGACCGGAAGGACTTCGATGAGCATCAACGACGACGACATCACCACCACGGGCGGAGCCGCAGGCGAGGGACCCGCAGACGGCGGATCGAACCCCGGTGGTCATGACGGCGGAGCAGACGGCCCCGCCGGAGCCGGTGAAGGGCCGGCCGACGGTGGATCCAATCCTGACGGACACGACGGCGGAGCAGACGGCCCCGCCGGTGCGGGCGAGGGCCCGGCCGACGGCGGATCCAACCCCAATGGGCACGACGGCGGTGCGGACGGCACCGCTTGAGCACTGAGCCGAGCGGCGAGCGCGGATCGGGAAACCGGTCCGCGCTCGGTCGTCTCACCGGTACCGATTTCGGGGAGTTCGCAGACCGGTTCTGGGGAGTCGCACCCAAACTCACCCGATCCGCCGAACTGCCGGGGTCGTTCGACGATCTGATGACACTCGACGCAGTGGACGAGCTGATAGCCGAACGCGGTGTGCGTACCCCGTTCGTGCGGATGGCCAAGGACGGCCGTTTGCTGGACAAAACGCAGTTCACGGCCTCCGGCGGGTTCGGAGCAGAGGTGACCGATCAGGTGGATTCGGGTGCGGTGCTGGCTGCGTTCGCTGCCGGGAACACGCTGGTTCTGCAGGGCCTCCACCGGCTGTGGCCACCGCTGATTCATTTCGTCGGCGATCTCGTTCGCGAGCTGGGTCATCCGGTGCAGGTGAACTCGTACGTCACACCGGCTGCGTCCCAGGGCTTCTCACCGCACTACGACGTGCACGATGTGTTCGTCGTCCAGATCGCGGGGACCAAGCGGTGGAGCATTCACTCGCCGGTGCACGTGCATCCGCTCAACAATCAACCGTGGTCGGATCGACGGTCGGCCGTCGAAGACTATGCATCGAACACTCCCGAACTGGACGTCGTCCTCGAGCCCGGCGACGTGCTCTATCTGCCGCGCGGGTGGATCCATTCTGCGCAAGCGCTCGGCGACACCTCCGTGCACTTGACCATCGGCGTCGCGTCGTACAACGACTACGACCTCGCCCACCACGTGCTGAAGGCGCTCGGCGACGTCGAGAGTCTGCGTGCTCCCCTCCCTGCCGGCCTCGACCACTCCGACCCGGAGTCCATCGTCCCGCATGTACACCGAGTTGTGGACGCCATGCGCGCCGCGCTCGACGAGATCGACCGAGACCCCGACGCGGTACGTCGTCTCGCCGAACGCGTCGCAGATCGTCACGACGACCTCGTCAGACCGGAACCGGTCCGTCCACTGGCGAGCGTCGCAGCGATGGGTGCGCTGCGGGGCGACAACTCGATTCGATTGCGGCCCGGCATCTTCGCGCGGATCTCGCACACGAACGACGGCGTATCGATGGTGCTCAGGAACAAAACGATCACGCTGCCGTCTCAGTGCGCCGACGCGATCGAGAGCCTGATGAAGGGCGCTCCGTGCCGCCTCGATTCGATGCCGGGCCTCGACACCGAGGACGCATGCGTGGTTGCGCGCAGACTGATCCGCGAAGGGATCGCGGTGACGGCAACGTCGTAGCGGCGGTCAGGTGATCGTGATCCCGCCGTCGACCGCGATGGTCTGACCCGTCACGTATCCCCCGGCGTCCGAGGCGAGCCAGATCGCGGTTGCGGCCAGCTCCTCTGGATCACCCTTGCGTCCGAGGATCATTCGCGGAGCCATCGAGTCGAGGTATCCAGGCCGGTACGAGTCCGTCATCTCGCTCTGGAAGAATCCTGGCGCAATCGCGTTGACCCTGATGCCTTTACGTGCGCCCCACTGCTGTGCGAGATCGCGGGTGAGGCCGACGATGGCCGCTTTGCTGGCGCTGTAGGCCGCCTGCGGTAGGCCCGCCGTCGTCAGCCCCAGAATGCTCGAGATGTTCACGATCGAACTGCCGGGTGCCATCACCCGTCCACAGGCCTGAGCTGCCCAGTACGAACCGTTCAGGTTGATGTCGATCACCGAGCGGAACTGCTCGGGCGTCTCACGAGTTGCCGGATAGGCCGTGCCGACTCCGGCGTTGTTGATCAGCACGTCCACCTTCCCGAACTCCGCCATCGCGGACTCGACCATCGCGGTGCACTGATCCGGGTCGACCACGTCGGTGGCGACCGTGATCGAGCGCCCTCCGACGCTGTCGATCAACTCGGCGGTCTGCGCCAACTTGTCCACTCTCCGTGCGGCGAGCACCACATCCGCTCCCGCCTCGGCGGCTGCTTTGGCGAAGGCCACGCCCAGTCCGGAGGATGCACCGGTGACGATGACGACGCGACCGTCCAGGCGGAATTTGTCCAAGATCGACATATGTGTGAATCTCCTTGTGACTGTTGATCAGAACCAAGCGGGCGACATATCGAGGGTGGTGCGGTCCAGCTTCGCCAACAGGTCGAGTTGGACGTCCACCTTCGGCAGTTCGTAGACGTAGAAGTATTTTGCTGCGGAACGCTTTCCGTCGTAGAAGTCTCCGGTCTTCGTGCCGACGGCCAGCAACTGCTCGAGCCACATCCAGGCGATGACCGTGTGCCCCATCGCCTCCAGGTACGCCGTGGAGTTCGCCAGTGCCACAGCGGCATCGCCGGTGCCCCACACCGCAGCGGTGACCTCGACGATTCTGCCGACGCGTGCGTGCAGTTCGTCCGCGTAACGAGCAGCGTCACCGCCTTCCGAGTGCGCCCGATCGACTGTCTGTCCGATGTGTTCGGCCAGCAGAGCCAATCCAGCGCCGCCCTGCATGATCACCTTCCGCCCGAGCAGATCCAGACCTTGAATACCGTGTGTGCCTTCGTGAATCGGGTTGAGTCGATTGTCGCGGTAGTGCTGTTCGACGTCGTAGTCGCGGGTGTATCCGTAGCCGCCGTGCACCTGAATGGCCAGACTGTTGGCTTCGAGGCACCACTGCGACGGCCAGCTCTTGGCGATCGGCGTCAGTACGTCGAGCAGCAACGTCGATCGTGCTGCTTCGGCGTCGTCGGACGCAGAGTCCTGATGATCGACCAGGCGCGAACAGTAGAGTCCGAGCGCCAGCGCCCCTTCGACGTAGGACTTCTGCGCCAACAACATTCGCCGAACGTCGGCGTGTTCGATCAGCGCGACCGCAGGTGCAGCCGGATCCTTGGCGCCGAGTGGTCGGCCCTGCGTACGGGTCTTCGCATACTCCACCGACTTCAGGTAGCCGACGTAGCCGAGGGCTATCGCAAGGAATCCGACGCCGATCCGCGCTTCGTTCATCATGTGGAACATGTACGACAATCCGCGGTTCTCCTCGGCGACGAGGAAGCCGACCGCTCCGGGTTGCCCACCGGGAGAGTGGGTTCCGTCGCCGAACGCCAACAGCGTGTTCGTGGTGCCGCGGTTGCCCATCTTGTGATTGAGTCCGGTGAGCACGATGTCGTTGCGCTCGCCCGTACCCCCGTTGCCATCGGGAAGGAATTTGGGAACGATGAACAGGGAGATTCCCTTGACCCCCGGCGGTCCGCCCGGCGTCTTGGCGAGCACCAGGTGAACGATGTTCTCGGTCAGTTCGTGATCTCCACCCGAAATCCACATCTTGGTGCCGGTGATTCGGAAGCTACCGTCGCCCTGCGGTACTGCTTTGGTCGTGATGTCGGCCAGTGACGAGCCGGCCTGCGGTTCCGACAAACACATGGTGCCGAACCAGCGCCCGTCCAGCATCGGACGGACGTAATCTCGCACCTGATCCGGCGTGCCGTACGTCGCGATCAGGTTGGCGTTGGCCATGGTGAGAAACGGGTACGAGGAGGTCCCGGCGTTGGCGGCCTGGAAGAACGCCATCGCTGCCCGGGAGACAGTCGCTGGCAGTTGCATGCCGCCGATCGACTCGTCGAACTGCCCGGCGATCAAACCCGCCGACGCATAGACATCGAGCGCTGCCTTCACTTCCGGTATCAGCTCCACCGAACCGTCCGCGTTCATCGTCGGCTCCTGCGCGTCCGCCTTCTTGTTGTGCGGCGCGAAGTGCTTGCGGGCGATATCCGCGCTGAGATCGAGGACCGCGTCGAAGGTCTCCTTCGAGTGCTCTGCGAACCGAGGTCGAGCAGTCAGTGCCGCCACGTCCAACCATTCGTACAGCAGAAAATCCAGGTCGCGTCGCGAGAGGACGTCCGACATTCACTTCTCCGATCGAGAGGGGGCACCGCCACCGCATGGGTCGTTCCGAAGGTTCCACTCCTGCGTGAGCGCTGTGACGCACGTGACTACTTTCCTCACCATACAAGTCGCGTTGCGACGGCCACGCCGAGCGTCGCGACAAACGGTCCTGGCTGCGGGCGGTCGACCGGGGCAATGTCGAAAGCCGCAGCCGGGCAGACATTTACGGCGAATCGGACTATGAGCAGCATCACGATTCAAAAAAGCCACATCGACATATGCTTACCTTTGATAACGATATTTGATCGAGCAATCGACAGCGCCCGGCTGTTCCGGTGCGCATCGTCGGAGGGGAGTCGAGCATGACGCACACACTGGCCGTCGACAGCGAACGTGAGCGAGAGATCAGAGGGCGCGATCGCTTCACCGAGCTCCACCGGATCGATGACGAGTTCCGAGCCGCCGAACCGGACAGCGCAGTGGCCGACGCCGCCCAGGAGTTGTCGCCCAACCTGGCCCGCGTGGTTGCCGAGATCATGACGCGCTACTCCGATCGGCCGGCACTCGGCCGCCGGGCCCGGGAGATCGCACGAGTCGACGACACGACCACTCTCCGCCTGCTCCCGCGCTTCGAAACCGTCACCTACGGCCGAGCCTGGAACGACGCAGGTGCACTGGCATCGGCATTGACGCACGACGCATTCGGTATCGCTTCGGGAGACTTCTTCGCAACCCTGGGATTCGCGAGTGCCGACTACGTCGTCGCGGAATTGGCCACGATTCGGCTCGGCGCAATCGCCGTTCCGCTGCAGGCCGGTGCCACCGCGGGCCAACTCTCGGCCATCGCCGCGGAAGTCGAGCCCGTCGTCCTGGCAGCCGATGTCGACAATCTGTCCGTCGCGGTCCAGGTTGCCACGCATTGTCGATCCATCCGACGAATCGTCGTCCTCGATTACGACGGTGCGATCGACGCGCACACACAGATCATGGAGACCGCGCGCAGCGATGCCGAACAGGCGGGAGTCTTCGTTCGTCCGCTCACCGAGTTGGTTCGCGACGGGGCGCAACTACCGTCGGTTCCCCTACCCGATGCCGAGGATCCCGACCGACTCGCGACACTGATCTACACCTCCGGCAGCACCGGAACCCCCAAGGGAGCTATGCACACCGAGCGAATCGTGTGCGGAGCCTGGACCGGCGCCTGGCACCACACCGGAGCATCCTCCGAGTCCACGGACGGGCCTGCCTTCCCGGTCATCACTCTCGACTATCTTCCGATGAGTCACCTGGCCGGCCGTGGCCTCGTCTTCTCGACTCTTGCAGCAGGCGGCACCGTCCACTTCGCCGGGGCGAGCGACCTGTCCACCCTGTTCGAGGATTTCGCGCTCGCTCGGCCCACGATGGCACTGTTGATCCCGCGGGTCTGCGAGATGATTCGGCACAACGTTCTCGCCGAGATCGACCGGGAAACCGAACGCACTGCCGGTGGCGACGCCGACAGGACGCGACGAGAAGTGCTGGAGCGCACCAGGATCGAACAGTTCGGCGGTCGCGTCCTCGCAGCGATGGTCGGTACCGCGCCGATTGCCGACGAAGTGAAGGACTTCGTCTCCGAGCTGCTCGATATTCGGGTGCGCGACAACTACGGCTCCACAGAAGCCGGAATGGTGTTGCACGACGGCGTCGTCCAGCGGCCGCCGGTGATCGAATACAAGCTCGACGACGTACCCGAACTCGGCTACTTCTCCACCGACACACCGCATCCGCGCGGTGAGCTCCTGCTCAAGACGACCTCCATCATTCCCGGTTACTACAAGCGCCCGGACGTCACGGCCGACGTCTTCGACTCCGAGGGCTTCTATCGCACCGGGGACGTCGTCGCCGAGATCGAGCCGGACCGACTCGCCTACGTCGACCGACGCAAGAACGTTCTGAAACTGGCTCAGGGCGAGTTCGTCGCGCTGGCGCGCCTGGAAGCCCTGTTCGGTACCAGCGAGCTGGTGAATCAGATATTCGTGTACGGCAACAGCCAGCGGGCATACCTTCTGGCAGTTGTCGTACCGGCCGACCCGGACACGACTGCGGGTTCGGTCATCGAATCGTTGCAGCAGATCGCACGCACGGAAGCGCTGAATTCGTACGAGATTCCACGTGAAGTAGTCATCGAACACGACCCGTTCACGCAGGAGAACGGACTCTTGTCCGGGGCAGGTAAGCAACTGCGACCCAAACTCGTCGAGCGCTACGGAAAAGAACTCGAACGTCGCTACGCGGAACTCGAGACCGGTCAGAACGATCGCCTACGCGAACTCAGGCGTACCGGTGCCGATGCCCCCGTTCTGACCACCGTCGGCGACGCGGCCCAGGCCCTGCTGGGATGCGCCGGGTCCGATATCCGACCCGACGCGCACTTCAGCGACTTGGGCGGAGATTCGTTGTCGGCGTTGACGTTCTCCACGCTTCTCCGTGAGATCTACGATGTCGATGTTCCGGTCGGAGTGATCACCGGGCCTGCCATGGACCTGGCAGCGCTGGCCGAGTACATCTCATCGGCCCGGGACAACGATTCCGACACAGCGACGTTCGCCTCGGTGCACGGCCGCGGTGCCGCTGTGGCACGAGCCTCCGACCTGCGTCTGTCGGCTTTTCTCGACGATGCCCTTCTCGACGCCGCACACCGAATTGCCGGCCCGAGAGAACGGACCGGCACGGTCTTGCTCACCGGCGCCAACGGATACCTCGGTCGTTTCCTTTGCCTGGAATGGTTGGGGCGCATGGCCGAGACCGGCGGAAAGGTGATCTGTCTGGTGCGCGGGCGCTCCGATTCCGACGCGCGAGCTCGACTCGATGCGGCGTTCGACAGTGGAGACGCACGACTGTCGGAGCGCTATCGAACCTTGGCCGACGCCGCACTCGAGGTCGTGGCGGGCGATCTCGGGACACCTCACTTCGGCCTGGACCGCGACGTGTTCGAGGCACTGGCCGAACGGGTGGATCGCATCGTCCACCCGGCCGCGCTCGTCAACCATGCCCTGCCGTACGAGCACCTCTTCGGACCCAACGTCGTCGGCACGGCCGAGATCATCCGGCTGGCGCTGACCGACCATGTCAAGCCCGTGACCTATCTGTCGACGGTGGCCGTCGCAGCGGGCGTCGAGGAATTCCGAGAGAACGGCGACATACGCGTCGACAGCCCATCGCGGGCGGTGGACGATTCGTACGCCAACGGCTACGGCAACTCCAAGTGGGCCGGTGAAGTGCTGTTGCGCAATGCGTTCGACGAATTCGGACTGCCCGTCTCGGTCTTCCGCTCGGACATGATTCTGGCGCACAGCACATGGACGGGCCAGCTCAACGTGCCGGACGTGTTCACGCGTCTGATCCTGTCGGTCGTTGCAACCGGTCTGGCCCCACACACGTTCTACGCCACCGACACCGGCGCGCCCACCGACGAGAAGGGGCGCCCGCTGGCCCACTACGACGGGCTGCCGGCCGATTTCAGTGCGTCGGCCATCACGTCGATCGCAGGTGGTGATACCTCGGGCTACCGAACCTTCGACATCCTCAACCCACACGACGACGGCATCTCACTCGATACGTTCGTCGACTGGATCCGGGATGCAGGTCGCGACATCGAGATCGTCGAGAACTACGACGAATGGTTCGAGCGTTTCAACGCTGCAGTCGAGGCTCTGCCGGAGAAGCAGCGTTCGCACTCGCTGCTCCCGTTGATCGACTCGTACGCACGTCCGCAACACCCGTCGTCAGGAGCGATTCTGCCTGCCGACGAGTTCGCCTCCGCCGTCGGGGACATTCCGCATCTCGGACGCGAACTGATCGAGAAATATCTCTCCGATCTGGTGGCGCTCGAGCTCGTGAGCACACGCTAGAGCAGTTCCCGGTGCGGGCCGTACGGCCCGCACCGGGAAGCACTACTCGCCGACCGGTTGCGGCTCGCCCGTCGGCTTCGAAGCCGGAGTCAGCCGCGAGTACGCCAGACACACCAGTCCGAAGAACAGATAGCCCAGGGCGACTTGGGGATTGGCTGCCCACCCCACCTCGTGTGAATGAATCAGACCGACCCACGACAGTGCCGCGGCCACCCCACCTGCTGCGGCGGCAGCGAGAAACCGTTTGTCGAGAACGAACGTGACGATGGTGCCCAGCATCAGTCCGGCGAGTACCGCGCCGGATCCGAACGTCTTCAGCCCGTCGTACACGACACCCGCCTGACCCAGTGCCTCGCTCCCCACTTCCGTCGCCGATGTACCTGCGGCGCTGAGCGCGTTGTCGATCAGGCCTACCGCCCACTCCGCGAGGTTGGGTAGCAGTGCCACCACCACCGCGATGGCGTGCAGCTTCGGCACCGACTGAAATGCCTGGGCACCGATCAGCAGGCCGATGTACAGCAGAATCGGGACGATCGCGGGTATCGGAAGCAGCGTGGCCAGTAGACCGAAGAGCCCGAGAAAACACATCAGGCCGATCGCGATGCCCGACGCGAGCGAGTAGCCGGTCCGTCCGCCTGCGTCTTTCCAGCCCGGATGGCCGATGTAGACAGCGGGCGGGAACGGCGATCCGAAGGCAGATCCGACGACCGCTCCGAATCCGTCTGCGAGCAGCACACTGCGGAGGTTGTAGTTGTCTCCCGCAGCGGACGCGCTCTCGACGTTGCTCATCGCCTCGGTGAAGTTGTAGACACCCAGAGGAATTGCGGTCGCGAGCAGCGGAGCCAGGTTACCGAGACCGTCGAGAAGCAGATCGAGGCGCAGATCGGGAAGCCCGAGTGCGATATTGCCGGCAGCCTCGGTCACGTCCGGCACCGACATGTATCCGCCGATCCAGCCGATAGCCGTGCCTACCAGAAGCGCGGCGAGACCGACCGGAATGTTGCCGGGCAGTTTCACGTCCGTGAAGAAGCCGATGAGAATGATTGCGAGAACGGGCAACCCGATCCAGGCGGCCTCCCACATCTGCGCGGCCGGGCGCATCGCGATGAACGTGATCGAGATGCCGGCCAGTGTGCCGAGCATCGCCGCGCGGGGGGTGATCCTGCGAATGTAGGGTCCGACGAACGCTCCGATCATGACGATGATGCCGATCATGAAGGCCCAGGCGAGCCCCGCCGCCCAGGCCTGCACCGCGTCACCCGTCGCCAGGTAGACCGGGAGCATGACCACGAACACGACGATGAACATGTGCGGAACGCTCGGACCGTACGGAAGCGCCGTCACATCGGTTCGGTTCTCGCGCTTGGCGAGCCGACGAGCGAGAACCATGTAGTAGAGGTTCCCCAGGATCAGGGCGATCCCGAGGGCAGGCAGCAGGGTCCCGAGGACGTCGGTTCCTGGAATTCCGACCACCGCGATGCTCAGGGTGGTCAGGGTGAGCACGTTGACGAGAATGTTGAAGCCGAGTCCGAAGAATGCGTTGGTGTCGCCCTTCGTCCACCACGGGAGGGTGAACGAGGACGAAGAGCCTGCAGCGGGTGAGTCTTTCACGTCCATGGTCATGTTCGGTCCTATCGACTTGCCGAGGTGGGGACGAGTGCAACCAACGCGGCCTCGACGTCCTCCGACGGCGCGGTCCAACCGAAAATGCCGCCTTGAGCCGAGATCATCTCGAGGCCCACGCGCTGAAACTCCGGGAAGTACGAACCGACACAGTCCGTCACGACGAGGCATTCGTATCCTCGATCGTTGGCCTCGCGAACCGTGGTGTGCACGCACACCTCGGTCGTCACACCGGTGACGAGCAGGGTGGTGATTCCGGCGCTCGTGAGGATCTCGGAGAGCTCGGTGGCGTAGAACGCCCCTTTGCCGGGCTTGTCGATGACGGTCTCACCTTCGAGTGGCGCCAGTTCGTCGACTATGTCGTGACCGTACTCACCGCGAACGAGGATGCGACCGAACGCTCCCGGATCGCCGATGCGCTGCGATGGTGTGCCGCGGCGTAATTTCGCCGGCGGGCAGTCCGAAAGGTCCGGTAGGTGCCCCTCCCTGGTGTGGATCACGGGTATCCCCGCTTCCCTGGCCACTGCGATGAGACCTGCGAGTGGTTCGATCACGGATCGGAGCAGGCCGACATCGTTGCCGAGGCTCTCCCCGAACCCTCCGGGGAGCAGAAAATCCCTCTGCATGTCGATCACGAGCAGTGCCGTCGTCGTGGGATCGATGGTGAACTCCGACGGAGACGCCGACGGTATCGACGTTTCCGGTGTCTGTGCTGAGGTCATGAGATCTCCTGTGCTGCAATGGAAGTATCGTGAGCAGAATTGATCGCCCGGGAATATGCCCGCCAGCCACCGAACTCGCTGATGTCGTCGACGGTGTGCCGATGCGCGCCGGTCTGGACAGTCGCGTCGCAGACGTAGCCGAGAACGTCGGAACCGTCGGCCAGCAGTACTCGTCCCAGAGCGAGCACCGCTGGCATTCTGCCCGCGAGTACCGCAAGAGAAGCGGCGGGCAGACGCCACCTCTCCACGTCGATTGCGCTGCCGCCGAGAGGAACTCGCAACAGTCCGGGTGTCGGGTCGGTGGTTCCGATCCGAAGCAGTGTGTACGTCGGCGCGGTGGACGTCGCCTCGACCAGGGCCCCACCGAGCTCGAGCAGCTGCGGGTTGGCGCGCTCCCCCGACAGGTGGTGCCCGGCAACGACGATGTCGATGGTCTCGAGGGTCGACCCTTCGGCTGCTGCGGGATGCGGTGGAACGGCACGCCGTTCTCCGAGCAACCGGGCCGCGACCGCGAGGATCATATCGTCGGCCAGCGCAGGCCCGATCACCATGAGGCTGACCGGTCGACCGTCCTGGGTGAGCCCGACGGGAACCGCTACGGCCGTCAGATCGAGAAGGTTTCCGAAGTGGGTGTAGTGACCGAGCTTCGTATTGCACGCGACGGGGTCTGCGAGTACCTCCGGCACGGTGAAGGTGGTGCCGATGGTCGGCACGATCATCACGTCCATCGACGTCCAGAGCCGAGAGACACGAGCGCGAAGGTCTTGCAATCTCTGCAGAGCACGGAAGGCATCGACAGCGGTGTAGTTCCGCCCTCCCAGAAAGATCTCGCGGACGACCGGGACGATGGAATCGGGCTTCTCGCTCAGGAATTCGTCGAATTCGACCAGTCGCTCGGCGACCCACGGTCCTTGATACAGCAGCGAGCCGGCGTCGAGGAAGGGTGTGAGATCGACTGTGGTGGTCCGTAACCCATGATCGGGAAGCGACAGGCGCGCCACCGAATGCGCATCGAACATGGCCGCGTCGCCGAAGAAGTCCAGCTGCTGCAGGTCCGGTAGCCCGACGGTGATGTCACGCCCGTCGTACTCTTCTCCGCGCGGACGTGACCAACCGTCCGCTGGATCCTCGGCGCACATGATGTCGAAGACGAGTTCGAGGTCCTCGACGGTGGACGCCATCAGGGTGATGCAGTCCAGCGACTTGCACGCGGGGACGAGGCCGACGGTGCTGATCAGGCCGCGCGACGGCTTGTAGCCGACGATCCCGTTGAGCGCGGCAGGCACACGACCCGATCCTGCGGTGTCGGTGGCCACACAGAACGGCACCTGCCCGAGGGCGACGGCCAGTGCCGATCCGGAACTGGAGCCACCGGAGATCATGTCGTTGCCGTAGACGCTCCGCGGAATCGCATGGGGCGTGCGAGTTCCGTTCAGCCCGGTCGCGAACTGGTCGAGGCTGGTCTTGCCGACGAAAATGGCGCCCGCGTCGACCAGTGCCTGCACTGCCGGGGCCGTCGAATCCGACGTGTAGGCGTAGTCGGGACAGGCGAGCGTGGTCGGGTATCCCGCCACATCGATGCTGTCCTTGACTCCGAAGGGAATTCCGTACAGGGGTAGCGACACTGCGTCGGGTCGCGCTTCGAGTGCAGCGGCGGCCGCGAGCAATTCCGAACGGCCGACAACGGTGATCCATGTTCCGTCGTCGCCGCGTGCAGCCACGGCGGTCGAGAACGCCTCCACCGTTGCAGTGGGAGTCGATGTGCCGTTTCTGTACGACGCGAGCATCTCGGTGACGGTCGGGCCGAGTGCCGGTCCCAGGTCTGAAGTCATACCGTCGATTGTCGACAGTTTTCTGTTAATGCAGGTTGTTGCCGTGTTTCGAGTCTGTTAGGAAATACTCTCGAGATGCAGGTAGGTCAGCTCGCCATGCTCCTTCAACGCAGCGAGCGCGACCGAGAGGTCGTTCGATTCGATGGCGTCGAGCAACCACTCGTGACGCCTGATCCCATCGATCGGATTGGCGACTCGGGCTTCTTCCCTGAGGTTGCGGGCCATCGGTAGCTGTAACTTCAACAGGATCGGCGCATAGGCCACATCGAGCTGGCGGCTTCCGGCCAACGCCACGATTGCCTCGTGGAAACGCCGGTGAGCGTCGTCCTTCTCGAGAGTGTCCCCCCGCGCATCGGCGTCGCGCATCTCGTCGAGCGCCGCTCTCACCGGCGCGAAAGCACTGTCGGGAGGCGACGCGAGTGGGAGCGCACGCTCGAGCGCATGTCGTTCGAGAACCTGACGCAGCTCGAAAAGTTCGAGAATGTCCTCCGCCGACCACACCGTCACTCGAAACCCGCGACGTGGGAGATGCTCGACCAGACCCTGCTGAGCCAACAGGCGCAACGCCTCACGCACGGGTGCTCGGCTGATCCCGAGTCGCGCGCACAGTGTTTCCTCGACCACGCGCGATCCGGGCTCGAGCGCACCGCTGAGCACCTCGGATCGGACCTGGCGAGTCGCCATTTCGACAAGGCTCGGCGGCAAGGAACCGTGTCCCGCCGGTGCAGCCATGACGCCAGTGTACGAACATGCGCGCCGAATGGCGTGCATCCACGGTATTGCCGGGCCGAGTCGGGGGCCGCTCGCCCACCCCGGCGTTAGACTGGCACGCCTATGTGGATTGGATGGATAGAATTCGACTTCCTTCTCGGAGATGTTCACTCACTCAAAGAGAAGCGCTCCGTGATCCGGCCGGTGATCTCCGAAATGCAACGCAAGTTCGCGGTATCGGCGGCGGAAACCGATCATCGCGAGTTGCACAGGCGAGCAGGTATAGGCGCGTCCGTCGTAGCAGGCGATCGCGACCACGTCGCCGATGTTCTCGACCGAATCGAGCGCGTCGCGGCCTCGCGGCCCGAGCTGCAACTCGTCTCCGTTCGGCGGCGCACCATCCGAAGCGACGACATCTGAACACTCGCCCCGCCGGGTCATCGACGTACGTCGAACACCTGCTTCTGAATTCCGTTGCCGTAGACCTCGTGTTCGATCAGTTCGAGATGCGTGGTGTCCTTGTCGGCCGCGCTGAACAGTCGCTTTCCCGCACCGAGCAGGAGTGGAAAGACGAGCAGGTGGTACCGATCGACCAGCCCGGCGTCGGCGAGACTTCGGCCGAGGGTGGCGCTGCCGTGTATCGAGATCGGCCCACCCTCGGAGTTCCTGAGCTCGGCAACGTCGTCGATACTGCGCAGAACGGTTGCAGGCCATCGTGAGTCGTCCTGCTCGAGCGTCGTCGACACCACATACCTCGGCATGGCGTTGTACCCCGCGAAATCGTCCATGGTGGGCCAGATCGGCGCAAATGCTTCGTAGGAGGTGCGGCCCAACAGCAGCGCAGTGGCTTCTTCCTGCTCACGTCCTTTGATCTCGTACGCTGGCGGATCGAAGTCGATGCCCTGAAACGTCCACCCGGAGTTGCGATAGCCCACCTCGCCGCCCGGCCCCTCCATCACGCCGTCGAGCGACACGAACGCGGTCACGATCACAGTGCGCATGGACGGTCCTTACCGGTGCTGGGGTGGGTGCCGGAATCGTAAACCATCCTCGCGCCGAATCCGTCGATACCATCGACCGATGATCGCCAGCGACATGTCCCGCCCGGCGTGGGACGACGATCCGATCGTGTCCGGCTGGTCGGGACTGCCCGCACTCGACCATGACCGCACCGCCGACGTCTGCGTCGTCGGCCTGGGAGGCTCGGGTCTGGCCGCCGTCGCAGACCTCCTCGACCGCGGTGTCGATGTGGTCGGAATCGACGCAGGGCGAGTCGCAGCCGGCGCTGCGGGCCGGAACGGCGGCTTCCTGCTCGGTGGTCCTGCGACCTTTCTGCACACAGCACTCGCGACATGGGGTCCGTGCGCGGTGGATCTGTATCGAGCGACTCTGGCGGAGATCGACAATCTGGAAGGGCTTCTCGGACCCGACGTCGTCCGACGCACCGGATCGATCAGGCTCGCGGGAGTCCCCGGTTCTCCGAGCGAACTCGCCGATGCGGAGGACTGCGACGCGCTGGCACAGTGCTTGCGCGAGAACGACGTTGCCGTCGAGCACTATTCCGGCGCGTTGGGAAACGGCATCTTCCTACCGGACGATGCGGTGATGAATCCTGCGCGTCGCGCGCTCGGGCTGGCATCGATTCTCGCGGGACGCGCTCGACTGTACGAATACACGCCCGCAATCGCCATCGAGCCGGGCGCGGTCACGACGCCGAATGGAGTGGTTCGATGCGGCCTGGTTCTCGTAGCCGTCGACGGTCGACTCGAACAGGTACTCCCCCAGCTCGACGGACGGGTTCGGACCGCCCGTCTGCAGATGCTCGCGACCTCGCCCGTCACCCCGGGGCGACTGCCGTGCCCCGTGTACGGACGATGGGGGTACGACTACGCGCAACAGGACGCGTCTGGACGGCTGTATGTCGGGGGCGGTCGTGACCTCTTCGCCGAGCACGAGTGGACACCGTCCGGCGAACCGACCGCTCAGGTTCAGCACTACATCGAGTCGGTCGCGGCATCGTTTGCAGGAGAACCTGTCTCGGTCGATGCACGGTGGGCCGCGTCCGTCGGATTCACCACCGACGGTCGGCCGCTGTGCACATGGGTCGACGACACCGTGATCGCATTCGGTGGCTACAACGGCACAGGCAATCTGGTCGGACCGGTCACCGCTCGCGCCGCCGTGGCGCTCGGTCTCGACGCAAGTCCAGTACCGCAGTATCTGAGCAGCTGACGCATGGCAGTCTGGACCCATGGCCGAAGAACCGGAACACACCGAGGACGGTCACTACATCGTGATCAAGGGTCGCCGTTGGCGCGCAACGGATCCTGATATCCCGGAAGATCGCAATGCCGAATTGCGGTCGATTCTGATGGCGTGGCGCAGGGAGGTCAAACGCACGTCGGGTGCACCGGAATCTCGCGCAGGCGTGCAGGCCACCAAAGTCGCCCTCGGCGAGCGAGGAACCCCGTGGTGGGAGCAGTCGGACGACGAGCGACGGGCCCGATGGGAATCGGAAGTGGCGAGGCCGTCCGACACCTGACATCCGCCTGATGGTTGCCATAGTGGAAACTATCCAATACAGTTTCCACTATGGAAAGCATCGGAGAACCCACACCTGCCGAAGCCCGAACGGCTCTCGACGACATCGATCGAGTTCAGCGCGCAGTACGAGACACTCCGTGGCCGGTATGGCTGTATCCGGTCAACGCCGCGCTGCTCGCGATGTTCGCACTGACCGCCCTTCTCGACAGCCGGGTCGCGTTCCTGGGTGTCGCCGCGGTGATCATCGCGGTCAACGTCGTCACCGGATATCGGATGGGGACGCCGTGGGCCCTACCCACCGACCGCGGCTTCCTCACCTGTGTCGCGCTGTCGGGTTTCTCCGTCGCGCTGGCGCAGGCTGTCGGTGATCCCAGCGGACCGGCCTGGCCGGTTTTTCTGCTGGCGGCAGCAGCCGCGTCGATCTACTCGATCGGATCGATTCTGCACTACCGCAGTACGCGTCGATGAGCGATCTCGATCCGATCATTCACCCGGCCCACCGGCTCCGAATCTGTGCCCTTCTGGCCGCTGCGACAACGGTGGAACTGGCGATCGTCAAGGAACACAGCGGGTTGAGCGCATCGGCGCTGAGCAAACAGGTCGCTGCTCTGGTCGATGCGGGATACGTCGAGCAGCAGCGATCACGGACGGACTCGCGGCGACTGTGGTTGTCGTTGACCAAGGACGGTAGAACGGCCTATCGACGTCACGTGGCCGCACTGCGCGCCATTGTTGCCGACACCGACGCATCCATCTGATCTTCTGCGGTGACTTTCCCCCGCGGTGCGGGTCTACTGATTCGACGGATCCCGTCGTAGTTCAGCCCGCTCGTTCATCAGAAGAAGGAGACTTCGATCATGTCCATTCTCAACCCCTATCTGTCGTTCCGAGACAACGCGCGCGAGGCGATGGAGTTCTATCGGTCGGTCTTCGGTGGCGAGCTGACCGTCACCACGCTCGGCGAGGCCAACGCCAGCGAGAATCCCGCTGACCGGGACAAGATCATGCACGGCCAGTTGACCACCCCGAACGGGTTCACTCTGATGGGAGCCGACACGCCGTCGTCGATGGAGCACACGCCCGGGAACACCATGAGCGTCTCGCTCAGCGGCGACGAGGAGGACGAACTGACGAGCTACTGGAACGCGTTGGCCATCGACGCGCAGTTCACGATGGGTCTCGACAAGGCCCCGTGGGGCGACACCTTCGGTATGTTGACCGACAAGTTCGGTGTGCAGTGGATGGTCAACATCGCCGGATCCCCCAGCGAGAGCTGAGTACGGCTTCCGCCGCTACCGGACGAGGTTCTTCGGCGGGACCACCTGTCGGAGACCGTCGGGCCCCCAGCCTCGATCGAGTGCCGTCAACAACAATGCACAGCCGATACCGGACAGGACGAGCGCGGAGCCGAACATCGCCGTGTAGCCGAACAGGTCGCCGACCACACCGGCTGCGATCCCGGCTGCGCCCTGCGCGAAGACGATTGCGCACGCCATCAGCGTGTAATCGCTTCCCGCGAAACGCTTCTCGGACGCGTCCATCATCAGGGCGAACACCGCCACCGTGGCCGCACCACCGAGGACGTGTTCGGTGATGTTGGCGGTGACCAGAAGTGGGAAGCCGCCGACTCCCAGGGAGGCGACGACATACAGGGCAAGGCTGAGCGTTTGACTCACCCCGCCGACCAGCAGCGCCCGACGCCGTCCGTGTCGAAATGACAACCATGCCCCCAGTGCGGCTCCCCCGAGCGCAGCCACCGACGACAGACCGCCCTCGACCAGCGCTATCTGGGGCAATGACAGTCCACTGTCCGACAGGAACGGACCCACGAGGGCCGAGCCCATCGAGTTACCGAACTTGAAGCCGATGATAAGCAGGATGAACGCAACCATGCCGGGCCTACGCAGTCGGGGCCACCAGGCAACCGCCAGCCGCACCGGCGTTTCCGGCTCGGCCGCTCGGTCGGATTCGGCGTCTGCAGCATCCAGTTGCGTCCGCATCCACCACACCGGAACAGTCGTCAGCACGATGAGCAGTGCCATCGCGACGAACAGCACCCGCCATCCGGCAAAGGTGAACAGCCACAACAGCAGTCCGCCGCCGCACACCATCCCGATGCGGTAGGCACCGACCTGCAGACCGTTGCCCAACCCGCGCTGCGCCGCGCTGAGCGTACGCACCGCGATACCGTCGGTCGCGATGTCCTGCGTCGCCGAGAGAGCATTCATGACGAAGATTCCGACGAACAGCCAACGCAGTGTCGAGGACAGATCGAGGAACGACAACGCCAGTGCCACCGCCGCGGCCGAACACTGCAGCGACAACAGCCACCGTCGCCTCGATCCGTACCGATCGACGTACGGAGCCCAGAGAAATTTCAGCGCCCACGGGAGAAACAGCACACCGGTCGCGCTGATCTTCACCAAGGAGAAGCCCGACTCCCGGAGGACGACAGGTAGGGCCTGGGTGAAGAATCCGAACGGCAGTCCCTGTGCGAAGTAGAGCGCACCCAGGAGAGTCAGAGTCCCGGCGGTGAACGATGCCGGACGCACCGCATTGGTCATGCCGGTCATCGTGTCAGAGCGACGCCGACTCCGCCGAACGCGCCACCGGCTGGCGGAGGATGGTGCGCAGCTTCGTCGGCTCCATCCTGCGCGGATCGCTGAGATAGATCTCGTGATGTTTGCCGGTCATCGTCATTCCAGAACTGGGAATGTATCGGTGATGGAGTTCGTCGAGTACCGGCGTCTCGTCGTCGTAGGACCCGACATGCAGCGTCTGCACGCACAGCCCCTCGTCGAGAGTCTCCAGTCGAATTCTGCTCGACGCATCCGAGGTGCTCTTCGCTTCCGCGGACGCCTTCGCCACGTCGAACATCCGACGGTCGATCCAGTCGGGCACCATGATCATGGCCGTCCAATTCCACTCGGCCTTGTTGCGGGCGGTCGTGAACGAGGCCATGTTCTCGGCCCACCACAGAGCCTCGAGCGGCGGGACGACATAGTCGCGGTCGAGGGTGTTCTTGCTGGCGAACTTCAGTGCATAGGCCACGGGGTAGAGCGCCCCGATTGCTTCGGTGTACTGCGGAGCGGTGTTCGGATCGCCGTGTCCGTCGATCATCAGGTAGGTCATTGGCGGAACGACAAGGGTACGAAAGATGTTGTGCTGCGCAGAGTATGCGTCGAACGTTTTCTTGAAATCGACTTTCGTCATTCGGCCCCCGGTTACCACCACTGTCGAATACTGCGAAACATCGGTCCAAGAGATACCCGACAACGGACATCGACGAGACCGATCCCGCCCGGTCTCGTCGATGTCGGTTCGTCCGATCTGTCACACCCCGGCGTCGACCTTGTCCGGCTCGCCTCGGCGCATCGCCAGGTAATCGGAGAGTTCGCGCTTGACCACCGGCAAGAGCAGGTACAGGCCCGTGATGTTGACCAGCGCCAGCAGGAACAGCGTCGCATCGGCGAAATCGAGCACGGAACCGAGGGACAACACGGTTCCGATGACGGTGAACATGCAGAACATCACGTTGAAGAAGGTGCGCGAGAAGCGGCTCCGTCCGAACAACGACGTCCATGCCTGCAGTCCGTAGTAGGCCCAGGTGATTGCGGTGGACAGAGCGAACAGTGCCACCGCGACAGTCAGCACGTACGGGAACCACGGCAGCACCGTCTCGAAAGCGTCGGAAGTGAGGGTGACGCCTCCGGCGGGAAGCTCACCTGTCTCGGCGACGATCGCCCGCTGGTCCTGCCAGGTGACGGTGTTGGCGATCACGATGGTCAATGCCGTCGCGGTACAGATGACGACCGTGTCGATGAAGGGCTCGAGCATGGCCACGAAGCCCTCGGTGACCGGATGCCTGGTCTTGACGGCCGAGTGCGCGATGGCCGCCGAACCCAGTCCGGCCTCGTTCGAGAACGCGGCGCGCTGGAATCCGATGATCATGACGCCGAGTACGCCGCCGGCCACACCCTCGGGTGAGAACGCACCTTCGAAGATCGCGGTGAATGCCGTGGGGACCGAACGGAAGTTGACGGCGATGACGACGCCGCACGCCACGATGTAGATCAGCGCCATGGTCGGTACGAGCTTGGCGGTCACCGCCGAGATCGATTTCATGCCGCCGATGATGACCAGTCCGATGATCAGTGCGACGACGATACCGAATACGGCTTTTGCTCCGTCGGAGCCGAGGAATCCGTCCTCACCACCGGTGACCGAACGGACCTGCGCGTAGGTCTGATTGGCCTGGAACATGTTGCCGCCGCTGATGGCGAAGAACGTGATGACGATGGCGTAGAAGACGGCCATGACCTTGCCGACCTTGGCGAGTCCCCGCTCCGCGAGACCCTTGGTCAGGTATTTCATCGGCCCACCGGAGACGGTGCCGTCCTCGTTGATGTCTCGGTACTTCACACCGAGCGTGCACTCGACGAACTTCGATGCCATACCCAGCAAGCCGGCGAGGATCATCCACAGGGTCGCGCCGGGGCCACCGAGCGTCACTGCGACGGCGACACCGGCGATGTTGCCGAGCCCGACGGTTCCGGACACCGCGGCGGTGAGGGCTCTGAAGTGACTGACTTCTCCTGGCGCGTCTGCCTCGTCCTCCTTGCCGCTGACCAGAATCAACGCTCTCTTGATTCCGCGGACCTGGATGAACTTGAACGCCACCGTGAAGATGACGGCTCCGACGATGAGCCACAGGACGATCAATGGAACAGCGGCTCCACCGATATTCACGGTGAAGAAGACGACATTCGACACGGCAGCGGAGATCGGATCGAAGGCATTGTTGATCGCCGTCTCGATGGAGCTGATCGTGCCTCCGTCCGCGGCCAATAAATCGGTTGCGAGGGGGTGAGAGCTCATGGCTTCGAGTGAACAGCACGGGGACGGCCGAAGACGTGATTTACCGAATTTCGGGCAACAATTTACTTGATCTTGACGAGGAGCCCGCGGACTCACATCGCAGATCTGGCCGGTATCCGTCTCAGAAGCACCGTTGCAGCATCCAGTACGACATGACGGTCGTAGGTGAGGCGGTAGTCGTACATCGGGGTGCCGTCCTCGGCCGCTCCTCGCTCGACCGCGATGAGCGCCACGCTCGACATCGGAGCCACGATC
Source organism: Rhodococcus sp. 15-725-2-2b (assembly GCF_002259075.1). Lineage (NCBI taxonomy): Bacteria > Bacillati > Actinomycetota > Actinomycetes > Mycobacteriales > Nocardiaceae > Rhodococcus > Rhodococcus sp. 15-725-2-2b. Next base: position 44,915 of record NZ_NPFL01000019.1, on the reverse strand, counting down.
ACGATCGAACGTTCCAGTGCCAACGGTTCGTCCGCGTCCACGAACACTTTCCGGAAACCTGATTCCGGCGACGCGGCATTCGAGTCGAAGACGGCCATCAGCGCAGTACGTGCGGCGAGGTCCTCGAAGATCGCCTCGCGCGCAGGCGTCAGGCCGGTGGACGCACTGACGGTCGCCAGTACGACGGTCGAGGAACCGGTGCCGTACGCACTGTGCAACAGGCTGTTCTCGATGGCGTCGAGCAGTGTCGAATCCGCGTGCCTGCGGGCGCCGAGAGCATGGGTGAGCCCGTAGGGCGTGACCGCAACGGGGGCACGCACGGTCAGCGTTCCAGTCGGATCGAGCGATCGGACCGGCCCCTGCACCTCGCCGAAATCCGGAAGAGCCTCCGGTGCCCCGTAGAGATATCCCTGCCCCAGCACGGCACCCATGGCGAGCGCACAACTCTCGTGATGCTCGGTCTCGATCCCTTCGGCCAGAACCAGGGCACCGGTGCGCTCGGCCTCGGCGGCGACAGCGGCAACGATGGCGGCGGTCTCGTTGCTCGAGCGCCCCTGTACGAGTTCCATGTCCAGCTTGATCACGTCGGGACGCAGCAGTGGGATCAGGGCGAGGCTGGAAGAATCCGCCCCCACATCGTCGATGGCGACTCGCCACCCCAGGTTTCGAGCGTGTTCGGCCGCCCTCAGCAGACCGGCCGGATCACCCATCAGGTCTCGCTCGGTGATTTCGACGATGATGGACAGCCGCGACGCGTCCTCGAGAATCGGTAGATAGTCCCGTGGAGGCGGTGCATCGAGGGCGATGGGTTCGGCATTGACGAACAGTGCGAGCTGGTCGGGATAGCCGGACTCGAAGGCACCGCGCAACGCGCTGATTCGGCAGCGCCAATCGAAATCGGCAGTGACGCCCTGTGCCCGCGCCACGCCCAACAGTTCCGGCGGCGAAATCGGCGCACCGCCTCCGCAGGTCCGCACCAAGGCTTCGTACCCCACGACGGCGCGTCCGTCCAGCGTCACGATCGGCTGGTAGACCGACGTGATCCGGACCGACATCGGCGAAATCTCCGCACTCGCCGAGGATCGATGCATGGGTGGACCCTCCCTCGATACTGATCGATCGGTCCCCACCCGGGGCATCATCATGCCCGACCGCACCCTGATGTCGACACCCGACTGCGGTCTGCGCGTCTGTTCGTTGGTTATATGGTGCTCCGAGGACTCGAGGAACGGCGGTGACCGATGGTGGGAGCGGACTCACGTCCTCATACCCCTCACGACCGCCTCTTCGCGGGTCGATACCGACTGGGCACGATCCTGGGGCGCGGCGGAATGGCCGACGTCGTGCACGCCGACGACCACGTTCTCGGCCGATCCGTAGCGGTGAAGATATTCCGCCACGGCGAGCCCCCCGACACCGCCCAACGCATCGATGCAGAAATACGGACTCTCGCGTCGCTGTCGCACCCGGGTCTGGTGACGCTGTACGACGCGGGCACTGCGCTCGATCCGAGCGGGGTGCCCGTGCCGTACCTGGTGATGGAGCTGGTCGACGGTCCGACTCTGAGCGCGTATCGCCGGAGCCGAACGATGGACACCGCCCACGTCGCTCGGATCGGATACGAGCTGGCGGAGGCTCTCGCCTACATCCACGGTCAGGGTGTGGTGCATCGCGACATCAAACCGGCCAACATCCTCCTTGCGCATGCTCCGGACGTATCGATGGGACAGTGCGCCAAACTTGCCGACTTCGGCATCGCTCGTATCGTCGACGCCGAACGACTCACCGAGCACGGCACCACAGTCGGTACTGCGCACTACCTCAGCCCGGAGCAGGCGACAGGTACCTCTGCAGGTCCCCCGACGGACATCTACACGCTCGGGCTGGTTCTCATCGAATGCCTGACCGGCACAATGGCATTCGAGGGAAGCGCGGTTGCAGCGGCGGTGGCGCGTCTACACCGCGATCCCGCCGTTCCCGAGGGGCTCGGATCGGACTGGCACGCGTTGTTGACGGAGATGACATCGAGACGGCCGGAGGATCGACCGGCCGCAGCTGCGGTCGCCCACCGGTTGCGTGGGCTCTCGCGAAGCACGACATCTCTTCCCCGCACCGCCGCGATTCCAATGGAAACTGTGAACACGGTTGCGCCCCCAGCAGTTTCAGCGTCGACCGAAGCGGAACCTCCACGCCGTCGATGGATCGTTCCTGGAGCAGCGGCTCTGTTCGTCTCGCTGGGCGCAGCGATCCTCTGGGTCGCAGTCGGCACGGGCGAGGAGCCGGAGCCCCTGTCACCGTCGACGCCGACGCCGACGCTTGTGCAGTCGCCCGCGGCGGCGCCCACAATGCCCGCGCCCGCACCTGCGAGCCCGATTCCAGTGCTCTCGAACCCACCTGAGCCTACTCCCGGACCCACGACGAATTCGCTTCCGACCGAGCCCGCTGCGCCGGCTCCGCTACCGCCGGGTGACGACAAAGGAAGCTCGGGGAACGGCAACGGGAACTCGGAGAAGGGCAACAAGAGCCCCGGCAATTCGGGAAACGGCAACGCGAACGGGAACAGCAACGGAAACAGTGGCAACGGCAACGGCAATTCCGGCCGAGGGAACTGACCCCGCGGCCGTCGACAGACAGGAGTGACGGTGACACACGTCGATACCCTCGTGGTGGGAGCAGGTATTTCCGGCTTGGTCGCTGCGACACTCCTGCATCGCGCCGGTCAGCGCGTCGTCGTTCTCGAGGCCAGAGATCGCGTAGGCGGTCGCGTCCGGACACTGCGCACCGACGAAGGCACCCTCGACGTCGGAGCGTCCTGGATTCACGGAACAGACGACAACCCCCTCGCCGATGCAGTACACGCTTTCGGAATGCGGACCGTCGAATTCACCGTCGGTAGCTACCAGCCGGACGGCAGGCCCATCGCGTACTACTCCCCTACCGGGACCAGGTTGAGCGATGCGGCCGCCGCCCAGTTCGGTGCCGACGTTCACCACTTCGACGAACTGTTCGCGACGACCATCGCGAATTCGCCCCCCGGAACGTCGTTCGGTGACGCGGTGGAAGCAACTCTGACGCAACTGGATTGGGACGACGATCGACTCGAACGAGTTCGTGAGTTCCTGGGACATCGAGCCGAGGAACAGTTGGGGGTAGGAAAGGATCTCCTCGACGCGCACGGTTTGGACGACGACGCCATCGAGGGCGACGAAGTCGTGTTCCCGGATGGTTACGACGAATTGGCCGTTCGGCTGGCCGAGGGGCTCGATGTTCGACTCGAACATGTTGTGACGCAGGTCCGGTGGGGTCGAGACGGAGTTCTGGTCGATACCGGGTCCGGGAGGTTCTCGGCCGAGCGCGCTGTGGTGACGGTGCCGATCGGCGTACTGAAGTCTCCGGCGTTCACGGTGGAACCTCCTCTGCCGGAACCCGTTTCGGGTGCCCTGGAACGATTGGAGATGAATGCCTTCGAGAAGGTGTTCATCCGGTTCCCCACCAAGTTCTGGGACGAGAACGTCTACGCCGTGCGGCAGCAGGGCGAAGCCGGGCGCTGGTGGCACTCCTGGTACGACGTCACCATGCCGCCGGGGCGTCCGACGCTTCTGACGTTCGCAGCGGGCGCGTGCGCTCAGCAGATCCGGCACTGGTCGGACGAGCGCATCGCGGACTCGGTTCTCGAGGCACTACGTGGCCTGTACGGTGACCGTGTCGCTACGCCGGACAGCGTGTATGTCACTCGCTGGCAGGACGATCCGTTCTCCCACGGTTCGTACTCGTACATGACGGTGGGTTCACGTACGCGCGATCACGACGAACTGGCCACTCCGATCGGCGATGTACTTCACCTCGCCGGTGAAGCAACGTGGACCGATGATCCGGCAACGGTCACCGCGGCGTTGAAGTCGGGACATCGTGCAGCAGAACGGATTCTGGGGCGTCCGATTCCCTACCGAGATATCTGGGGTGCTACCGAGGAGTGACGGATGGCACCGTGGATACCGTCAGTTCAGTTGTGGATTTCTCGGCAGACCGTCTCTACAGCGTTTTTCACATCTATCTGTTGATCGGCGTCGGGCTGTACTTCACCGTCCGCACCACGTTCGTCCAGGTCCGGTTGCTGCCGTCGATGTTCGAGTCGATCGGCGGATCTCGATCGAAGCCGAGGGCGGAATCTCCGCGTTCCAGGCATTCTGCGTCGGTCTGGCATCTCGGGTGGGTACGGGAAACATCGCCGGCGTAGCCATCGCCATCACTCTCGGTGGACCGGGCGCGATCTTCTGGATGTGGCTGGTTGCGGTGGTCGGCATGGCGACTGCGTTCGTCGAGGCGACTCTGGCGCAGATGTACAAGGTGCGCAATCCCTATGGCAGCTTTCGTGGTGGCCCGGCCTTGGGTAAATGGGCCTTCGGTGCGCTGGCGGACTTCGAGGCCATGCGGCGCGAGGGTCGCGAAGACAAATTCGTCGGACGCGGCAACAGTCATCTGCCGGGCGACATTCCCGGCGACGTGTGGGATCCGGTGCTCGACAACGACCCGACGATGAACAAGCCCGACGTCGCGCGGTAAGCGTCGACACCGGCCCCAGCCAAGTCGGACCTTTCGGACATTTCACGCGTTAGGGTGATGAAACGTCCACACCGAGGAGGATCCATGACGCAGGTCGGCGACGAGGAGAAGGCCGGGCGCTCATCCGAAGGCCACGACTTCGACGAGGTGGATCAGAGATCGGCCGGAGAACGAGAAGCCGAAGTGCAGCCCGGTCGCCGCAAGCGTCAATGGGTCGGCCTCGGCGCAGGCATCCTGTTGGCCATCCTCGTGTACCTGATTCTCCCCGATGACGTAGCGCATCCAGCGCGGCTGACCGCAGGCACCGCCGTCTTGATGGGTATCTGGTGGATGACGGAGGCGGTGCCCATCCCGGCAACCGCACTGCTTCCCCTGGTCATCTTTCCGGTCTTCGATTCCGATGTCGCCGTCAACGATGTCGGAGCCTCCTACGGCAACAACATCATCTTCCTGTTCATGGGCGGATTCCTCCTGGCGTTGGCCATGCAACGGTGGAACCTGCACCGACGCATAGCCCTGTTGACCGTCGACGCGATGGGCACCAAACCGACGATGGTGATCGCCGGGTTCATGATCGCGACAGGCTTTCTGTCGATGTGGGTGTCCAACACGGCCACCGCCGTCATGATGATTCCGATCGGTGTATCGGTGCTGGTTCTGGTTCTCGACATCGGCAAGAAGTCCGGAGCGGTGCCCAGCACCGGTGCTGACTCCGCCCCCGACGACGACACCATCACCCAGGCCGTCATCAAGAGCAACTTCGGGACCGCTCTGATGCTCGGCATCGCCTATGCCGCGTCGATAGGCTCGCTCGGAACCATCATCGGCACTCCACCCAACACCCTGCTGGTGGGCTACCTGGAGGGGCAGGGAATCACCATCGGGTTCCTCCAGTGGATGATCGCCGGTGTTCCGCTCGCCGTGATCCTGCTCGTGATCGCCTGGTTCCTGTTGACCCACGTGATGTTCAAGCCGGAGATCGACGACATACCCGGCGGCAAGCAGCTGATCAGAGGCGAACTCGACGCCCTGGGCAGGATGTCGCAGGGTGAGATCCGGGTCGCGATCGTCTTCTCCCTGGCGGCAGTGTCGTGGGTGGCCGTTCCGCTGATCTTCGACGATGCCCCGATCTCCGACACCGGGATCGCCATGACAGCAGCACTGCTGCTGTTCCTGCTACCCAGCGGAAGCAAGAAGGGCGTCCGCCTGATCGACTGGGAGACCGCTGTCAAGCTGCCCTGGGGCGTGTTGCTGCTGTTCGGCGGCGGGCTCGCCCTGTCGGCCCAGTTCGAGTCGAGCGGCCTGACGGACTGGATCGGCAGCGTCGCAGGTGGCCTCGACACCATTCCGGTGGTCATGTTGGTCGTCGTCGCCACGGCCGCGATCATCTTCCTGACCGAGATCACCAGCAACACCGCGACGGCCGCGACGTTCCTTCCGGTGGCAGGTGGCGTCGCGATGGGCATGAACATCGACATTCTGGTTCTGACCGTCCCGGTAGCGCTCGCGGCCACCTGCGCGTTCATGTTGCCCGTGGCGACTCCACCGAACGCGGTGTCCTACGCCAGTGGCTACATCACGATCGGCCAGATGATGCGAGGCGGCTTCTGGCTCAATCTGATTGCCATCTCATTGATCACCATCGCCGCGTACACGGTGTTCGCGTGGTCGCTCGGCATTCAGTTCTGACGGTCTCTACAGAAGAAGTCGAACGATTCGAGATCGACTTCGGCCGATTTCGCCCGCACAACCGTGCACCGGGTTTACGATGACGACTTCATCCAGGCGGATGACCCGTTCCAGGTGCGCGCCGCCATCCCCTGGTCGGTGCTGCGTCGGCGTTGCCGTCGACTCGGCAAGGCACGGGGGTGGAGCATGGTCTCGGACGTCATCGACTGCAACATGGTCTTCGAGCACGACATCGAGCAGGTATGCGGTGTCCTGAGCGCGGTCGAGTTGTTTCCACGCTACTTCCCCGGGCTCGACCACTGCACACTCCGTGAGTCCACGGCCGGCTACCTGTGCGGAGTCAATGGTGTCGAGCACGCCCTCGACCTGGTGGTGGACAGACGCAACCGGCCGATCATCACCATCGAGCATGTCGAGTCCGGCGGATTCGTCAGATTCACCCTGACTGCGCGCGCGGCCGGTGAGACCAAGATCGATGTCACCGTCTTCAGGGCGGGGCTCGGCGGGTCCTACTCACCCCAGCCCGAGAACAACCGCGCAGTGGTCGATTGGGTGATGGGTGGTCTTCGCCGTCTCGAGAACTCCCTTTCCGGCACTTCGACGTCGATCGTGACCAACACCGGCGATTCGCGGTCGCTACCGCTGGCGATCATGAAGACGATGGTGGGAACCGGTGTCATTCGTGCTGCACGTCCCGACCGCGCGTACCGACAGCTGAACTCGCTGGCCAAATGGGGTTTCACCCTCGGCGGTGGTTTCGCGGCCGCTGCAGCGAAGTCGCCGAACGAGATCGCCTTGATAGACGACCGAGGAACCCGTACTTTCGCGGAGATCCACCACCGATCGCACCGCATCGCAGCGGGTCTCGACGCGTCCGGAATCAGTCCCGGAAGCACCGTCGGGATTCTGGCTCGAAACCACTCGGCGATGATCGAGTGCACCGTCGCGTGCGGCATGCTCGGAGTCGAGGTGGTGCTTCTCAACACCGGTCTCGCTGCCCGACAGATCGAGACGATCGCCGCCCGCCACCAGCTCCGAATGCTGTTCGTCGACGACGAGTTCGATTCGATGGTGCGCTATCTGCCCGACCACGTGACTCGGGTGAGTCTGTCTTCCCATACCGCCGTTCCGCGTCGACGCACCCTCGAGCATTTCGTCGCAGCCCCGTCCGCCACGTTCACCAGGCCGGACCGCCCCGGGTCGGTTGTCGTGTTGACCTCCGGTACCAGCGGCTCACCGAAGGGGGCGGTTCGTCCCACGCCGAAGGGCTTCGGAACCGTGGCAGCCATGCTGTCTCGCATGCCCCTTCGGATGAACGAGAGGATGTTGATCGCGGCACCGATGTTTCACAGCTGGGGGCTGGCGGCATTGCAGATCAGTACTCCCCTGCGTGCCACTGTGGTCCTCCTGGACCGATTCGATCCGGAGGACTGCCTGCGGGCGATCGAGGCGCACAGATGTACCTCGTTGATCGCGGTTCCGATCATGCTGCAGCGGATACTCGACCTGCCCGACGAGGTGCGCTCACGTTACGACACCTCGAGCCTCCGGGTCGTCGCGTGCAGTGGATCGGCATTGACAGGATCGACCGTCAGCCGCTTCATGGACGTCTTCGGTGACGTCCTCTACAACTTCTACGGGTCCACCGAGGTCTCGTGGGCCACGATCGCGACTCCCGAAGACCTTCGCGCTGCGCCGGCGACCGCCGGACGCCCTCCCCTTGGTACGACTGTGGCGGTACTCGACGCGGACGGTACTGCTGTTCCAATGGGAACCCTCGGCCGAATATTCGTCGGCAACGACATGCTGTTCGACGGGTACACCAACGCCGCGCCGCCGTCGACGGCGTCCGCCCGCGGAGCTGCCCTGATGGACACCGGCGATCTCGGGTACATCGACTGCAACGGACGGCTGTTCGTCTGCGGCAGGGACGACGAGATGATCATCTCCGGAGGCGAGAACGTCTTTCCGGGCCCCGTCGAGGATGCCATCGCCAATCTGCCGCAGGTCGGCGAGGTCGCGGTCGTCGGTGTGCCCGACCCCGAATACGGGCAGCGTTTGGCCGCATTCGTCGTCGGCCGCGGATCGGCCGGCCTCGATGCGGACATGGTGCGCGCCTACATTCGAAATCGGTTGAGCCGCTTCTGCGTTCCCCGCGACATCACGTTCCTCGACGAACTGCCCCGAACCGCGACCGGCAAGGTGATCAAGAGAATGCTGATCGAGCCGCCCACCGCCGCTGGGATGTGACGTTCCGTTCGAAGGCACGGCCGGCGATGCACGCTCGGTCGCTCTCGATGCCGACAGCCGCGAGCTGGATCGCGAACGGACCTGCGTCACAACCGACGCCGTGACCGAAATTCGGGCTGTGTCGGCGACGCGTGTCGACAACAAGGTTCTCATCGCGCCTACCGGCAGACAGTCGATCGCCAGCACGCTGACGAGGCGGAAACCGACGGTTCCGGATTACCGACGGTCAGACCCCGGGTGTCTGTCACACCGAACCGAACAGCCCCGCTGCCGATGCGGTGCAGCTTCCGGGCATCCTCGCCACTGATCCACACCGTTGTGAGTTGCTCGATCGCAACTTTTTCCTCGATCGTTCACTTCGTGCCGCGCGTTGTACTCACTGTCTCAGTTGCTTGACTATTCAGAATCTGAGATTGTTGTTCGCTGACACGGGAGGAACGCGAATCGCTATGTCGAAGGCATCGAAAGACCCCCGAGAGGGAAGAACGGCGCAGGAACGTGGCGCGCATTCTTCGTTTCTCGAGCTGTTTCTCGAAGCGACTCGCGCAGAGCGTGTCTCCGACGACACACAGCCTTCGCGCGACGACCGTAGCGGTGGGCCGGCCTCTCTGCGCTGACAGACCGTGGCCGAGTTCGCCTCCGCCGGCAATTCCCCCACCAGCCCCCTGCCATGATCTGTCGACACCGCGCACGAGGGAGAGGAAACACCATGATCGACGACGAAGCCACGAATCGGAGCAGGGGCCCGCGATTCGAGGACGGACTCGAGGTCCGCCGAAATGTAATGGGAGACGAGTACGTCGCGAAGGCGTTTGCCCATGCCGCGAACACCGACTCCGCTGCACTGCAAGACTTCGTCACCGACACCGTGTGGGGCGGGGTGTGGACGCGGCCCGGCCTCGACCACCGCAGCCGCAGCCTGCTCAATCTCGGGATCCTCATCGCGCTGCGCGCCCACGAGGAACTCGCAGGCCACGTACGAGGGGCGCTGCGCAACGGCCTCACCAGAACGGAAATCACCGAGACGGTGATTCATACAGCGGGCTACTGCGGAGCACCGGCCGCGCTGGCGGCGATGCGCGTCGTGCAGAAGGTCCTCGACGCCGAACTGGGACCGCTGGTGCCCGAAGTGGACACGAACGAGTCGAAAGACCGATGACGGCACCCGCGCATAGCGCCCGCGAATCGGGTACACCGGATCCATGCCGGAACTACCCGAAGTGGAAAACGCCCGACAGGTCGTCGAAAAAGCCCTCGATCGCGTCATCGTCGACATCGACGACAGCGACTCCTTTGAGTGCCGACCGCACATGCCAGGCGATATCGCCCGCGCACTGAAGGGCGGGAAACTCACCGAGGCGCGTCGACGAGGCAAGGCCATGTGGTGCGAAACCGTCACGGCCGACGGCTCGGGCGGTCCGACCCTGGGCATCCACCTGGGGATGGGTGGACGCGTCATCGTCACCGCTCCCGACGGTGAACGCACGTCGCAGTACGGGGGTGGCGACCCTCATGTCGGTGAGCGCCCGACCGACAAGCCCGAGTGGACGCGCTTCTCCATGACGTTCGACGACGGTGGACAGCTTCGACTCTTCGACAAACGCCGCCTCGGCCGGGTTCGACTCGAACCCGATATCGACGCTCTCGGCCCGGATGCCGCGGAGATCACCCGCGACGACTTCCGTCACCGAATCGGTTCCAGTGGTGCACCTCTCAAAGCCCGACTACTCGATCAGTCCGCCATTGCAGGCGTCGGCAATCTACTGGCCGACGAGGTGCTGTGGCAGAGCGAGCAATCCCCGTCCAGGCGCGCCAAGACACTCACGACGGAGGAACTCGACGAGCTCCGCGTTGTTCTGCGCCGCGCGATCAGATCAGCGATAAAGAAGGGTGGCGTACACACCGGGGAGATCATTCCGTTCCGAAAAACGGATGCGGCGTGCCCTCGATGTGGTGCGCCGATGGCCCGCGGAACGGTGGGCGGCCGCACGACGTGGTGGTGTTCTGGCGAGCAATCCTGATCCGATCCATCGCGGGGTCTTATCCGATGGCACTGTAGGACAGTAATTTTGGGAAAAGTCAAGCCATTTCCGGATGCGGCACAATGTCACCGGACGGCGTACGGTGTTGGCAGCTTCGGACCCAGCCGAGGCAGTGAACTCCGCCGGAGGGTGCATGCTTTCGACCGCCGACATGGACCCCGCTCCGCACGTCACCTATCTGCCGCAGCGTCATTGTTTCGCCGTCTGGCGCAGCACACCGGGGGCGACGCTTGGAGATGAGTCCACTCCCGTCGAGCTCGCGGTTCCCGGCGCGGACGGCACCGTTGCCGTGCGCACTGTGGACGCGCACCTCGTGGCGGCGAACGGTGGCGAGCTCCGAACTGCAGCCGGCTCTGCGGAAGGCATGTCGGCACGCGGATGGTTGGCGATCCTGAACCACGTCGAGCACAATCCCGACGCGAGCGGGGTTCCACGAGAGCTCGTCGATGCACTTCCGCCTGCTGCGCACGCTGTTCCCAATGCCGGCGGCTCCAGCGTGCTGACTGCACATGGTGCCGTTGACGCGCTCCGCGCCAGCCTGCGCATGCAAGACGATCTGACCGAGAGTGCGTCGACCTTCACTCCGAGGCCCTATCAACTGCACGGTGCGTCCTGGGTGCCGACGGTTCAGGAGATCGGCGGCGGCGGAATCCTCGCCGACGAGATGGGGCTGGGCAAGACGCTCCAGGCGATTTCGCACATGATCGTCGGAGCGCGGCGAGGCGAGGGCAGCTACCTGGTCGCCTGCCCGACGTCGCTGATCAGCAACTGGCGCCGTGAGATCGAGAACTTCTCCGACGGCGAATTGGTCGTCAACGTGTACCGCGGACCGTCCCGCACCCTCGAGCACTGCGCCGACGCGGGTTCGGTGACCGTCACCGGGTACCCCACCCTGCGCACCGACACAGATCGATTGAGCGAAATATCCTGGAGCACTGTGTTCTTCGATGAGGCGCACGTGATGAAGAACTCGCGAACCAAGATTGCTCGCGCAGCGCGTCGGCTAAAGTCCACCACGCGGATAGCCCTGACCGGCACTCCCGTCGAAAACCGAATGGACGAACTCTGGGCACTGATCGATCTCACCAATCCCGGACTGCTCGGAACCCGGGCTCGGTTCACCCGACGATTCTCGGCACCCATCGAGCAAGGAGGTTCGGCGACCGCACTCGCACAACTGTCGAGCGCGATCGCGCCGGTCGTCCTCCGCCGGACCAAGGCCGAGGTTGCAACGGATCTGCCGCCGAAGCACCACATCGACGTTCTGTGTCCGATCTCGAATGAGCAGGCGCTGCTGTACAACTCGGCCGTCGAGGAAGCATTCGACACCGGTTTCGGCACCGACCGTGGACGGGGAACGGCAGTACTGGCGCTGCTCACCCAGCTCAAACTGATCTGCAACCATCCTGGGCTCGTCAAGGGCGATGTGAGTCGCCTGGCCGATCGCTCCGGCAAACTCGACAGGCTCACCGACATCGTCGAGGAGCTCACCGAGTCCTCGCGAGCTGCGCTCGTGTTCACGCAGTACCGCCGAACCGGGGAAATACTGGCCGAGCACCTCGAGAACCTCACCGGAGCTCCGATTCCGTTCTTCCACGGCGGACTCGACGTAGACAAGCGCGACGAGATGGTCGAGCAGTTTCAGAACGGCAACCGATCCCCCGTCATGGTTCTCAGTCTGCGCGCGGCGGGGTACGGCCTCAATCTCACCCGCGCCGACACGGTGATTCACTACGACCGATGGTGGAACCCCGCGGTCGAAGCACAAGCCACCGACCGAGTGCACCGAATCGGACAGAAGTCGCCGGTGACGGTCATGGCACTGACGACGGAGGGAACTCTGGAGGAGCACATCGCATCACTCCATACCCGCAAGAAGGCGATAGCCGGTTTGACCGAGAGCAACAACGAGTTGGCCCTGGCGGCACTCGATGATTCGACTTTGCGCGAGACGCTGTCACTGAGGACGGTGTCGCGCTGATGGCCACCACACCTCGGGCCGCGGTATTCGGGTCGACTCCGTGGGGGAAAGAGTGGATCCGGCGCGTCGAGCCCATCGCTGTCACCCGGCCGAACCCGATGCTCCCGCGGGCACGAAGCCTGGTGCGCAACGATGCAGTGTCCCTGGACCACAACAACATCGGCGAGTTTCGCTGCGTCGTGTCCGCGGGCACGAAGAGTGAGACGGCTGTGCTCTCACTGCCCCGATACACGGCGACGGAACGAAAGTCGGTGATGCGCATTCTCGCCCGCCACACGCGCGGAGGTGCGAGCAGCGGTGACCTCCCCGATGAGGTTCACGCCGAACTTGTAGCGGAAAAGTTGTCGCCGGTCCCCGACGCCACCGGAGCGTTCTGTACCTGCTCCGGAAGAATCGATCCGTGCCTCCACGTAACGGCCGCTACGTACGCCATCAGTCTGATCGTCGATCAGATGCCGACGTCCGCATTGGCCGTCCGTGGAGTCGATCTTTCGGCAGCGACTACGGCGGAGGATGTTCCTCGACGTTGGATGCCGATCGAAAATCTCGACAGCACAGCGTTCTTCGGCTGACCTGAGACCTGCGGCTCGAGATCAGGACGTCGCTTCGACTGCCAGTCGAGCGAGTGTGTCGTTCAACTGATCTTCGGTCACCAGCGGAAACTTGATCTGCTGGAGCAACTTCTTGTCCGTGACCTTGGACCAGTCGTAGGTGTGGCGGACCAGCGTCTCGTTGGGGCCCTGAGATTCGAGCTCCCACAGCCATTCCCAGCCGGGAGGCTCGTTGCCGGCGGGCGCCGTCTTCCACGCGAGCAGCTTGTCTTTGATGTAGCCGCTCACCACATTGTCGGTCTGGTACTCGCCGCCCATGTGATCGCCCTGCATGTTCATCGTGAATTTCTCGCCGACCTTCTGAATGCGGTCGGCGTGGTCCACGCTCCGGACGAACCCGGATCCATCGAGAGCTTGATGCCGCTCGGGATTGGACAGCACATCGAATACCGCGTCGACGGGTGCTTCGATGGTGCGTTCGACTGTGACCTTGGAATTCTCTGTCATGACTACCGCTTGCCCAGAATTCGCCAGCTTCAATCTTCGGCCATCTCGAGTTCGAGTGACACTGCATCTCGAGTTGCCGACTCGGACCGTCGTCACAGGAGGTCGAAGTCCGCGCGAGCTCGTTCGATCTCCGGCATGTGGTCGGTAGCCCATTGCAAGATGGCGTCGATCGGCATCCGAAGGGTCTTCCCCAGTCGCGTGATTCGGTACTCGACGGCGACGGGACGCGAACTGAGCAGGACCCTTTCGACGACCCCGTTTCGTTCGAGTTTGCGCAATGTCGCGGTGAGCGATTTCTGTGTCACGTTCGGTATGGCGCGACGCAGTTCGTTGAAGCGGGAGGGTTGTTCACAGAGTACGTCGAGCACCGCCAGCGACCATTTGTCGAGTACCTGATCGAGCAACTCGCGATGGGGCGCGCTGATGGTGAGTTCGCCCTGCACGGCCGGGGTATCGGTCATGAAACCACGTCTCCTTGAAGTTACTTTCGTGCACCAGGTATCAATAATATACCTAGCCGCAACCATCGAGGAGAAGCCAATGTCCGTCATCTATTCCAGCCCGGAAGGCATGACTCAGCACGTGCCGTACCACCATGTAGCCGTAGGTACCGGAACGCGCCACGTACACGTCAGTGGCCAGATCGCACGCCGCGTCGACGGTGCCCCGGTGGCCCCTGGCGACCTTGCGGGTCAGGTTGCACACGCGCTGAGAAATACTGCCATCGGATTGGCAGGTGCGGGTGCGACATTCAGCGACGTGGTGCGATTGACCTTCTATGTCACCCATTGGGCACCGGAGAAGATCGGCGAGTTCATGACAGGTGTCGAACAGGTCGCAGTCGACATAGGACTTCCGACTCCCATGCCGCCCGCCTCGCTCATCGGAGTCGACTACCTCTTCGAACCGGACGTACTCGTGGAGGTCGAGGCGACGGCGATACTCGACTGAATTTCACTGCGGGCCCGGATCAGTGACGACGTCGGGGCAACTCGTACAGTCGCGCAATCAGTCGACCGCAGTGTCGGTGGACGACGATTCCGGGGCCGACGGGACCCATGGCTTCAGCGGTTGCACGACGTCGCGGTAGAAGGAATCGAGGCCGTCGGTCACACTTCCGATGAAGCTGGCCGCAGAGCCCGAGCGCTTGCTACCCATCTTGGTCGGTGACGTCAGCGTGAAGTACTGCAGTTCGCTGATCCGGCCTGCGGTCAACGATTTGGTGTCCGAGCGCACTGTCGCCAAGTTCTCGCAGGATATTTCGCCTGGGTCTGCGAACACGGCTTCGACCAGGATGTCGGCAGGAGCGTTCTTCAATTGCTTGAGCAGCCATGATGCTCGTCGGAGCGCGGTCCCGTCGGTCGGAGCGTCGATAGCGGTGCTGCACTGAATCTTGTTGGTACGCAGGTCCGCTTCGACAGTGACATCTCCGGCGGCATCAGGAATGCGCAATGTGGCCGAGAGACAACCGGAGGCAACGAGTTGCTCGACGATGTACTCGTTGCGCGCCTGGGGATCTCCGCTGAACTTCCTCGGGAGGTGATGCTTCACCGGAACGCCGAGATCGGCAGTCATCCGCAAGGCCAGGTGCCTGGACAGCGACGCCCATGTATTCGCCACCGACAAGGCCTTCACATCGCCGGAGCGAAGCGTTCCTGCGGTGACCGAGTCGCGAACTGCAACCCAGTGGCGACCCATGTCGACGAACTCCGTCGCGCCTGACTTCGGGTGCGTCAGATACCGGACGAATTCGCTCAGAATCCATGCTTGCAGTGGCTCCGCAAGGTCGCCGTGCGACAACAACATTCGAGCCTCGTGAATGACCTCGGACCAGGAGATATGCCGCAGGGAGACCTTGTTCAGCTTGGTCTTGTTCACCTGGACCGGGAGCTCACCGGCGGAGGCCGGAATGTCGTTGGACAAACTCAGAACGGTCTCGTATTTATGTCGTTTTGCGACATCGAGGTAATTCTCGAGCTGCTCTTTCTGTAGCTTGCCGGTGCCGGTTTTCACTTCCAGCAACGCTGTCCACACTTGGCCCGCGCGCGATACTCGAAACACACCGTCGGGGATGACCTTGCCCTCGCCCTTGACGAACTGCACTTCGAGGTAGCCCTCGAAGGGACCGGACGGCGCTCCGGCATGTGCGCAGATTGCGCGAGCGAACGGACGAACCGCCTGCATCGTCGCGATCAGCGCCGAGGTGGCCCTCTTCTCCTGCTCCTCACCGGATCCGACACCGGACACGGAGAACAGGCGAGCCGTCTGCCACCCCTCTCCCCCGGCCAGGGTGAACTGAGGCGGCGCGACCTTCTTGGCAACGGGCTTCTTGGTGCGAACGCCGCGTTTCGGCGGTTCGACATCGACAACCGAGACGTCGACGATCTCACCGGTCGTATCGACGGCCAGCACGTGCGAGTCGGCGACCTCGACCACGACAACTTCATTCGCCGAAGCTTCGGGCTCGCCGTCGTCGACGTCGACGCCGAAGTCCTGGGCCAAACCACCCAATCCGGATTCCCAGCCCTGACCGACCGCGCGTAGTTTCCACACGCCGTTCCGTCGGTACACCTCCCCGAACACCAATGCTCGTTCCGACGACGCATCGGCAGTGAGGAACTCCCCGAGCACCGAACCTGCTTGATCCCGCACCTGCATCGACAGTTTCCCGAAGTCACCCAATGGAACATCGTCGGAGCTACCCGCGATGACCACCTTCTCGACTTCGGCTGCGAGAGAATCGAGATGGATCGACACTCGTTCCTGTTTGCCTTCGTCGGTGCTACTGCTCCCGCGGTAGCGTACGGTCGCGTCCGCGGACTCCGGCTGGTTGTAGAAGACGAAGTCTGCATCGGACCGAACGTGCCCGCTCGAATTCACCAGCAATGCAGACGCATCGAGATCTCGCTCCGGGTCTACCCAGGACACGATGACATCCAGTTCGGTCACGTCGTCCGGCAGAGAAATGTTCTGACCCTTGACGAGAATGGGTGAACTCACGCTGACACGCTCCTGTCGGACAAATCGGACTCCGACTGCTCACCCTATTCACAGCGTGACGGTGTGAGTCGAAGACGCCCGACATTCATTCATTCGGCCTACGGCACGCATGGTTGGCCCCGCTTAGGCCGGTCAGAGGATACGACTCAAGAACTGTTGTGTACGAGCATTTTTTGGATTGTCGAAGAACTCGCGCGGAGGTGCTTCCTCCACGATCTTCCCGTCGCTCATGAAAACGACTCGGTCTGCGGCCGCTTTCGCGAAGCCCATTTCGTGGCTCACCACCACCATCGTCATACCCTCGTCGCGGAGTCGAAGCATGACGTCGAGCACCTCGTTGACCATCTCGGGATCGAGGGCAGAGGTGGGCTCGTCGAACAACATCACTTCGGGCTTCATTGCCAACGCTCGTGCGATCGCCACGCGTTGCTGCTGACCACCGGACAGTTGTGACGGATAGTTCTCTCCCTTGTCTGCAAGGCCGACGAGGTCGAGTAGTTCCTGAGCTTGCCTGCGCGCCTTGTCCTTCTGCGTGCCGAGGACATGACGTGGGCCCGATGCGACGTTGTCCAGCGCCGTCATCATGGGAAACAGGTTGAAGCTCTGGAACACCATTCCTGTGTGGTGCCGCTGCTTGGCGATCTGCGCCTCCGACAGCGGCGTTCGCTTGACCCCTTCCGAGAAGCCCATCATCTCGCCGCACACTCGGACGGTCCCGGATTCAATGGTCTCGAGACAGTTGAGCGTGCGCAGCAAGGTGCTCTTTCCACTTCCCGACGGCCCGAGCAGCAGGACCACTTCCCCTTTGTCCACCGTGAAATCGATGTCGTCGAGGACGACGAGATCGTTGTAGGCCTTGGTCATGTTCCTGACCTCGACCATCGTCGTGGCCTTCCTGGTAGTAGACGTCGCACTGGTCATCGGTTCACGGCCTCGGCTTTCATTGCGCTGTCGTCGAGCTTCGGACTCGACGGACCGCCCTTACGGCGGTAATTGCGGTCGTATCCACGCCCTACCCGTACTTCGATCATCTTCTGAATCAACCCCCACAGAGTCGTCAGCACCAGGAAGTACAACGCTGCGGCGCAGAGCCCTTCCAGCACTCGGAAATTCACCTGCACCAGGAACTGGGTCCGTCTCAGCAATTCCTGTACGGAGATGACCGACACCAGAGTTGTGGTCTTGAGCAACCCGTTGAAGCTGTTGCCGAGTGGAGGAATCATCACCCGCAGCGCCTGTGGGAGAACCACCACGCGGAAGACCTTCGTGGGCGACATGCCGAGGGCTCGTGCCGCTTCGGTCTGTCCGGTCGGAACCGAGAGCAATCCGGAACGGACTATTTCCGACAGGTATGCGGCTTCGTTGAGAACCAGGCCCACGAGTGCCGCCTCGATCACGCCCAATTTGA
Source organism: Rhodococcus sp. 15-725-2-2b (assembly GCF_002259075.1). Lineage (NCBI taxonomy): Bacteria > Bacillati > Actinomycetota > Actinomycetes > Mycobacteriales > Nocardiaceae > Rhodococcus > Rhodococcus sp. 15-725-2-2b. The sequence goes on along the minus strand of NZ_NPFL01000019.1, from coordinate 26,924 downwards.
TGCCGACCTGAGGAAGTCCGGTATAGATGATCACCAACTGCACCAGTAGAGGCGTGCCGCGCATCAGCCACACGTAGAACCCGGCGACTATCCGCAGGGGTGCGAGCTTGGATGATCGCGCGGAGGCGACCACCACTGCGAGAGCGAGTCCGAGGATCATGCTGACTACGGTGAGCCAGATCGTGACCCACGCGCCCTCGAGCAGCTGGGTGCTCGTCAGGATGGAGAAGAATGCGTCCCAGGACCACATGTGGGTGCCTTTCGACTTACGTTGGTCGGATCAGCTGTCGAGAGGACCGGTGCTCACGGCAATATCGCCGTCGTATCCGGTGACGTCGTACTGCTCGAACAGGTCGGGCAGATATCCGTCGCTCCTCATCTCCGACAGCACACGCGCCACCTCTGCGGAGGATTTGCTGTCCTTCGCGAATCCCATGGCCAGAGGTGCCTCGTTGATTCCACCGACGGCTGTCTCGAATCGTCCGTCTTCCTGGTAGAACGACGTGACCGACTCGACGATGGACGTGCCGTCGAGCTGGCCTGCCGAAAGCGCTTGATAGGCATCGGCATTGGTTTTGAATGTCTGCACTGTCAGCGCCGGCTTTCCTTCGGCCGCAAACTGCTCGGCCATGGCGGTCAGCGTGTCGAATTCGTATCCGGGCGCTTCGACCCCGATGGTCTTGCCCGCCAGGTCGTCCACGCTGGAGATCGATTCGGGGTTGCCCGACGGCACCGAGATCGAGACTGCCTGCACCTCGTACGGAACGAGATCGATGGTCTCGGCACGTGCAGGCGTGTAGAACATTCCGGTGTCGATCATGTCCCAACGGCCGGCCTGCACACCGGGAATCTGTGCCTCGAACTCGATGTTGACGAACTTCGGCGTCAAACACAGGCGCTTGGCGATCTCCTTACCGAGGTCGACACGCATGCCGATCACGTCGCCGTTCGGATCGACGTACTGCATCGGCGGAAGAGTCGCGTTGGTGGCCATCGTCAGTACGCCTTCTTCGGCAAGGTCCGAAGCACCGAGCGTGGGTGTGCAGTCCGTCGGCGCGGCTACGGAATCGTCCGAGGAACTACAGGCAGTGAGGCCGGCCACCACGACAGCGATAGCGGCGATTCCTGTTAACTTACGCATTGAGCGAGCCTTTCCATATCGACTGCAGCACTACACGTTCGAGGACGGGGCGGCAGCGACGATGAGGGAGTTGTTCGAGAAGAATCGATCTTTTGGGATCGATTGCATCAAGCGTCGCAGACGAATTCGGAGGCGTCAACGCGGTTAACACTGCCGACACGCGGTACATCAACTGTTAACCGTTCGCAGGTGCTCGCGCTCACCGATCACAGTGCGGCACACGACGACCGCTCCACCAGACGAGCACCGATTCGATACGTGCGCCCATCGGGTTCGAGCGAATCCTTGATCTGCTGGAACAGCAGGTCCATTGCCACATTCGCCAACTGAGCGGCACCGTTGTCGACGACTGTGATTGCCGGCTGCCACATCGCGAGCCACGGCATGTCCTCGTGGCAGATCAGCGACAACTCGTCCGGCACCGACACTCCTCTGCCGACGAGCGTGGGCAGGATGCCGAAGACAGCCTCATGGTTGGCCGCGTAGAGAGCAGTCATCGCCTGGGGTGCATCCAGTAACGAATTGATCGCTTCGGCGCCGAACTCCGTGGTGAACGGGCCTTTCCGGACGATCGTCTCGTCGACCGGAATGCCTGCGTCGGCCAGCGCCAGTCGATAGCCCTCGTAGCGCTCACGTCCGGACGTCGCATCCTCGTGTCCACCGACATACCCGATACGACTGTGCCCGAGCTCGATCAGGTGCGCTGTCGCGTCGCGAGCACCCGTTACGTCATCTGCCAGCACCGTCGACGCAGAGCTCCCCTTCACCGAACGGATCAGGTTGACCACCGCTCGGCCCTGCTCCAGAAGCGCATTCGACGCCGCAGCACTTCGACCGCTGCCGATCACGATGGTTCCGTCGACGCCGTGCTCGCCCAGCATGGCCAGTACGTCGTCCTCGCGCGCCGGATCGGCATCGGTGATGCAGAGCAGTACCTGAAATCCACTGGCTGCTGCCCTCTTTTGGACGACCTCGGCGACAGTGTGAAAGGTCGCGTTGAGCAGGTTGTTCATGACCAGACCGATCAAATGCGACCGGTTGGAGCGCAGCGCGCTCGCGGCCCTGTTCGGCCGATACCCGAGAACCCGGGCCGCATCCTCCACCGCTGCCCGTGTCTCCGCCGAGATCAGCGACGATCCACTCAACGCGCGTGATGCCGTGCTGCGCGAAACCCCAGCAGCGCTCGCAACGTCGATCAAGGTGACCGCCATCGGTTCTCCGTTCTCTTGCTTCACGCCTAGGACAGACATATTCGACCGTGGTCGCGTTACAAGTACGTTTCCGGCTTGACGACTCGACCACCCCGAAGGCAGTCTATGCAATCGATCCCATAGATGCGGGTACGACGCGTCGTCGATCGTCCCGAGCCCGAAAGGCACTCCCATGAATCGCGATGATGTCGCGTGGTCCGGCTACTGGCCCGCTGCCCCCACACCGTTCACGCAGTCGGGTGCCGTCGATACCGAGGCAATTTTCGACTTGATGAATCTCTACGCGCAGACGGGAGTTCACGGTGTACTCGTGAACGGCAGCACAGGCGAGTGGTTCAGCCAGAGCGACCACGAACGAAAGACCGTAACGGAAGCATCGATCGATGCAGTCGCAGGCCGCTTCCCTGTCGTGATCGGTGTCAGCGCGTACACAGCTGCGCAGTCCTCCGCGCTCGCGAAGCACGCTGCTTCCGTCGGCGCGGACGGCATACTGGCGACGCCTCCGCCCTACGTACACACCTCGGCGGAAGAGACATTCCAGTACTACCGAAGCGTCAGCACCGCAACATCACTGCCGTTCATGGCCTACAACTGGCCACGGGGCGTTGCGGTCGACATGGGAACCTCACCCGACTTGTTCTCTCGACTGGCCGACCTGGACAACGTCGTCGCGATCAAAGACAGCACCGGTGATTGGCTCGCCATGCTCGACACCGTCGAGGCCGTGTCAGACCGCGTCCGTGTATTCGGGAGTTTTCTGCATCGACGCGGCCTTGCCACGCTGCTCGAGCTGGGCGGGGACGGCAACATCGACGGAGGTGGGGTGGGCGCGCCCTTCGCGGTGCCGTTCTACGAGGCCGTTGCTGCACGGGACGCCGACACCGCGCGCATGTGGGTCGATCGTTACCGCGCGTTTTCGGGCCGGCTCATCGCCTCGGACTACAGCGGCGTCTACGCCTCCCCCATCCCTCAGTTGAAGGCCGTGATGAACCTTCTCGGTCAACCAGGAGGCACTGTGCGAGAACCACTGCTTCCGGTCACCGACGCCGACACGCTTGCCTCGCTGCAATCGGTCATCGTCGAATCGGGTATCGACGATGCCTACGCGACCTTAGGAGCTGTGCATGCGAACTGAAGTCGACGTCGTTGTCATCGGAGCCGGAATCGTCGGCGCAGCAACGGCTCTCGCCCTCACCCGCGCGGGATCCCGCGTCGCTGTACTCGATCGCACCCTGCCCAACACCGCCGGCTCGGGTACGACCGCGGGCAACCTGCACATCCAGACGATTCACACCCGAAGGCCTGGGCAGGGCCGAGCCGTCGACGTCGAACAGCTACTTCCGTTGCAGAAGTCGACGAGCACATTGTGGAACACGCTGGACGAGACCGTGCCTGGTCTCGGGCTGAACCGGTGCGGCGGCTTCATGGTGGCCGAGACCGAAGAGCAGGTCCACGCCCTCATCACGAAGCACCGATGGGAACGCGATGCGGGGATTCCGACGGAGGTACTGAGCGGTGACGAAGCGCGGCAGGCGCTACCTCTGCTCGGCCCGAGCATTCAGGCCGCAACCTGGTGCCCGTGGGACGGATTCGCCGAACCCGACCTCGCAGGCCCTGCCCTGTTGCGACAGGTCGCGGCCGAGGGAGCGTCTGTACACCCGTCGACACCGGTGATCGGACTGACCCACGACGGTGACGTCTGGACCGTCGACACCAACGGTGGCACGTGGATTGCACCTGTGGTGATAGACGTTGCAGGTCCGTGGATGGCACCGATCGCCGCGCTGGCGGGGATATCGCTCGAACTCGTCCCGACGTCGTTGCAAATGCACGCGCTGAAAGCCGCGCCCCGGACGCTCGAAGTGCTCGTACAGCACGTCGGGGAAGGAATGTCGATCAAGCAGAATCGATCGGGACGCCTCGTCCTCGGCGGCGGCTGGCCTGCAGGTGCGTTCCACGACAGCGAGCCGGCCCCGAGCAGATCCGACAGCACCACGGGAAACCTGGAGCAGGTTCGACGGCTTCTGCCTGCGCTGAGCCACAATGCGCTCCTCGATACATGGACCGGGCCCGTGGTCACCACGCCCGACGAAATGCCGGTCATCGGCGAACTCGCCGGCGCCCCGGGACTATTCGTGGCAGGCGGCACCTACTCCTTCACCTTCGCACCGCTCTGGGGACACATCCTCACCGAGCTGGTGCACGGTAGGAAACCAGAACTCGACGTAACAGCGTTCTCTCCGAACCGACTCGTCCGAATCCAAGCTCACTGAAAGAAGGCTTTGAATGGCACTGGTCACGATGTTCGTCAACGGACAGGCGATGTCCGGCGGCACCCTGAACGACGCGTTGCACAAGGCGCGATTCGTGGGGAAAATCGATACCGCACCGAAATACCGATTCTTCTCCGTGCGTGACGAATTTCCCGGTTTGCACCCGGTGACAACCGATGGATATGTGGTACCGGGCGAGCTCTACGAGGTCGAGTACGACGTATTGCGCGACGAGCTCCTTCCCCGGGAACCGAAGGAACTCGAACTCGGGGTCATCGAGTTGGCGGATGGCTCGGGCTCCCTGTCGATGCGAATGCGCGAGAGCCATCTGACGGCCGCCGGTGTCACCGACATCAGTGACCGCGGCGGATGGCTGGCCTACCTCGCGAGCACACGATGAAGGTCGTGCGCGGTGGGATGGTCGTCGAATCCCACTGGGCCGCTCCGGCAGACCTGCTCATCGACGACGGCAGAGTCGTTGCGGTGCTCACCCCAGGGAGCAAGGTCGACGCGGCAGCAGAGGTCATCGATGCAACCGGGAAGCTGGTGATGCCGGGTGGAGTCGATCCACACTGCCACGTCGGGTTCACCTCCGGCGAATTCACCTCGCTCGATTCGTATTTGGAGTGCACGACGGCGGCCGTGTTCGGCGGCACCACCACGATCATCGACTTCGCTATCCCCCGTCCAGGTCAACAGCCGCTGGACGCCGCCGAGGTACAGCGCGCGAAAGCGTCGAGCGGACTGTGCGATTCGGCTCTGCACGCCTGCGTCGTCGAGTGGACCGACACTACGGCCGACCAACTGAAGACGCTGGCCGACGCCGGCATCCGAACTGTCAAGATGTTCACCACCTATGCCGGTGAGACGATGGCCAACGAACACACCATCCTCAACACGATGCAGACCACTCGCGACCTCGGCGGAATGGTCATCATCCACTGCGAATCCGACGCGATCGTCACCGATGCGCAGAACCTCGCGGCGGCATCGGACGGTGTCGATGCCGCACACATGTCGCAAACACGGCCGGAGCTCGCCGAGACCGCCTCGGTCGCAGCCATTCTCGCGATCGCCGAATCACAGAGTGCACCGGTCTACTTCGTGCATCAGTCCACTCCGGCTGCCGTCGAACTGGTCGCGGACGCTCGCAAACGAGGACTTGTTGCCTTCACCGAATCGGTCGCCCACCATCTGATCCTCGACGACTCGGCCTACGAGGGTGAGCAACCGGAAGGATTCGTCTGCTGCCCACCGCTGCGCTCGGCCGAGGTGGTCGAGGAACTCGGGCGTCACCTGTTCACCGGGCACGTCACTACCATCGGTTCCGACCATTGCTGCTACGACACCGCACAGAAGCAGGTGCACAGCCACGACGTGCGGCATATGCCCAACGGACTCCCCGGAGTCGAGACGCGTCTCCCGGTGATCTACTCGCACTACGTGGACGGATTGGGTCTGACGGCCAGCAGATTCGTGGAGTTGACCTCGGCGAATCCAGCGCGCACCAATGGCCTCTATCCACGCAAGGGCTCACTGATGCCGGGGTCCGACGCCGACATCGCGATCTGGGATCCCGAACTGGAATGGACGGTGACCACCGAATCACTCCACATGGCGACCGACTACACCCCGTACGAGGGACACCGACTTCGAGGAAAGCCGGTCACCGTGATCGTGCGCGGCGAGATTGTTGTCCACGACGGCGAACTCATCGACGCCACTCCCCGCGGTCGACACCTCGAGGCCTCACCCCTCGACTTCAGCGGGGCATTCAGTATGTGATCCTCGTACACGAGCGATCTCGCTCTTCGTCCACGGACGATCCGATAGGTCTACTTGTCGGCAAGTCCCGTTGCCTCTGCCAAATATTCGCGTGAGTCTCGAAATGTTTGCGCAACACCGCGTCCGGCGATGGCGTGGTACCGACTGAGCCGGTCGTCATCGAGAGCTTCGAGGACGGTACTGGAATCCGCGTGCATCCAACCACCGTCTCGAACCAGTTCGTGGGCGCGTTTGCTGGGTAGCGCCGAAATACCCTCGACCCTGATCCCATTCGGATCGGTCGACGCCGCGATGTAATAGGCCTTCTTGCCGGGGTACCCGGCCTTGACCTTCTCGCGCAACCGGAAGACGGCATCGGCCGCGTCGTCGATGGCCGATGCCTGTTCGTCGGAGCCCGATTCGGCGGCAGAGATTCGCGCGATCTCCGCATCGATCGCAGAAAGCAAAGTGGCGAGGTATTCGGGATCGCTCATAGGCCCATGATGCCCTAGAGCAGTGATCTCTCGAACCAGCACCCGACCGCAGGATGTCGGTGCCTGTACACCTCGGGCTCAACCTGAGCAAGCACACAGTCCAGATGCCTACCGGCGATGTCATGGACCGCTAACGAGGCGGAGATCCCCGAACGGTTGCCCGCACCACCTGCAACTTCCACCGATGTAGTCGTGCCCGTCTTCACGCTCGCATTCGTCGACTGCGCATTCGCTGCCGCACGAGAGCATCTGGCCACACCGCTCACCGCTCACCGCCACAGGCCGGGCGGTGACAGTCACTCGGCATACAGACGAAAAAAGACGGCCCCGGATTTCTCCGAAACCGTCTTCGACCTGCAATGTGTCGGGCTGACAGGATTCGAACCTGCGACCACTTGACCCCCAGCTGGATCGACCGTTACATCGATGGACCCACCCGGACGCAACACACAGCTGCTGACCAGGCGCTCTCGCCCGGATCGGTCCAGGTCAATCCGCCCTCGGTCGAACCGAGTAGGGACACGCTCGAACATCGATTGCTCCACGCGGATCCACCGAAAGCCCCACGCACCACACCGATACACCGCTGCGAAAAGTGATCGAACCACCGACCCGACACGGCCTCGTATCCAGACAGCGAGGACACCCCGCTGAAGGGACGAAGCTACAACCTACGCGTCCAGCCTCCGAGCTCTGGCTGAGGCCGATCGCTCGAAAGCTCGGGCACGATCGGGACGAACGGAGCAGACTCCCTATCGGATCAGTTGCAGCTGGAACGGACGTGCTGTCGTGGGCGATCGACATCGTGAGGACAACCTGGGGCCCGATCACGTTTCGGGGATCGAGACGCCGAACGCATCGATAGGCATCACCCGATACTTCATCGACACCGGGCGGCTCGAATGGGATGCTCGTGCCGCCGACATCTTCGAGGCGGGCCTCGATCCCCGGCCTGCAATCGAGATCTGGCACGAACGTGTGCACCCGGACGACGCGCACCTGCTGGTCCAACTCTACGAGGACGCAAGCGCCGACGTCGGTGCGGAGTGTATCTACCGGGTTGTTCTCTCCGACGGCACCGTTCGCCACATTCTCACTCGAAGTGTCGCCGTGGAAACCGCGCCCGATGGCCATCCGACGGTTCTGACCGGAGTGGTTTCACAGGTCCGACCGCTTATCGATACGAGCGAACGCCTCGGTACAGTTCTGGACTCCGTCTCGCTGGGCTTCGCGATCCTCGACCGCGACATGATAATCCGTTACGTCAACACGCAAACCGAACGGCACCTCGGCATCGCCCGGGATCAGCTCATCGGACGACATCTGCACGACGCGCTCCCCGATACCCAGGGCTCCTACTTCGACAACCTTCACCGCGACGCGTTGCTCACCTGCGGCGAGGTCAGCATCGAAGCACCCGCACTCTTTCGCCCCGACACGATCATGGAGGTGACCGCCAACTACGTCGAGGACGTTGTCGCAGTCAGTTTCCGCAACATCACCGATGCAGTTCACAGAGCCACACGACTACTCGACGCATACCGAGAACTTCTCGCCAAATCTCGACTCGACGACCTCACAGGAGTGCTGAACCGATCTGCTCTGTTCGAACGAATCGAGAGGGTCAGCGCCGAAATATCGCTCCCCACAGCAATATTGTTCATCGACGTCGACAACTTCAAGACCATCAACGACACCCACGGCCATCTCGTCGGCGACCACGTTCTACGCATCACCGCCGCCCGACTCGCCGACCTGTGCAATTCCAACACTGTCCTCGGCCGGATCGGGGGCGACGAATTCGTCATAGCGATGTTCGACGATGACGAACCACTGACGACGAACGAGCCCGAACAACTCCGCCGACGACTACGCCGTGCAGCCCGCGCGCCCATCGACTTGAACGACTCCACCCTCTCGATCGAATTGAGCGTCGGAATCGCACACAACACAGGCGAGTCGACTCTCGAGGACATGCTCACCCGAGCCGACCTCGCTCTGTACGAACACAAAACCAACATTTCCCGCATCGACGTCCCTCGCCCGACAAAGCATCAGCACTGACCGCTGACGGAACCGGATCGAACCCCTGCGGCAGCGCTACAGCGGATCTGGACGAAACAAGAACCGGAGCCACCGATTCGTCCGAGCTGCAGCTCGACACGGACCCCTATGGACCCAGTAGCTCCACGAGGAGCAAACCAGCTGAACAAAGTGGCTCCGTCCGCTCAGGTCCATTCGACCGACGCACGCAGATCGCCGGACACCAGCGGATACACCTGGACAGCGCCTCAGCGCCGAGTTCGACCGTGTAAGCATTGAGTAGTGACACCCCCGCGGCACGCACACGAAAAAGACGGCCCCGGATCTCTCCGAAACCGCCTCTGACCTGCATCTAACTGTCGGGCTGACAGGATTTGAACCTGCGACCACTTGACCCCCAGTCAAGTGCGCTACCAAGCTGCGCCACAGCCCGCCGCGCCTCGAAAGGCGCTTGCTGAGATTACCCCAGCCCTACCCCTGAGAGGAAATCGCCTGCTCAGGGGCGGTACCGGACTACGTCAGCGGTTGTTGCCCTTGCCCGGCCGTTCCCGCTTCTCGCGGATACGCACCGACACTCGCACGGGGCTGCCGTCGAAGTTGAACTCCTCACGCAGACGCCGCTCGATGAATCGGCGATAGCCGGCCTCGAGGAAGCCCGTGGTGAACAGCACGAACGTCGGCGGCCGCGTGCTGGCCTGCGTTGCGAACATGATGCGCGGCAGACGTCCGCCACGCATCGGCGGCGGTGTGGCCGCCACGACTTCCTTGAGCCACGTGTTGAGGCGTCCGGTGGGCACTCGCTTGTCCCACGACTCCAGAGCCGTCTCGAGTGCAGGCACGAGCTTCTGTACCGCACGGCCCGTCTGTGCCGAGATGTTCACACGCTGCGCCCACGGCACCCGAGCGAGATCACGATCGATCTCCTTCTCGAGCTGCTGACGACGATCATCGTCCACCAGATCCCACTTGTTGAACGCCAACACCAACGCGCGGCCGGCATCGGAGACCATGCTCAGCACACGCATGTCCTGCTCCGAGATCACCTGTGAGGCATCGAGAAGCAGAATCGCGACCTCGGCGGCCTCGATGGCGGACTTGGTGCGCAGCGACGCGTAGAACTCGGCACCGCTGGCATGGCTGACGCGCTTACGCAGTCCTGCGGTATCGACGAATCGCCAAGTCTTGCCGCCCAATTCGACCAACGAGTCGACAGGATCGACGGTGGTGCCGGCAACATCGTGCACCACCGAGCGCTCGTCGCCCGACAGCTTGTTGATCAACGAGGACTTGCCAACGTTCGGCTTACCGACCAGAGCGACACGCCTGGGTCCCCCACCGGGAATTCCCTCACGCGGCGTCTCGGGCAAGGCCTCGAGCACGCGATCCAGCAGATCACCGGTACCGCGGCCATGGGTGGCCGAGACCGACAGCGGCTCCCCCAGACCCAGCGACCACAGCGCGGCAACCTCGGACTCGGTGCGGCCGTCGTCGACCTTGTTGGCCACCAACAGAACCGGAGTCTTCGAGCGACGCAGTACTCGCGCCACTGCCTCGTCCGTCGTCGTCGAACCGACTCGCGCGTCGACGACCAACAGGATCGCGTCGGCGGTGTTCATCGCCAACTCGGCCTGGCGCGCAACGGATTGCTGCAGACCCTTCGCGTCGGGTTCCCAACCGCCGGTGTCCTGCACCAGGAAGCGTCGACCACTCCAGTTCGCCTCGTACGACACCCGGTCACGGGTGACGCCTGGGACGTCCTCGACCACTGCTTCGCGTCGTCCGATGATGCGGTTGACGAGCGTCGACTTACCGACGTTCGGTCGGCCCACCACGGCGAGAGTCGGTACGGCTACGGCATCTTCGCCGTCTTCACCTTCGTTGAGGTCGACGTACTCCCACTCGCCCTCGTCACTCCATGTTCCGTCGCCCGCGGTTTCCGCTGCGCCGGAGAAGAATTCTTCACTCACTGGACTGCTCCACTTCTGTCGTTCACCACGAGCAGCAAACGCTCGATCACGCCGTCGAGATCCAGCTCGCTGGTATCGACGATCACCGAATCCTCGGCGGGACGAAGCGGTGACACTGCTCTCGTCGAATCTGCGTGATCGCGGCGTTGCACGTCCGCGAGCACGGATTCGTAGTCGTCGTCGCGACCCTCTTCGATGTTCTGTTTGTTGCGACGCTGTGCCCGCGCTTCCGGTGAGGCAGTCAGGAACACCTTCACGTCGGCGTCGGGAAGAACGACGGTGCCGATGTCGCGGCCCTCCACCACGATTCGCGTCGACGAACTCGCAAGGTCGCGCTGCATCTGCACCAAGAGCTCACGCACCGCAGGCACTGCGGAGACGGCCGAGACGGCCTTGGTGACCGCATCGCCGCGGATTTCGCCGCTGACGTCCTCACCGTCGAGCAGAACGGTCTCGGACAGCGGGTCCTTGCCGATCTCGAGGGGAAGTGCTGCAACAGCTTTCGCGACAGCGTCTGCATCGGTGGGCTCGACGCCCGAGCGCAGCACCCACACCGTCGCCACGCGGTACATCGCACCGGTGTCGAGGTAGCTTGCTTCGAGTGCCGATGCGAGCCTGCGCGATACCGACGATTTGCCGGTGCCCGAAGGCCCGTCCATCGCCACGACGAGCGCGCTCATCACAGGCCCACGGATTCGTAGAGCTTGCCGATCTCGCCGCGTCCGAGGACACGCAGTGTTCCTGGACGCTGATCGCCGAGCACGATGTTGCCGACATCGGTACGCACGAGACGTCCGACGGGGAAGCCGACCTTGTCGAACAACCGACGCACGATGTGCTTGCGGCCCTCGTGGAGCGTCACCTTGACGAGAGACTTGCCGTCCGAGATGTCGAGCAGCTGGAAGCCGTCGACCTTCACCGGGCCGTCGTCGAGGGTCACGCCTTCACGCAGCTGCTTACCCAGAGTGCGGGGAATGGTGCCGAACAGCGTCGCGAGGTAGGTCTTGGAGACCTCGAACGACGGGTGCATCAGACGGTGAGCAAGATCACCGTCGTTGGTGAAGAGCAACAGCCCCTCGGTGTCGGCATCGAGGCGTCCGACGTGGAACAGTCGCTGCCCCGCCTGCACGCGCTCGGAGACGATGTCGCCGACGCACGGGCGTCCCAGATCGTCGGACATGGTGCACTGCCATCCACGCGGCTTGTTCATCGCGAGGTGAACCAGCTCTTCCTTCACGACCACGCGAGTGCCGTCGACGCGGACCACAGCGATGTTGGGATCGATGCGGATGCCCTGTTCGGTGACGATGCGTCCGTCGACCTCGACGCGGCCGTCGGCGATCAGTTCCTCGGCGGCACGACGCGATGCGACGCCTGCCTGCGCGAGCACCTTCTGCAACCGAACGCCTTCACCGGCGGGTACGTGCTTGCGCGGTGAGGAATCGGTGTGCTGATGCTTCGCCGGTTTGGCGTTGCTGATCGTGGTCGACGGAACCTGCTTCTTCTGCGGCTTCGGCGGCTTGGGACGCGAGGGCTTCTTGCGAGGAACGGCGTCGTTGCTGCGGTCGTTGATGCCGGTCTCGACAGGCTTGTAATCGAAGGATTCCTGCTCGACGCCCTTGCGCGGGGCCGGCCGGGCTCCTGCACGAGGAGCTCCGGTGCGGGGTGCACCAGCACGGGGTCCCCCGGTACGAGGGGCACCAGCGCGAGGGGCTCCGGTGCGGGGAGCGCCGTCACGGGGCGCCGCGTCGCGGGTGCGATCTCCGCGGCGCGCGTCACGCGCAGTGTCCGACCTACCTGCGGTCGGCTTCCTGCGCGGATCTTGTCTCTTGTTACGGTCCGGTGTGCCATCACGGCGAGCGGGCTTGTTCACTTGTCTTACCTATCAGTCGTCCGAGTCGAGCTCGGCTGCCGGATCGGGTTTCGATCCGCGGTTCTTGGTGGAGCGGGTCGTTCTCGGGTCGGTGTCCATGCTGTCACTGATCTCGTCGATCAGGTCCACACCCGGCAACAGCGGTGCCAGTTCGGGTAGATCACCGAGCGATGCGAGCCCGAGCCGTTCGAGGAACAACTCGGTGGTGCAGTACATCGTGCCGTTCGTCTCCGGGTCCGTTCCTGCTTCGGAGATCAGTCCACGGGCGAGCAACGTACGCATCACTCCATCGACATTGACTCCACGTACGGCGCTGACTCGTGCGCGGGTCAACGGTTGACGATATGCGATCACGGCCAGGGTTTCCAATGCCGCGCGTGTGAGCTTGGACCGAGCCCCGTCCAGAAGCAGCCGTTCGACGTACGGCGCATAGGCGGTTCGGGTGTAGAAACGCCATCCGTCACCGGCGTAGCGAAGGTCTATTCCGCTGGTTCGTTCGGTCAGTGCGGCAGCCATCTCGTTCAGGGTTGCGCGCACGCGCGCTACCGACGCACCCACCGCCGAGGCGAGTTGCTCGTCCGAGGCAGGGGTATCGACGATCAGCAACACAGCTTCCAGAGCCGAGGCGAGGGTGGCGTCGTCGAGCTCCTCGGAATTCTCGCCGTCCTCTAGCTCGAGCTCCGGGTCGACACTCATGCGTAGTCCTCTTCCGTGACCACGATGGGTCCTTCGTCCTTACCGGTCCAACTCACTCGGAGATCGCCGAGCGGCTCGGGCTGCTCGAACGCGATCACCTGTTGGCGGAACAGCTCCAGCAACGCCAGGAATCGCGCGATTATTTCGACCTGCACCTCGCAGTCCTGCACCAACTCCGAGAACGATGCCCACTCGTTGAGGCCTCGGCCCTGCAGATTGTCGAGCAGCCACGCCGCCTGCTCCGGGATCGAGACCGCGTGCTGATGGATGTGATCGAGCCCCACCTGCGGAATCGGTTTGGGGCGAAATGCCGCAGCGGCGATGTCGGCGAATGTGGCCGGGTCGACGCCGAGCAGCACCTCGGGAATCAGATCGGCGTACCTGTCCTCCACCGACACCGATCGCGGATAACGTCGCAGCGCAGCAGCTTCCAGTTCACCGAACAGCAGAGCGACCTGCTTGTAGGCCCGGTATTGAAGTAGCCGGGCGAACAGTAGATCTCGAACTTCGAGCAGCGCAAGATCCTCGGCGTCCTCCACATCGCCCGAGGGCAGCAACCGTGCTGCCTTGAGGTCGAGCAGCGTCGCGGCGACGACGAGGAATTCCGTCGTCTGGTCGAGGCCGACATCGGCACCGAGCGACTTGGTGAACGAGATGAAATCGTCGGTGACGGTGTGCAACGCCACTTCGGTGACGTCCATTCGATGCTGACTGATCAACGACAGCAGCAGATCGAACGGACCCTCGAAGTTGAGCAACCGCACCCGGAATTTCGACGGATCCGCGTCGGCCGGAACCTCGATCGGGGCCTCGTCGGCAGCGTCGACGGTCACGGACCCGACCGGTAGATCACCTCGCGCGCGAGGGCGCGGTACGCCTGTGCGCCGCCGGATTTCGGAGCCCACGTGGTGATCGGCTCACCGGCCACACTGGTTTCCGGGAATCGGACGGTACGGGTGATCACCGTGTCGTAGACGACGTCGCCGAACACCTCGACCACTCGCGTCATCACCTCACGCGAGTGCAATGTGCGGGCGTCGAACATCGTCACCACGATGCCGGCCAACGTGAGCCGCGGGTTGAGCCGATCGCGCACCTTCTCGACGGTGTCGTTCAACAACGCCAGTCCGCGCAGACTGAAGTACTCGCACTCCATGGGGATCAGCACTTCGTCGGCACACGTGAGCGCGTTGACCGTCAACAGACCGAGCGACGGCTGGCAATCGATGAGGACGTAGTCGTAGCGATCGAGAATCGGATGCAGCACCCGCCCGAGTGTCTGCTCCCGGCCGACCTCGGTGACCAACTGAATCTCGGCTGCGGAGAGATCGATGTTGCTGGGCATCAGATCGAGGTTCTCGACGCGAGTGCGCATGATGATGTCGTCGGCGGAGACCTTCGCTTCGACGAGGAGGTTGTAGACCGTCAGATCGAGCTCGTGATGTGCGACGCCCAATCCCGCAGACAGTGCGCCCTGCGGGTCGAGATCCACGAGCAGCACGCGGCGGCCGTAGCCGGCCAACGAGGCACCGAGATTGATGGTCGACGTCGTCTTGCCGACGCCACCCTTCTGGTTGCACATCGCGATGATCTTGGCCGGGCCGTGACTGGCCAGCGGTTGCGGATCGGGGACGGCCCTGGTCTTGCGACCGGTGGGCCCGAGCTCGTTCGGCGCGGGAATGATGTCGTGTGTCTCCCGACTGGATTCCGGTTGACGCGTCTGGAACAGGGCACCGTCGAGATGCGGATGATTCAAGCCTGACTCCGCCGCTGGCGGCTGCGGTGTCGACACGTTCCAGCGCTCCCCTGTCCCGTCCGTCTTCGAGTAGTTCACGCAAACGCTACCGCTTGACGCTCGCGCATCGTCACCGGACACGCTGACGCACGACAGCCGGCCTCGTGCTACCGGGCCCGTGGATGCGCTCCTGCCCACACTTCACGCAGAGTGTTGACGGTGACGAGGGTGTAGATCTGCGTCGTCGTCACCGACGCATGCCCCAACAGCTCCTGCACGACGCGGACGTCGGCGCCGCCGTCCAGCAGGTGAGTGGCGAACGAATGCCGAAGGACGTGCGGTGATACCCCCGCGGTGATCCCGGCCCGCACGGCCGAATCCTGCAACACCTGCCACGCACTCTGTCGAGACAACCTGCCGCCCCGAACGTTGAGGAATAGGGCAGGATTCGAGCGGGAGACCAGCCCCGGCCGGCCGCGCACCAGGTAGGCGTCGACGGCCTCGACAGCGGGTCGCCCGACCGGCACGATGCGATGCTTGCCGCCTTTGCCGCGCAGCAGCACCGAGCGAGCCTCGGTGTCGATGTCGTCGACGTCGAGCCCGACTGCCTCGGATATACGAGCCCCGGTGGAATAGAGCAGTTCCAGCAGAGCCCGATCCCGCAGTCCGCGTGGGGCATCGGGACCGGCGATCGACGCCGATTCGAGCAGTGCAACCACCTGATCGACGGGCAGCGACTTCGGCAACCGCTTGGCCGGCTGCGGCGGCTTGACCTCGCTCGCGACGTTGCGCTCGACCATCCCCTCCGCGAGCGCAAACCTGTGCAGACCGCGCACCGCGATCAACGTCCGGGCCGCCGAACTCGCTGCGAGTGCCGGGAATTCGTCGTCACCGCGCCGTAGATAGAGCACGAACTCGGTGATGTCGTTCTCGGCGACCTTCGCCAGATCGGTGATGCCGTAGCCGCTGAGGAACCGCTCGTACCGCACCAGATCGCGACGGTAGGACGACACCGTGTTCGGTGCCGACCCGCGCTCGACCACCAGATGGTCGAGGTACGTCTGAATCTGCTGGCCGATCACGGTGGCTACTTTCGCGAACTCTTTCGCTTCTCGAAGGCAGTCGGCAGATCCGCCCACGGCGCATCGGCCGAACGCAGTTCGGTACCGGTAGCGCGCGCCGCGGCGAACGCGAGAACGCCCGCGACGGCGGATGCGTTGACGATCTCGCCCGACAGCGCACGACGGACGGCCTCGTCCACCGGAACGTAGGACAGCTCGATGTCGGCTTCCTCGTCGTGTGCCTCGGGCCGATCGACCTCGGTCAGGCCCTGCGCGAGGAAGATCCGCACGGCCTCGTCGGTGAACCCGGGCGAGGCAAGCACATCGACCAGAACCGACCACGTCTGCGCGGCGAGCCCGGTCTCCTCGGCGAGCTCACGCTGAGCCGCAACCACCGGCTGCTCCCCCGGCTCGTCCAGCAGACCGGCGGGCAACTCCCACAATCGACGACCTACGGGATGCCGGTACTGCTCGATCATCACCACACGATCCCGGTCGTCGACGGCCAGGATCCCGACCGCGCCGTGATGCTCGATCACCTCGCGCTCGGCCTGACGACCGTTCGGCATCGCCACCTGGTCGAGCCGGAGCGCGAGAATTGCGCCGGAGTACGGCACCGACGAATCGAGGGTGGTGAACTCGTGCCGAGGCTCGCTCATCCGACGGTCTCGGCGGCGACGTCCGATTCCTCCGTCTGACCCGTATCTCCGTGCACGTCGACCGGCAGACGTTCCGCGGCCTTGTACTTCAGCGCGGCATTGATCAACGACGCGAAGAGTGGATGCGGACGGGTGGGCCGGCTCTTGAGCTCCGGATGCGCCTGAGTGGCCACGAAGAACGGGTGCACGGAGGCAGGCAGCTCGACGAACTCGACCAGGTGGCCGTCCGGAGAAGTACCGCTGAACACCAAGCCGCTCTTGGCAATTCGATCCCGGTAGTCGTTGTTGACCTCGTAGCGATGACGGTGACGCTCGGAAACGCTTTCGGTGCCGTACGACGCCGCGACGACCGAACCCTTCTGCAGGGTTGCCGGGTAGGCACCGAGACGCATCGTGCCGCCCAGATCGGCGTCACCGGCGACGGCATCTTCCTGATCGGCCATCGTGGAGATCACCGGATCCTTGGTGTCCGGGTCGAACTCGGCGGAGTTGGCGTCCGTCAGACCGACCGAACGAGCCGCCTCGATGACGACACACTGCAACCCGAGGCACAACCCCAGCAACGGAATCTTGCGCGTACGTGCGAACTCGATGGCCCCGAGCTTGCCCTCGATACCGCGGATACCGAAGCCACCGGGAATGAGCACGGCATCGACATCGCCCAACGCGGCCTGCGCGCCGGCGGGCGTCGAGCACTCGTCGGATGGGACCCACTTGATCTCGACCTTCGCGCGATGAGCGAATCCGCCTGCACGCAGCGCCTCGGTGACCGACAGGTACGCGTCGGGCAGGTCCACGTACTTGCCGACCAGACCGACGCGCACGGTCTCACGCGGCTGGTGAACACGCTCGAGCAGTCCACCCCAGATGGTCCAGTCCACATCACGGAACGGCAGACCGAGCTGACGAACGACGTACGCGTCGAGGCCTTCCTTGTGCAGCACCTTGGGAATGTCGTAGATCGACGGCGCGTCGGGCGTGGAGATGCAGCCGTCGACGTCGACGTCGCACATCAGCGCGATCTTGTTCTTCAATCCTGGCGGTACGTCGCGATCGCAACGCAGGATCAATGCGTCGGGCTGAATACCGATGCTGCGCAGCGCCGCGACGGAGTGCTGGGTTGGTTTGGTCTTGAGTTCACCGGACGGAGCCAGGAACGGAACCAGCGACACGTGCAGAAAGAACACATTGTTTCGGCCGACGTCGTGGCGCACCTGACGCGCGGCTTCGAGGAACGGCTGCGACTCGATATCGCCGACGGTGCCGCCGATTTCGGTGATCACGACGTCCGGCTGGTGACCCTGTAGGTCGGGGCCGTTCATCGCGAGAATGCGACGCTTGATCTCGTCGGTGATGTGCGGGATGACCTGAACGGTGTCGCCCAGATACTCACCGCGGCGTTCCTTGGCGATGACCGTCGAGTAGACCTGGCCGGTGGTGACATTGGCGAAACCGGACAGATCACGGTCGAGGAACCGCTCGTAGTGTCCGACGTCGAGGTCCGTCTCGGATCCGTCTTCGGTGACGAAGACCTCACCGTGCTGGAACGGGTTCATCGTGCCGGGATCGACGTTGAGGTAAGGATCGAGCTTCTGCATGGTCACGCGCAGTCCGCGTGCGGTCAGTAGCTGGCCGAGGCTCGATGCCGTCAGGCCTTTTCCGAGCGAGGACGCGACGCCCCCGCTGACGAAAATGTGCTTGGTGTCGGAACGCGACTGAAGGCGTGACAATGAGGCTCCCGTGACGAGTCTGCAGGGCTTGCTCCTATCAGGGGGCTGATAAGAGAGGTGAAGCGTGGAAATTGGGCCTGCTACCCACGGGACTTCACGGTAACACCAGTACCTACCTCACCGCCAACGACACGCGCGTTCGTACGACGATCAGCTCGCCGGCGCTCCGACGGTCACGGCGTTGGCATTGGCTCCGGTGCCGTAACGGCCGGACGCGCCGTCCAGCTGCTCCGCCAAGGCGAGAACGGTGGTGATCCGTCCTGCTTCACGGTCGACGTTGTCGACCGTGCTGAGAGCGGACGACAGCGCCGAATCGGCTCGCACGACAGCGATGGAACCGTTGCCCTCGGCCGCACCGGAGCGACCGGCCAGTACCGCGCCTGCACCACGTGAATCGAGGGCTCCCGCGAAGCGGGCGACGATGGCCCCGCGATTGCCGTCCTCCACGTCCGAGGTACCGGAACCGGTGACGACCACAGCCAACTGTGCGGGTGCGACGGCACCGTTGTCGTACGCGATGAACCCGCCGCTGCGCAGCGTCTCCAGTGCCAGCGAGAGCTCCTCGGGAGTCGACTGCGGCTGGGCGGTCTCGGCGTTCAGCAGCAACACCGAACCCAGCAGGTCCCCCGCGAGACTGCCCTGGTCCACCGCGCCGGTGCGCAACTGCACGCCGGCCGGAATGACGTTGGTCAGACGCGTCCGAAGATCGTCGCCGTTCGCAGCGGAGACGAACGAATCGGTCAGCGACACCCGACCGGTGACGGTGGCGCCCGAGGCTCCGATCGACCGCGTGACTCCGTCCACGTCCCCGGGGTCGGCGTCCGGGGTGGTGATCACCACGACGCTGCGATCGACCAACGTATCCCGCAACACTCGGCCCGAAACCGCGGCGTCGAAGCCGTCGGCCGAGTTGAGCTGCTCACCCAGGCGATTGTTGGTCGCCTCCAGATCGTCCACCTGAGTTTCGAGGCCGGTCTTGTCGTCTCGAAGGCCCGACACCAGACCGCTCGAGAGCAGACCCGAACCGAGCACGATGCCGATGGCCAGGGCCACGAAGACCGCTGCCAGCGAAATGGCATGTTGGCGAAGCGAAATCACGAAAGCAACCCCTGGAACCACAGAGCGAACCGGTTCCACAGATCGATTGCCCAATCCAACGCTTCACCGCCGATGTTGGACACGGCCAACGCCACGATCACGGCAACGAGCGCTGCCAGAATCAACAGCGCGATCGCACCGCCGGACACACGGCTGCGGTACAGCGTCGCAACAGCTTTGGCGTCGACCAACTTGGCACCGACCTTCAGACGCGTCATGAATGCGGCCGGATTGGTGTTGCGTCGACCACGATCGAAGAACTCGTCCAGGCTGGCCGGGCTACCCACCGACACGATGAGCGAGGCCCCGTGATGATCGGCCAACAACAGCGCGAGGTCGGCAGCGGCACCGGTGGCCGGGAACGTCATGGCACCGATACCGAGATCCTGAATGCGCTCGAGACCCTGCGCGTGTCCGTCGGAATCCGCCGGAAGCACAACCTCTGCACCGCATTTGAGCGTCTGCGCAGTGACGTCCTCGGGATCGCCGACGATGAGGTCGGGGCGATGGCCCGCCTTCATCGCGGTGTCGGCACCCGCACCGACGCCGATGATGACGGGCGAGTACTCCTTGATGAACGGCTTGAGATTCTTCAGATCCTCGGCGTGACCGGGTCCGTCTGCGACGATTACCACGTGACGGCCCTCGAGGTCGATGTCGATGTCCGGCACGCCGACTCCGTCGATGAGCAACGGACTCTCGGTTCGGATGAACTCGATCGTGTTGCCCGAGAACGCTTCGAGATGGTCGACCAGGCCCGTCTTGGCCTCGATCATCTTGTCGGAGATCTCGGCTTCGCTCTGCTCCTCGCCCTTGGCGAGACGACGATCGCCGGTGTAGACGCCGCCGTCGTTGAGGCGGATCTTGGTGCCGTCCTTGATCTTCTTGAAGACTTCGGTGCCGGCCGAGTCGATCAAGGTGATTCCGTTGGCGACGATGACCTCGGGACCGAGGTTGGGATAGCGCCCGGAGATCGACGGCGACGCGTTGACCACCGCCAGCACCCCCGCCTCCACGAGCGCATCGGCGGTCAGGCGATCGAGGTCGAGCTCGTCGAGCACGACGATGTCGCCCGGGCCGACCCGTTTGAGGAGCTTGGCCGTGTTGCGATCGACTCGCGCGATACCGGTGATTCCGGGCAGCGAATCCTGACTACGTGACAGCAGAGCCGGCATCTTCATGAGGACCATGATGACCCGATCGACACGCCCGGCGACGGAGGCGCGCCGAAACAACTACCACACTGATCACATCAGCACCAAAAGTTACAACGCGGCTCGATCGGCGTTTGCCGTGGCCAGCAGCTCCTCGGCATGCGCACGTCCGGTCTCCGTGTCGTCCAGCCCCGCGAGCATTCTCGCGAGCTCGACGACCCGCTCCGACGACGACAACGTTCTGACGCCGCTGTTCGCCGCGCCCTTCTTGGCGTCGGTCTTGTCGACCACCAGGTGGGTATCGGCGAACGCAGCGACCTGCGGCAAGTGGGTGACCACGATGACCTGGTGTGTGCGAGCCAACCGGCCGAGTCGACGCCCGACCTCGACGGCCGCGCGACCACCGACTCCGGCGTCGACCTCGTCGAAGACCATCGTCGCACCCTTGTCCGAGCCCGCCAGCACCACTTCCAGTGCCAACATCACCCGCGAGAGCTCACCGCCCGATGCACTCTTGCTGATCGGAAGCGCCTGGGCACCGTCGTGCGCGGACAGACGAAACTCGACCTCGTCGACGCCGTTGCCACCGGCATGAAGTTCGGCCCCGTCCACGACTATCGGTGCCGTGTCGGACGGCCCGGCCGGAAGTGCGCGAACATCGATCTGCAGCTTGGCCTTTCCCATCGCCAGGCCCGCCAGCTCGACGCTCACCGCCTTCGAGAGCTTCACAGCGGCCTTCGCACGAGCCGCACTGAGCTTCGACGCAGCCGCCGCGACGTCGATCGCAGCCGCGTCGACCTTGGCGCTCAACTCGGCGAGAGCATCGGCCGAGGTGTCGATGTGCGAGAGTCGCTCACGGGCGTCCTCCGCCCACGCGATGACACCGTCTACATCGGCGGCGTACTTACGCGTCAACGACTTCAGCTCGGCCTGCCGGTTCAGGATCGTGTCGAGGGCACCCGGATCGGACGGCAGATCCGTCAAGTACGAGGTGAGGTCTGCCCCGATGTCGCCCACGATCGCCATCGCGTCGTTCAGTCGCGGCAACAGCTCGGTCAGTGCTGCGTCCTCGGCATGTTCGAGGCGAGAGCGAGCCTCGCCCAGCAGGTACAGCGCGGACGCCGCGTCCGACGCCTCCTCGGTACTCCCGACGAGTGCTGCCGAGGCACCTTCCGCGGTCTCACGCAGCGAATCGAGGTCCCCCAGCCGACGCACATCCTCGGCCACGGAGCGATCTTCACCCGGCTCCGGTGCCAGAGAGTCGATCTCCTGCAGGCCGAACTGCAGCCGATCGGCTTCCTGCGCCAGCTCGCGGCTGCGTTCGGTGCGGTCGATCAGCTCGTTGCGCGCGTCGAGCCACGTCTTGCGCGCGGTGCGGTACTTCGACACCAGGGACGCCACCGCGTCCCCGGCGAATCTGTCCAGCGCGCCGAGTTGCTGATCGGGACGCAGCAGCCGCAGCTGGTCGTTCTGACCGTGCACGGTCAGCAGCGAGTCGGTGAAGTTCGACAGCACCGATGCGGGCACGCTGCGCCCACCGAGGTGCGCACGCGAGCGACCGTCCGAGTTGACGGTACGCACGGCGATGATCGAATTGTCCTCGTCGCGTTGACCTCCCGAGGACTCGAGCACCTTGTCGACGTCGTCGATCACCTGCTCCGACGCGGTGTCGGTACTGAATCGCCCCTCCACGACAGCACGCTGTGCGCCGAGCCGAACCCGGCCTGCGTCGGCGCGGGCACCCGACAACAGGTGCAGACTGGTGACCACCATGGTCTTACCCGCACCGGTCTCGCCGGTGAGTACGGTCAGCCCCTCGTGAAACTGTGCGCTGGCACCGGAAATGACTCCGAGGCTGTCGATCCGAATCTCTTCGAGCATTCCTACCTCGCTCTCCCCCGCCACCCGGTAACGGGCAGTTCGAATTTCTTGACCATGCGATCGGCGAACGGTGCCGAATCGAGTCGAACCCATTTGATCGGTGACGCTCCCCGCACCACCTCGACGCGAGCACCTGCCGGCAGGCTCAGTGTGCGCCTGCCATCGCAGAATACGAATCCTGCGTGTCCGCCCGCATCGATCTCGACCGCGATGATCGACTCGGGGCTGGTGACGAGCGGCCGCGCGAACAAAGCGTGCGCGTTGCTCGGAATGACCAATATCGCTTCGAGTTCCGGCCAGACCACAGGCCCACCAGCCGAGAACGCGTAGGCCGTCGAGCCCGTCGGCGTCGAGATCAGAACGCCGTCGCACCCGAATGCGGACACCGGGCGCCCATCGACTTCGAGCACGACCTCGAGCACCCCGAGCCGCGACCCGTTCTCGATGCTCGCTTCGTTCAGTGCCCAGCCCCGATCGACCACCTGATCGCCCACGCGAATCGCAATGTCCAACGTCATGCGTTGTTCGATGCGGTAATCCCCGGCGATGACGCGGGCGAGGGCACCTTCGAGGTGGTCGGCCTCGGCCTCGGCCAGGAACCCGACGTGCCCGAGGTTGATGCCGAGCACCGGTATCGAGGCCGCTTGCGCGAGCTCGGCTGCGCGCAGGAAGGTCCCGTCACCACCGAGCACGAGGACCATCTCGCAGCCGGCGGCTGCGTCCGGTCCGAACTCGACGACGTTGAGCTTCATGTCTGCGACGAACACATGGTCGTGTTCCTCCGTATCGGAGGCTTCGATCTTCGATGGCTCGACCTCGTCGACGAGCACACGGAGGCAGATGCCCGCTTCATCGAAGACCTTGCCCACCCGACGCGCGGTTTCGGCGATGTCCGGTCGACCTGGATGGGCGACGAGAAGAATCTCTCGAGTCGACTCCCGTTCCGGTGCTGACTGGGACGGAGTCACTGTGGTCCTTCCTCGATCGCGAGCCGGACGAGTTCCGTGATGTCGGCGCGTGGCGAGTCCTCGCCCACACCTGCCCTCAGCCACAAAAAGTACTCGACATTGCCCGACGGCCCCGGCAGTGGGCTTGCCGCCACAGCTTGCACCGTGAGATTCGAGGCGACGGCCGCCTTCGCCACGTCCTCGACGGCCTCGGCGCGCAGCGCAGGATCGCGCACCACACCTCCGGAACCCACTCGATCCTTGCCGACCTCGAACTGTGGCTTGACCATCAACACCATGTCGGTACCCGACTTCGAGCAGGCAACGAATGCGGGAAGAACGAGCTTGAGCGAGATGAACGACAGGTCTGCGACGATCACGTCCACCGGTCCACCGATCGTCTCCGCATCGATCGACCGAACGTTGGTGCGGTCGATGACATGAACGCGGTCGTCGGATTGCAGACGCCACACCAGCTGCCCGTATCCCACGTCGACGGCGACCACTTCACGCACACCTCGACTGAGAAGCACGTCGGTGAAGCCACCGGTGGATGCACCGGCGTCCAGACAACGTGCACGCTCGACGGTCAGCCCGAGCGGCTCGAATGCGTCGAGAGCGCCGAGCAATTTGTGCGCGCCGCGGGAGGCCCACGAGACCTCGTTGTCTTCTTCGGCCACCAGCAGCGGTGTGCCCGGTTCCACCGCGGTCGCGGGCTTCGAGGCCACCGTCCCGGCGATCTTCACCCGGCCCGCTTCGATCAGCTCCGAAGCGTGCTCGCGAGATCGGGCGAGTCCACGACGAACCAGCTCGGCGTCGACCCGTGCGCGACGAGCCACGTCAGGTCTTGTCGACGGTGGTCAGGGCGCGCACGAGTACCTCGTGCGCGCGGTCGAGCAGACTCGCGTCGCGCGCAAGGGCGTCGGAATCCACAGCCTCGGATTCCTCGTGGGAAGTCGACTCGATCGTGAGTTGATTCAGCAGCGAGGTAACTTCGGTGCGAACAGTGTCCGGATCTGCAGACGACTCATCGCCTGCACCGCTCGGCCGGTGCTGTCCTGGTAGTGGAATAGACGCGCTCATCGCCTCTCACGCTATCGGATGGGTCCGACGTACGCCCGATCGCCGCCGCTCTCGGAACACTGCTGTCGAACGCGGTATCAGCACCCGAGCAGCGAACGCAGATCGCCGAGTCCATCCCCCTCGAAGCGAATATCCGAGAAGGCCGAGCCGGACCAGGCGACGTGCAGTGTGGCAAGCGCACCCTCGAACGCATCGGGCGTACCGTCCCCGCCGTACTGCACCGAGAGCACCTCGTCGTCGATGGCGACCGTCCAACCGGTCTTGCTGCCGACGCTCGACGCCACTTCGTCCTTGTTCAGGACTCCGAGATCGAGGCCGATGTGAGTGGGGCGCAGATGCCGAGGCGCATGCAGCAACTCGGCAGCGGTACTGACGCCGGTCAACACCAGCAGCGACGGCAGACCGATTTCGTTCGCACCAGCGATGTCGGTGTCGAGCCTGTCTCCGACGACCAGGGCCGCGCGTGCTCCGCTGCGCTCGATGGCGTCGTGCATGATCGGGGCGGCCGGCTTGCCTGCCACGATGGGCTCGATATCGGTGGCGTTGCGAACCGCCGCGACCATCGAGCCGTTC
Source organism: Rhodococcus sp. 15-725-2-2b (assembly GCF_002259075.1). Taxonomy (NCBI): domain Bacteria; kingdom Bacillati; phylum Actinomycetota; class Actinomycetes; order Mycobacteriales; family Nocardiaceae; genus Rhodococcus; species Rhodococcus sp. 15-725-2-2b. Next base: position 1,541 of record NZ_NPFL01000019.1, on the reverse strand, counting down.
CCCAACACGAGTCCTCGCTCGGTCGGCAAGGTGGCGTCGATGTTCGTAGCCACCCACAGCGCACCCGCCCGGATGGCGAGGACAGCCTCGGCAAGCATCTTCCAGTCTGTATCGACGGAGTGCCCCTGCACCACGGCCACGGGATCGTCGTCGGCAGACCTGACCGGCTCCAGACCGACCTTGGTGATCTCGTTCGCCAATGCGTCAGTGCCGACGACGAGCACCCGTGAGCCCGGGTCCACCTTGCCCGCGAGTACCCGAGCGGCCGCCTCGGAACTGGTGACGACGAACTCTGCTGAGGTAGCGAAGCCGAGACTACCTAGATGTTCGGCGACGTCCTCGGGAGCACGACTGGCATTGTTGGTGACGAAGTACTGCTTCTCGGCCCCACCCGACAATGCTTCGACTGCACCGGGAATGGGATCCTTGCCGGCGTAGACGGTGCCGTCGAGGTCGAGCAGCAGAACGTCGTGGGCGTCGCGTAGCAACGTCACTGACTGCCTCCGGACAGCTCCTCGACCCGCTCTTCGGCGTCGGTCTCACCATCGACATCGGCCGCAGCAGCGTTGAGGAACCATTTCACACCTTCATCGACGCGACCTGCAGCAACCAGCGCATCGGCGTAGACGTAGAACAGGCGCGCGGCAGCGGTTCCGGATCGCGACGCGTCGAGGTCCGGGGTCTGCAGCGTGACGACGGCCTGGTCGTACTGGTTCAGGTCCATCCGCGCACCTGCCACGACGATCCGAAGCTCCGCCGCTTCCTCACCGGTCAGCTCACGCGCCTCGTCGCTGCGACCGAGTTCGATAGCGCGCTCGGGACGTCCCAGTCCGCGCTCGCAGTCGGCCATCACAGCGATCAGACCCGGCCCGCCTGCCATGCGTCGGGCAGCGCGAAGCTCGGACAACGCTTCGGCCCACTCACCAGCGTGGTACGCCGCGATACCTGCGGTCTCACGGACTACAGCGATACGACCGGCACGCTGACGAGCAGCGCGCGCGTGCAGTAGCGCCAACTGCGGATCGTCGTCGAGCAGTCTGCTGGTCATCACGAGGTGACGGGCCACAGCAGTGGCATTGTTCTTGTCCAAGCTCAACAGATCTCGGCGCACTGCCGGCTCGAGCTGCCCGGCTTCGACCTCGTCGGGCAGATCCGGTTCATCCGGACGCGGCGGTCGACGGTCCGACGATGCGCTGTTTCCGCGCCGATCTCCGGAGAATCCACCTTCACCGCCGCGCCTGCGAGGAGGACCGTCCGAGCGACGCGGGTCTCCGCGGCGGTCCTGAGCGCGGGGGTTGCGGTCTCGGGACTCGCTCGGGCGGTTGCCGCCGTCCCCTCGGGAGGGGCGACGATCGTTGTTGTCTTCCGACACGGGCGTCCTTTCGGATTTCGGTACAAACGCAAGAAGGGGACCCACCAGGTGGGTCCCCTTCTTACAACGGGTGTTCGGCGGTGTCCTACTCTCCCACACCCTGTCGAGTGCAGTACCATCGGCGCTGGAGGGCTTAGCTTCCGGGTTCGGAATGGGACCGGGCGTTTCC